>CAZKAA010000078.1:0-11664 GCA_964550575.1 uncultured Candidatus Cloacimonadota bacterium
ATAATGAGCGGTGACTGGAGTTCAGACGTGTGCTCTTCCGATCTCTCCCACCAGGATTATAAAGTCCGGGCGGGTGGCGTAGTTGTCATATCTGGATTGGATATAGCTCTTGATCGCTGTGTTTGAGTTCCCCGCCACAGCGGTGCTGGCAACGTCGACTTCAAAGCCTTTTTGCCGCTTCCAGGTCACGAACTCGTTCAGCTTGCTAAGAAAGGTCTGGTTGTTGTATTCCCCGTGAATGATCAAAACGCGCGCGTTGCGGGGCGCTGTGATGAGATTGCGGTAATCCGCGAAATTCAGGATCTGCGCTTCGTAGAGATCGCCAAACGCCTGGCTGCAAGAGGTGTAAGGAACCGGCTCGCTGTCTGTTTCCGGATAGGACAGGTCAATGGTGACGCGGATGCAGCCGTAGTGCGTCAGCATGTTCTCCGCCGGATCCCAGGAAAGTGGGCACGCCTGTAGTGGCAACACCCTGAAATCCCTGAGGTAGGCGTCGCCGGAAGCGGTCACCTGCTCCGCGGGATATCTCGCGTTGCCGAAATACGCGGCGGAAAGTACCGAGCCCTTGGGGGAGTCTCCCGACACGGGCTTTGGCATGATGTTCGGAATCTCCCTTGCCCCGGAATACTCATAGCTTATTGTGTATCTCGCGTTTTCCGGGATCGCCACCATGCCCGCATAAACGGGAAGTTCCGGGCAGCCCTCCTCCGCCGATGGTTCCGCCCCCTCCATGCTGATGCGGTCATATTCTGCTCCGTTGAACCGCTCCTTTTCGATGAGCGGGGCTGGGCTGTTGAGTTCCAAAACGATCTTGTCCGAACTTCCGCTCGTCACTCTGAACGGGCGGTCAGCAAGGCTGCCTTGCGCCAGAAGCGCGCCAAACCCAAACATCATCAGAGCAATGACTGCTACGCGATTTTCCTTCATTGTGTATCCCTTAGCCAGTCTCGATCCAGCTGGCAGCAAAAGTATAAAAAGTCCATTCGCGCATCCTTGGCCGGCATGTAGGGCTTGCCAGGCCGGATGAAAGATTCGATCGGGCTGGTTCGCCGACCTCACGATAGCTGTCAATCAACCAGTTCCGATCTCTCAGGATTATTTGTGCAATTATCGTTCCTTTTATTAGTATTTTGTCCAGATTTCCTTGGTAGGCAATATTCGTTCGATTAGGATCCAAGCCTATGTCATGATTGATTTGGATTCCCAATACTTACGGATCCTCCAATATCATGCGTCTCCTGAGTGTTCAAACTTGGGGAAAAGAATTAATCCTTGACAAAGAATGCGCACATGTATAATCAGTTTGTTGCCGTAAGGGTTAGTTTAACAATATGTTGCACCTAACAAACCATAGGGGGAATCATGAATAAACAGGGCTCATTATTGCTCTTGGGCGTTTTGCTTCCGGTCTTGGTTTTTTCGTCTGTTTATCCGGACGTGACAACCCAGGTCTTTGAGTTTGAGAGCCGTCAGCTGACTGTCCTTTCGCGAACGGACCTCAACCTTCAGATCCAGCAGGAAGCTGCCGGCGCGGTGAGGTTAAACTGGACTGCCGATCCTCAGGCAGTTGGCTATTATCTTTATAGGGCCGACCTGCCTTTAGCTCCGAACGACCCCGATTGGGGAATCCCTGATTTTGTGACTGTCACCAGCACCTGGTTCAATGTGACCGAACCCGCTCAGTTTTATTACGTTACCTCAGTAACGCTACTTCCGCCTGCGTTTATTACTGTAGAAGGCGGAACTTTCATACCCGTGCCGAACTACACCGTTACGCTATCAACCTTTCTCCTTGACAGATATGAGGTTACCTTGGGTGGCTTCGAGTCTGTGATGGGTTGGCTGCCTTCCGGGGTTCCCGCGGGTTCCGATCCGAATCAACCTGTATACTACTGCACTTGGTTCAATGCCATTGAATACTGCAACAGGCGGAGCTTGCAAGAGGGCCTTGCGCCCTGCTACAGTTACGGTTCCTACGGGACAGATCCCGATGGCTGGCCGGCTGGCTGGAATACAGCCTGGGCCAATCACGCCCTTATAGCATGCAATTTCAGCGTTTCCGGCTATCGCCTACCCACAGAGATGGAATGGATGTATGCCGCTTGCGGCGGCAACGTGACCCAAGCCCATGTTTATAGCGGCTCCGATACCCTTGGCCTCGTGGGATGGTATCGCGACATCGCCTCCAGCCCCCGACGAGTTGGGCTTAAGCGCGTTAACGAACTTGGATTTTGTGATATGAGCGGTAACATTTTTGAGTGGTGCTGGGACAAGTTCAACTTCGCCAATCAGGATTACCCCACGGGAAGCGAAACTGATCCAACCGGACCTGTCTCCGGTAATGGCCGGCGTTTGAGAGGAGGCGCTTGGGGCAGTTATGATTACCAATGCACGGTGTCGTACCGCTCATCAGCCTACGCCTGGCCGGCAGGACAACTGAACGGGTTTCGTCTCGCTCGCAGTTCTATTGATTAAAATCAATCCAGAATCCCACTAATACTTGTGAAAAGCGCAGGATAAGCAGCAATGGCTGGTTTTCACTTTCAGGTCATATGAATCTGCTCGGTAGAACAACATAGGAAGAATTCAAGTTAGGGTCCAATCTGCATCTTGCAGAACATCGCAGCGATGTTCATTGAGCCGGTCATCATGCCGGTGATAATCTCCCTTCATCACCACAGCCGCCCTTATTGTCATCTCTTAATCACTTCTTTATCACTTCTTAATCAAGCCTTAACAATTAAGAAGTGATTAACTAGTGATAAAGAAGTGATTAAGAGATGATAAAGGGAGCGGATTGAGGGACAGGAGATTACGCGTTTGGAATCCAGCCAGTTAAGCATCATGGTTTTTCGCGTCTTAACTGTTTTTTTACGCAAGCGAGTGATTCACAGAGCAATTTCCGCTTCAGCGCGCGTGAAGGCAGCCTGATGCCGCCGGGCGATCCGGATGACGCTTTTCGCAGGCAAGCTATGGATTTTACTTGACAGAGGGAAAAAAAGAAAATTAAAGGAAAAAAAAAGTAATTGGCGGTACATTAACGACATGATCTCGATATTCCTGGACTATAAGCTCGAACGCTTCCGACACGAGATAAAGTACGCCTTCAGCTTTATTTTCCAAACACTTGGATACAGCTTTTGCTTCATCTCGGACACCGGGAAACTGAAAGATAATGACATCCTCTTTATCTACGGATACACCGATCCGACCCTCGAAGAGCTGAAAAGCATCGCCCAACACTATATTACCATCTTCATCCAGAGCGACCCCGATCTTTACGAACCCAAGGCATACAATCCGGAGAAGCTGCGCAAGTCCATCAAAACAATCAAGCTGCTCTCCCAAACACCGGTGATCAGCGTACGGAAATTCGACTATCCGGCGGAGAACTATTCCGAGAAGTCCATCCATGCCGGCAAGATCAACTTTGACCTGGTGGGCAACGTGTTCTTCCACCTTGCCGCCCTGGAGCCGCTGATCGACAACGCGCGCAAGCAAGACGACTATTTTCCCGACGAAGCCAGCCAGTTCAACCGGGAGACGCCCTATGTGGATAACCTGCTGTGGCTGGTTGACAGCATGATCAAGGAACACACACGCTCGCGGGGAGTCCCTATCGCGCAGAAGCAGTACTGGCCAAAGGCGCAGGAGGGAGCGGTCACGCTTTCCCACAGTGTGGACGATCTGCAGAAGTGGAACTATTCCTCCCTGATCCTGTCCGTGGCATCGGATCTGGTGATGTTCTTCACCTTCAGTTGGCGGCAGCTTTGGCACACGGTGGCGGGCAAATTCCGCTATCTCTTCACAAACTACGAACTCTACTGGAATTTCGACGATTACCGGAAGCTGGAAAAAGAGGCAGGTTGCCGCAGCACCTGGTTCATCGCGCCGGAAAAGAATGACTATATCAATTACAACCTGGACGACACGGATTTGCAGGAGGAGCTACGCCAGCTTCAGCGCGAGGGTCACGACCTCGCCTATCTGATCACGCCGGACAAGGTTACGCGGGACGAAGCCGTGGCGCTCAAGCAGATCATGCTCCACCAACTCCACAAGGAGCAGGTGGGAATCCGGCAGTTGCAGTACCGGGTGAACGAAACCCTGCGGGAATTGCATACCAAGCTTTCGCCCGCTTTCAGCCAAAGCACCGCTTGCCAGGATACGCCGGGCTTCTACTCCGGGGTTTCAGTTCCCTATCAACCCTGGATTGCGGGGCTGAAAGCGGATTTCTGGGAACTTCCGACAGTTTTCCAGGACGGGCATTTGAAGCTCGGCAACAACAAATTTCTCCAGCCTGATGTCGCGAAAGCGACTCTGAAAAGGGTTTTTCAGACCACACTCCGCTACCACGGGATATTTGGGAGCGACCTCAACCTCGCTTCCTATGCCGATATTCGCTATTGCAAAAGGTTCTACACCTATCTGCTGGAACTTATCAAGACGGCTGACACCTGGGTCGCCACCGCGCAGGAGATCGCATCGTGGTGGGAAAAGCGCAACAGAGTGACGATCGAAGAGGCGGATCAGGAGATCAGCGTTTATTTCCCTGACGATCTGAACGATTTTAGCCTTCAGGTGCTCAATGAAGCGAGGATCCGGGAAATCGAAGGACCGGAATACACGCGGGACGGCAATCTGATTCGCTTCAGCAAGATCAAGGCGGGTTCGATCGCCATGATCCGCATGGGCGGAGAGTTTTGAAGAAACTGCTGCATTTGCAGTTGCTGCCCCTGCTCTCCGGAGCGCAGAACTTCAGCCTGCACCTGCTGGAGGGGCTTGATCCGGACGAGTTTGAGATCTGGGTTGCCTGCCAGCCAGGGGGGGCACTGGTGGACGAAGTTCTGGCGCGGGGCTATCATTTCCTTCCCGTCAGGAATCTGCGCCATCCGGTTTCCTGGCGCGACCTGCCGGCGTTTGCCGAGTTGTGGCTCAAGTTCCGTAAACACAGATTCGATATCGTGCACACAAATTCATCCAAAACAGGATTGCTGGGCAGGGTCGCCGCGACTTTTGCAAAAACTCCCCTCATCCTCCATACCGCGCACGGAACAGCGTTTCAGGATGAGCAAAGCTTCGCCCGCCAAACCATCTATAAGCTTCTGGAGCGGCTTGCCAACCGCTTTTGCCGGTTTGTGGTGTTCGTCAATAACTCAGATCGCGAAAAATGCCTGAGGCTTGGCTTGGTGGACCCGAACCAGGCGGTGACAGTTTATAACGCGCTCCCTCCGAGGCTGACCGCCAAACTTGAGCAGATCGCGGAACAGCGGACTTTTGATCCCGCCAGGCGTGACTTTGTGGTCGGTTCCGCCCTGCGCTTTTCCCAGCAGAAGAATGTGGTCAATCTGATCGGCGCCGCCTGCCGTGCATGCAAAGCGGAACCGCGCTTGAAGTTTATCCTGCCAGGCGACGGCGAACTGCTTTCGCTTTGCCGGCAGATCGTGCGCAGCCACGGCCTGAACGAACGGATCCTGCTTCCCGGCTGGGATAGCGAAATCGAGAAATGGCTGCCGCTGTATGACGCTTTCATCCTTTATTCGCGCTGGGAAGCGCAGCCTCTGAGCGTGATCGAGGCAATGTATTCCGGACTGCCGGTGCTGGCTTCGCGGATTCCCGCCCTGCAGGAACTGGTTACACCTGAAACAGGTTGGCTGATCGGACTGGACGATCACAACGCTTTGGCGGAATGCCTTGCCAGCATGGCGCAGAACACCCTCGCAGCCTTTCAGATGGGCCGGCAAGCACTTCAGCGCATCCGCATCGTATCGAACTATCAAATGATGCTTTCCGGCTACCTTCAGATCTACCGGGGAGAAGCCGATCCCAGCGGAGAAGAGCTGTGAACTGGCATCTGATCATCCCTGTCGCCCTGCTCACGCTGGGAATTTTCACCACCACCTATCTGCTGGTTCCGCTGAACATCCGGCTGGCGCAGAAATGGAAGATCGTAGCCCAGCCCAGCGATCGCAAGATCCACACGGAAGCCAGGCCTGAAGCGGGCGGGTTGTCCTTTGCCCTGCCGATTGTTATTGCGCAGCTGGTGATGGGTTTCATGCTGCTAAACCGCCTTCAGGGGCCGATGTTGCTTAAACTGATCGGAGTTGAAGCGATCGTGTTGGGTTTGGGTCTGATGGACGACCGTTTTGAATTGAGACCCAGATACAAATTGATCTGGCAAACCTGCATAGGGATCCTGATGTATCTGATCGGCTTCAAAGTTGTTTCGCTGACAAACCCTTTGGGAGCGGAAATCGTTCTCGGCTGGGCGTCGTTTCCCGTGACTGTGATATGGTATCTGGTGGTTTTGAACGCTATCAACCTTATCGACGGGATTGACGGACTGGCGGCGGGCGTATGCGTGATCGTTTGCGGCGTGCTGTTTTTGGTTGGACTCAAGGAAACCAATTTCCTGGTCGGTTCGCTTTCCGCCTTTCTCCTGGCGGGCAACCTGGCATTTCTGCGCTTCAATTTTCCACCGGCGAAGATCTTTTTGGGCGATACCGGCGCTTTGTTCAACGGATTGATCATCGCTGCGGTCTCCACAGCGGGAACGCAGCAGTATAAAGGAATCACGACCATGACCCTGCTGGTGCCGCTCGCGGCGCTGGCAATCCCTCTGATCGATATCAGCCTCGCGGTGTTCCGCCGTTTGCGCATGGGTTCGATCTTCTCCGCGGACAAGGCGCATATCCACCACGCGATGCTGGGCCTGGGGCTCTCACAGCGCGCGATATCCCTGATCGTGTACGTAGTGACTCTGCTGTTTGGGCTGATCGCCATCGGTTTCTCCTTCTCTTCCAAGAAGATCCTGTTCCTGGTGCTGCTTGGATTGCTAATCCTGTCGGTGGTGATCGCCTATGTCCTGATGAGGCAAGGAAAGAAAAAATGAAAAACTATATCCTGACCATAATTATTGCGGGGTTGATGCTCGCGCTCTCCGCCGCACGCTGGCAAACCGTAACGAACACCTCTCATGTCTATGATCTCATGAATCTCCATAACGAGAACGGGGAGTTTCTGGTTTCCACCTGGGGTGGGGTGCTGAAGATCAGCCCCGGCGGCAATCCGAACGGATCAACCCCATTTAACGGATTTGAGGAAAAACAGGTTTGGACCACCGCCAACGGTCTGGCGTCCAATGATGTCCGCAACATTGAGTATTTCCCCCAATCCCAGAGCATCTGGTTCGGCAGCGCTTTTGACGGCATCAGCATCGTTAATCCGCAGGGCGTCCAGCAATTGGACACGTCTCTCGGACTGCCGTCCAACAATGTGAAAAAGATCGTCGAATACGGCTCCGAGATTCTCGTCGCCACGACCGGAGGCCTGGCTGCCTATTATTATCTGGAAGGCGTGAACTTCCCCCTGCTGCTGCACCAATATACGTCGCAATCGACCGGTGGCGGGTTGTTGGCGAACCAGATCGACGCCATGGTGCTGGCGGAAAACAACTACCTGTTTCTCAGTACGACAGCGGGAGTCAACTTCGTGCATTTGGACTCCCTGGACGTCGATTCCGCCTGGCACAGATTTGAAACCACGCCATTTCCGGCAGGATTCGAAAACAAGCTTTCCGTGTATGAAGACAAGCTGCTGCTGGCAACTCCGTCATCTGCCCACCTCCGTTCCACCGATCCCTGGATTCCCGGCTGGCAAAGTTATGGTCCAGCGGAAGGCGTGCGTCCGTATATCATAGCCAATGCCTGCATCGACGGCATGGATCGCGTCTGGATCTCATACGGGGAGTGGGACGAGGATTTTCAATCCCTGACCACGGAGTCGGACACGCTTATTACTTGTATCTGGGCAGACGGTTATGCGCAGCACTGGGCGAAACTGGAGTCCGGGTTAGGCGAAAAATGCGTCAGCAAGATCATTCCCGGAGATCCCAGCGGGACAGTCGTTTACCTTTGCACTTGGGGCGACGGGGTCTTCAGCAGCCCGCATGTCTGGGCTGAGAGAAGCGAATCGGATATAGTTTTTTGGAACCAGTTCGTGCCGAACTCCATCGGTTTCCCCAAGATCCGCAACATCGCTGTCGATGAAGACCATGCGGCCTGGTTTTCCAGCGGAAATCTGAACACGTTCCCCCTCAAGAAGAGCGCTCTTGGCTCCAGCCGCTATCTGGAAGGGGATTGGCAGACCTTTACCACCGCGAACAGCCCGATCCATACGGACAATATCTACACCGTTGCTGTGGACAGCCATAACCGCAAGTGGTTCGGCACCTACGACGTCAACGACAACAGCCCCGAGGAATGGCGAAACGGGGTGTCCATCTTCGATAGCGCCAACGGGGCATGGAAGTATCTGGACCGCTTTGGCATGCGTCCCTGGAATGAGGAAACGCAAACCTGGGGTGGTGTGATTCCCGGCACCGGAGGCCTGCTGGGAAACACGGCGCTGCATATGTCTGTGGACAAGCATGGCAATATGTTCGTCTCCTGCTTCGACGACGGCGTCACGGTTCTGACTCCTTCCGACAGCCTGGCAGGCTCGTTCCTGGTGCCGAACAGCGCCAACCAACGGGTGATCTTCAGTTATCACAGCGGCAGCCAGTATTTCATTGGAACCTTCAACGACCCGGGGCTGCGGATATGGAACGACGATTCAATCCCGGTTACAGGCGGGGAGCATTGGATGACGCCCGCTCCGCCGGAACTCAACAACTGCGAAGTATATGGGGTGGTCACTGTGGAGAGCCCGTATGAAGGTATCCAGCATTGGATCGCCGCCAGCAACGGGCTTTTCATGTGGGACGAATACGATTGGTATAAATGGGATACGTCTGTCAAGAGGTTCATCTACAACACCGCAACCAGCCTCTGGGACAACGACCTCCTCTATTATGCAGATGAGGAAAGGCTTTACGGTTCAGTGCGGACAACGCCCACCGCGATCCTGCTCGACCCCTTCAACCGCATCTGGATCGGCAGCCTGGAGCACGGACTTAGCATGTATGACCCCCAGACGGAGCGATTCACAAACTTCTATCAGGAGAATTCGCCTCTGCTTTCCAACTACGTCAGCGCGCTCGGGTATCAGCCCACGGAGGGGCTGCTGCTCATCGGAACCCCTGAGGGCCTGAACACGCTGTCCATCGGCAGGACGATCAAGCCGGAGACAGCACTGGAAACCCTTACGATCTACCCCAATCCATTCCGTCCGGATAGCGGGGTTGCAGTCCAGATCACTAACGCGCCCTCGGACATCATGCCCCGCGGGAATAACCAATGCCGGATTTTCGACGCTTCGGGAGCCTTGGTGGCAATTCTGGAAGAGAACGCGTTTTCCCGCTTTTCCTGGGACGGAACAAACGCCAAGGGGCAAAAATGCGCCAGCGGGATCTACTTCGTTGTGGTTACGGACGACAAGGGGAACAGACGCGCCGGAAAGATCGCGCTGCTGCGCTGATCAAAGCTCTGCCAGAGCCCTGAAAACTTTAACTCCAACCGGGATACAGGCTTCATCAGCCAGAAACCTGTCCGAATGCAGGGGATAGTCGCAACCTGAACCCAGCCAGAACAACAGACCCGGATACAGGGATGTGAAGAAGCCGAAATCCTCGCCTGTGAGCGCGGTCTCAGCCTCCCGATAATCAAGGTTCAACTCACCGCAGACCCTCTTCAGGGCATCCACCATGCCAGCGTCGTTGACCACCGGATCGTAGGTGCAGAGAAAGTCCACTTCATACTCCGCTCCGGTCCTGGCTGCCGCTTTGGCGCTGTTTTCCAGAATCAGTTCGTTGATTTTGTCCCTAATCCCTTTTTTCAGGCTGCGCTGGGTGCCCTCGATCACGCAGAGGTCGGGGACAACGTTGCGGACAGTCCCCGCCTGCATCTTGCCCGCGTGGAAGATAACCCGTTCCTGTTGTGCCAGGTTCTGGATGCCATCCTCCATCAGCCTGAGGAATTCCATTCCTGCCTGTAAAGCATTTACGCCTTGTTCGGGAAAGGCGGCGTGCGCGGATCTACCCAGAAAACGAACGTCAAACTCCTGAGGAATGCCGAAAAACACTCCCGCCCGGCTGGATATCTCTCCCACCGGCTTTCCGCTGCCGACGTGCAGCGCATAGGCTTTGTCCACCGTAAAGGACTGAATCAAGCCTTCGGCCAAAACTGATTCCGCTCCGCCCTGTCCTTCTTCCGCCGGCTGGAAGAGGAAAAGTAGATTCCGCTCAAGCCGGTCGTTCAGGACGGATTCGATCAAACCCAGCAACACGGTCATGTGGACGTCGTGCCCGCAGGCGTGCATCAAACCCTGATGTTGCGACGAATAACCGCAGCCTGTGCCTTCCGTGACCGGCAAGGCATCCATGTCAGCCCGGAACAGCCGATAAGGCCCCTCTCCGCGGCTGTACTCGACCAGCAGGCCGGTACTGCCCGCAAACTCGTGGATTTTCAGGTCCTGCATCTCTTTCAGGCGGTTCAGGATGAAGTCTCGCGTGCGGTGTTCCTGGAAGGCAAGCTCTGGGATCTGGTGCAATTCCCTGCGGATAGAAATCAAATCCAGGCTCATAACCAACCCGCTTCCCTGGCATGGCGTACCAGGATGCGCACCGCGTTGGTCGCCGCCCCTAGCCGCACATTGTGGCCAACGTTCCAGAAACATACTGAGTTAGGGCTGGTACCCATCCTCAGCCTGCAAACGTGGCTGTCATTTGAGGAACCCAGTTCGCGGGGCGTGATATAGCTGTTCTCGTCAAACACCACGGATTCCGCTCTGGACAGCGCTTCCCCTGCCGCTTTCAGATCGACCGGGCATTCAAACTCCGCATAGATGCTTTCGCTGTGGCCAAACACCACTGGCACGCGCACCGTTGTTGCGCAGACCTCTAGTTCCGGAAGGCGGAGTATCTTGCGGGTTTCAAAGTGGATCTTCTCTTCTTCCTGAGAGTATCCGCTGTCCAGAAAAGCCCCGATCTGCGGGATCACGTTGAGGTCGATGCGCTCCGGATAGATTCCCTTGTCCGGATCGCCAGAACGCTGCTGCTGCAAAACCTCAATGCCCTTGTGCCCGCTTCCGGAAACAGACTGGTAGGTGCTGACCACAACTTTTTTGAGCCCAAAAAGGCCGTCAAGCACTGCCAGGGGCAGGACCATCTGAATCGTCGTGCAGTTAGGATTGGCGATGATTCCGCGGTAGCCGGCGATGAGATCGCCGTTGATCTCCGGCACGATCAAAGGTATGTTCTCTTCCTGGCGGAAAGCGGACGAGTTGTCTATTACCACGGAGCCCGCTTCTGCAGCGATGGGGGCAAATCCGCGGGCAACGCCTGCTCCGGCTGAGAACAGCACGTAGTCGTAATGGCGCAGCAGCGATGTTTCTTCCAGAAGCTTGACCTGCAAAGGATTGTCGTTAAAATACAAGGTGCTCCCGGCGGAACGCGCCGAAGCGTATAGGTCGGGTTCAGACACAGGAACCTGAAACTCGTCCAGGCAGTTGAGCATCATTCTGCCCACTTCGCCAGTCGCTCCCACAATCGCTATCTTCATGAAAAATTCCTTGATCGATAATGATAATGGTAACCCGATCCGCCAAACGCCCCCTTTTGTCAATGCAAAACTTGACAAAAAGGGCATCCCGGGATTTTGTACATCGATGTCGCGCCCCAGTAGCTCAGGGGATAGAGCAGCGGTTTCCTAAACCGTTGGTCGGATG
>CAZKAA010000079.1:0-11315 GCA_964550575.1 uncultured Candidatus Cloacimonadota bacterium
CGCTATTGCGACAGAGTCAAATTCGCCCGCTACATCCCCTCCGCGGAAGAGGTGGGCAGTGCCGAAAGCTGGCTTCGCGCCTGGCTGATGGCGTTTGAAGTCGCAGAAGCCCGCCAGGCGCTTGCCGCCGGGAGCCAGAAACCATGATCCGGCTCGCCAATCCCTGGTGGCTGCTCGCGCTGCTCATGATTCCAGCCTGGCTTTGGCTGCAGTTCAGGATTCTACGTCCGCGCCAGATCAAGCTCCCCTTCACCCGGCTGGGCCTGATGCGGCAGATCGGCGGCACAAACCCCTTCTGGCGTTGGTTCTATCCCGCTCTGCGGGCAATGATCATGCTCCTGCTGGTCATCGCCCTCGCCCAGCCACGGTTTGGCAGCGGCGGCCGCGATCTCAGCCTCAAAGGCGTGGACATCGTGCTCGCCGTGGACATCAGCGGTTCGATGCAAGCGTTGGACTTTGCCCCGAAAAACCGCCTGGGCGCAGCCGTGGAGGTCGCCCGGGATTTCATTGCCCGCCGCCCCAACGACCGCTTCGGGCTGGTCGCATTCTCGGAATACGCGCTCACCCAGAGCCCCCTGACCTTTGACCACCAGGCGGTGAGGGAACAGCTTTCCCTCCTCCGCGTCAATGAATCTGCCTCCGCCACCGCGATTGGGATGGGTCTGGCGACTGCAATTTCCCGCCTTAAGGACAGCACCGCCAAAAGCAAGGTCATCATCCTGATCACAGACGGGGTCAGCAACACAGGGGTCTACACGCCCCAACACGCGGCGCAGGTTGCCCGGGAGTTCGGCGTCAAGGTCTATCCCATCGGAGTCGGCACCAACGGCTATGTCAACTACCCGATCGAGGACCCTCTCTTCGGCACCCGCTATCAGAGGATGCTGGTCGAACTGGACATGAAAACCCTGGACGAAGTCGCCGCCATAACCGGCACCGGAAAGGCTTCCCAGGCGGAAAACAAGGACGAGTTGGGCGAGATCATGGACAAGATCGACCGGCTCGAAAAGACTAAATACACAACCCGGATTTCCTACGTCTGGGCGGAACGGTTCATGCCCTTCCTCTGGGCGGCGTTCCTCCTCCTCCTTCTGGAAATCCTTCTGCGGCTGCTGGTTATGCCGGTCCTGCCGGAGTGAGCCGATGAACGTCTATTATCCGGAAAACCTCTTTCTGCTTCTGCTCCTGATTCCGCTTGCGGTCTTGCTCCTGCTCTGGAAAAAGCGCCGCGAGAAGAGGTTCACCCTCTTTGCCGCCGAGTCCTTCCGCGACCAGTATCTGAAGCGACAGTCGCCTTTTTATCTTGGCTTGAAGGCCATTCTCGCCATCCTTGCCCTGGTTTTTCTGATACTTGCCCTGATCCGCCCCCAATGGGACTATGATAACCAGGATTTCAGCAGCCAGGGGCTGGATATCATGATTTGCCTCGATATCTCCAAAAGCATGGACGCGACAGATCTGAGCCCCTCCCGCCTCCTGCGCGCAAAACTTCACCTAAACTCCTTCCTCGACCGCCTTCGGCAGGACAGGGTGGGCGTGATCGCCTTTGCCGGGGCGCCGACCATCGAATGCCCCCTCACCGACGACTACGCGGCGGTAAAAATGGTGCTGGGCAGCCTGAACACCGATTCCGCGGTGAGGCTCGGCACGGACATCGGAGCCGCGCTCGCCCTCGCGGGGCAGAGTTTCCAGGCTTCCGGAGGCAACAACGCCCTGATCCTGATCACGGACGGCGAAGACCACGCCGGCGAAGCCGAGCAGGCGGCGAAAAACCTCGCTTCGGCAGGAGCCGCGATCTATGTGCTGGGAGTCGGCACAGAGTCCGGCGCCCAGATTTCAAATCCCGGCCTGCGCGATCAGGCGACCACCCGCATGGACCCCTCGCGCCTTAAAAAACTTGCCCAGATCAGCGGCGGACAATACTTCCAGGTTACTCCCGCGCAAAACGAACTCGAGGAGATCCTCAAATACATCCTCTCCGCGGAACGCGAACGCGAGCGCACCCGGAACTTCAATTCGCTCAAGGAGCAGTTCACCGTTCCCGCCCTTTTTGCCCTGCTACTGCTGTTTTTGGAAGGGCTGATCCAACCTGTGCGCAGAAAGGTGAGGCCCAGGTGAAGACGCCCCGCAGAAAGATCCTCGCAAACATCGCGCTGGCTCTGGCGCTCCTCGTCGGATCATTTTTCCTGTTTGAGGCCCTCGTTCGCCACAACGTCTTCCGCCACGTCCTCGCCTACAGTTTATACAGCCTGGGCGACCATCGCCGGGCTGCGGGAATCTGGGCTTCCATGGCGGACCCGAAGGACGGCGACCCCATCCCGGAGAACAGCCTCGGTTCCGCGCTCTACCGCATGGAGCAGTGGGCTTCCGCGGAAAGCAGATTCGCCGCGGCAGCCTCCGAGGGCGACTCCCTGGCCCGCTATCCCTACGACCACGGAAACGCCCTCTACAAGCAGGACAAGCTGGAAGCCGCCCTGGTAGCCTATCGCAGCGCGATGCTGCTTGATCCCCATGATCAGGACGCCAAGAAAAACTACGAGCTGGTGCTTTACCGCAAGGGCTACAAGCCGCCTCCCCCTCCTCCCCCGGAACAGGAAAAACCCGGCGAAGAGCCTCCGCCCCCGCCCGGCAAGCCTGACCAGCCCAAACCGCAGGAAGGGGACAACCGCGATGACAGCCAGCCCCAGCCTCCACCCCCGCAAAACCAGCCGGAAGAGGAAAAGCGCGAACAGCACCGCCGCGAACTCGACGCCCTCGACCAGCAGGAATCCCAGAACCGCAAAGCCCTGCCCGGCAAAAGCCCCGCCCCTCAGAGAGGAAAATGGTGGTGAGCAAAGCCCTGTCCCGGCTCCTGATCCCGCTGGCGCTGCTGCTGGCCCAAACCGCCTCCGCCCAGTGGTTTTGGGGCGATCCCGACCCCTGGCGCCCCCGCGACAACCCCTCTCTGCTTTGCATCCCCGAAAAAAGCTCTTCCTATCAGGGAGAACCGGTCAGCGTCTCCTATTACCTGCGCTCCAGCGAGATCATCGGCTCTTTCATGACCTCCGGCGAACAGGACTACCCCGGCTACGGAAAGACCGTGCTGGAGCAGCCCACCGTGCTCAACTATGAGAACATCAGCTACAACGGATCAAGCTACCGCGCCGCCCTGATCAAACGCATCGCCGTTTTCCCTCAGGAACCCGGCAGGCTGCGCCTCCCCTCCATCGACGGAACCATCAGCTATTACAGCATCTACAGCTACGGTGACAGAAACATCTCCTCCACGGAAGCCTGGATCAACGTCCGCCCCCTGCCTCCGGGCAGACCCGCGGATTTCAGCGGGGCGGTGGGAAACTTCAACCTCACCCAAAGCTTCTCGGAGGCAAAAATCACCCGCGGCGAAGCCCTCACCTGCACCATTAAGCTCAGCGGCCAAGGCAATTTCAGCAACATCTCCGCCCCCGCTTTTCCCCGCGTGAGGGGCATCCAGATCTCAGACCCCAGCGTGCAGGACAACCTCAGCGACCCCATCCGCGGCTCCCGCTTCATCGTCTACACCCTCCTCCCCCAGTCCAGCGGGACCTTTGCCGTCCCCGGCTTCACCTTTTCCTGGTTCAACACCTCCAGCGGAACCTACCGGACCTTCCGCGGAAGCAGCCTCTCCCTCGAAGTCGCTCCCTCCAGCGTGTTTTCCCAGTTCTCCGGTCTGCTGGGGAACAAGCGTCCCTCCTCCCTGGGCAAGATGCTGCCCCGCGCCGCCTATCCGGATTTCCGCCCCCTCGCTTCCCGCTTCTGGTTCTGGCTGGCCCTCGCCCTCCTGCTCGGCACATTGCCGGTTTCCTGGTGGCTGGCGAGGGAAAGGAACCTCCGCGAGACCGATCCCCGCGCCTGGGAGAGCAAAAACGCCGCCAGGGCTTTGGACCGTGATCTCGCTTCGCTCGGCGCGGAGTCGCCGGAGTTTTTCGCCGCCGCGGAAAAAGCCCTCCTGCGCTTCCTTTCCGCCCGCCTCTCCATTCCTCAGGGGCTCACCCTCTCCGAACTCGCCGTCGCGCTTGGGGAGCGTGGCGTTCCCGAAGACACCGTCGCCCGTCTCGAGTCCTTCCTGCGCCGCTGCCAGGAATCGCGCTTCCGTCCGCGGGAAATTGACTCCGGATCCGACGGCTCCGCCAGATCCGAACTCCAGTCCCTGGCTGCCTCTCTCAAAGCCCTCAAAACCCCCGAAGGGGAGGCTGGCAGATGAAACGCCGGTTCCTCTCGCTGCTCCTTTTCGCGGTCATCTGCTCCCTCTTCGGAGTTTCCCCAAATCCCGCCTCCGAACTCGCGCGTCTGGAAAAACTCGCCGCCGGGGGAACCCGGAACGCTGATCTGGACTACAATCTCGGCGTGGCATATTTCCAGGCGGGAGACTCCGGCAAAGCGACCCTCCACTTCCTCCGCGCGCTGAACGTGGACAGCGCCCATCGCCCTGCCCGCCAGAGCCTTGCCTATGTCCAAAGCCTCGATCCCGACCTCCCCAAAGCACCGCCCCAACCCTTCGTGCTCCACGCCCTGCTGGGGCTCTATGACTTTTTCAACCTCAACCGGCTCGCCCTTCTCGTCCTGCTTGCTGCCCTCCTCGCCGCCCTTTGCGCCCACTGGCTGCTCCACTACCCCAGGGACAAAGAGCGCGGACTGCCGATCCTGCTGCTGGGTATCGCGCTCTCGCTGCTCCTGATCTCCGGCGCCGCGCTGCTGGTCAAGGGCGGGCGCTACCGCTCCAACTCCCGCGCTGTGGTGATGAAGGGCGGAACTGGCCTCCACGCCGCCGAGACAGGCGACAAAGCCATCCGCGAGCTGCCCGAAGCCACAATCCTCGTCCTGCGCGAAACCCGGGACGATAGAACCCGCGCCATCCTCGCCGACGGAAGCTCCGGCTGGGTCGGCAACGACGCCGTGGAACGCGTGATCCCCCGCCCCTAACGGAGACAACAATGCCCAAACCGATTATCTTTGTCACCCGCATCCTGCCCCGGCCCGCCCTTGACAGGCTCGCCGAAGTCTTTGACCTGCGCCTCAACGAACTGGACAGGCCCCTCACCCCCGCTGAACTGCGCGGCGGTATCGCGGATGCCGACGCCCTGCTCTGCCTGCTCACGGATTCCGTGGACGCCGACCTCATTTCCGCCGCTCCCCGGCTGCGCGTGATCTCCAACTACGCCGTGGGCTACAACAACATCGACGTGGAATTCGCCACCCGGAGGGGAATCGCGGTCTGCAACACCCCCGGCGTGCTCTCCGAGTCCACCGCCGACCTCGCCTGGGCGCTGATCATGAGCTGCGCGAGGCGGATCGTGGAAAGCAACCGCTTCGTCCGCGAAGGCAGGTTTTCCGGCTGGGAGCCGCTGCTCTTTCTCGGCAACGACATCCACGCCAAAACCCTCGGCATCGTCGGCATGGGACGCATCGGACAGGTGGTGGCGAAGCGCGCCTCCGGCTTTGAGATGCGCGTCCTCTACCACGATCCCTCCGCGGATACCCACGCTTTGCCTCCCTCCTGGCAAGCCGTCGAACTTTCATATCTGCTCCAAAACTCCGATTTTGTCAGCCTCCACGCCCCCCTCACCCCCCAAACGAGGCATCTCATCGGCGCGGAACAGCTCGCCCTCATGAAGCCTACCGCCGTCCTCATCAACACCGCCCGCGGCCCCATCATCGACGAATCCGCCCTCATCGCCGCCCTCAGGGAGCGCAGGATCGCCGCCGCCGGCCTTGACGTGTTTGAAGCGGAACCCCATATCCCGCCCGAACTTCTGGAGCTGGACAACGCCGTCCTGCTGCCGCATATCGGTTCCGCCAGCGTGGAAACGCGCACCCGGATGGGACTGCTCGCCGCGGAAAACGCCATCGCCGTCGTCACCGGAAAGGACGCTCCCGCCCGGGTCAATTAGGCTTTCGCCTCAAGAACACCCGACCCCACAAACCGTTGTCATTCCCGGCTTGACCGGGAATCCAGTCTTTTCTTTTTTAAACACAGAGACACAGAGAAAAGACAACAACAAGAACACCCGACCCCGAATCATTGTCATTCCCGGCTTGACCGGGAATCCAGTCTTTTCTCCGAGTCCTCTTTTCCTCTCGATAATAGCCGGTTGGCCGTTGGGGTGGTCTGACCGGGGAATCTAGTTCTTTCTTCTCCACTTACCACTTACCATAATTCGTGTCCATTCGTGCAATTCGTGGACAGAAACCCCTAAACTCACCACTCACCAATCCAGAGACAAAAAAGGACCCGGCCCCGCAGAGCCGGATCCTCATATTGTCTTGCGCCTTTGCGCCTATTTGAGCAGGACCGCCTTGCGCTGGAAGCTGTCCTTGCCCGCGTTCATGATGAAGTAATACACTCCGTTGCCGCAAGCCTTGCCGTTGGCGTCGGTCCCGTCCCAAACGATCCGGTGGTATCCCGGTTCCCTGGTTCCGAGGTCGAGGCTTCTCAGAAGTTGTCCGCGGGAGTTGTAGATGCGGAAGTTCACCTCAGCCGCCTCCGCGATGCTGAATGGTATATAGGCGACAGGGTTGAAGGGATTCGGATACACCGCTTGCAACTGCGTGAACAGCGGAATCTCCGGCACGGGATCGTCGGCGGCGGTGGTGTAAAACACGGACACAGGCCCGTGATAATACACGTCTCCGCCAAAGTCCACGCACTCCAGCCAGTAATAGTAGGTCCCGTCCTCATACAGCTCGGTGTCGGTGAACTGATACTCCTGCTGCTCAAGTGAGTTCAGGGATTCGATCAGCGGGCTGACCGCGAGCGCGTTGGAGAGCACGCTTGAGGTGGAGCGATAGATGTGATAGCCTTGGACGCCAGTCTCAGATTGGGTCACCCAGCTCAGATTGACGAAGTTTTCGGATGTCACCAGAGCCGTGAACGAACTCAGTTCGACCGGCGTGGAAGGCTCTTCCCCGATCCTGATATCGTCCACGAATATATTGTTGCCATACGCGCTCACGCCTTCAAACACGATGAAGCCGATGGCTTTGCCTTTGGCTCCTGGAATCGGAAACGTGTATTCATGCCATCCCGCTTCGTCGGCAACAGGCGCAAGCCCGAGGCTGCGGTTGACTGTGCCGAGGAGCGTTGCCCCCGTCAGGTTCTGCTGGGTGTTGTAATACACGTTGACCCGGTCCGCGCTGCTGGGATATCCGCCGTCGCGGTACATCCAGAACTCCACCTGATAGTCTCCCGCGCCGAAGCTAAGAGGAGCCGTGGCGAGGATTCCGGAGGTGCCGGACTGGTAGCTGAAGCAGTTGAACATCGCCATAGCGGAGCCGTTGCGGGGCAGGCAGTCCGGATAGGTGCCGGTTAAAACGCGGGTCCACAGACCGGCGCTGGTGCCGCCTGTCTTCTGCGCGACCCAGCCCGCGGGCGGGAAGCTCGCGCCTTCCGCTCCTTCGTCCAACGGGAATTCATACACCGTGCTGTCGATGCCTTCTCCGCTCAGGGCGACCGTGCGTGTTGCTTTGGCAGCGTCCCTGCGTCCGGTTTTGCCTCCGGCGACGTTATCAACGATCTGCAAGGCGGCGGATTTGGCTCCTGTGGAGGTCGGAGCGAAGCGAACCGTGATCTGCGCGGTCTCGTTCGCGTCCAGGGAGATGTCCTGCGCCAGCGGATCCAGCGTGAACTGGTCTGCGTTCGCGCCCGCGATGGCCACGTCGTCCATATCGATGAAGAGGGTTCCGCCGCCGGTATTTGTGACGGTGAACACCCTGCTGCTCTGGGTATTGATCTGCAGCGAGCCGAAGTCCCAGTTCGCGGGGTCTATGGCAAATTCCGGATCGGTGGGCAGCGGAGTCGCGCTCAGGTCCAGCGAAAACTCAAACGCCTGCGGATCAGGATAGGTGGAGATGATCAGGAAGTAGGTTCCCGCCTGCAGATCCACAGGGGTCATGGTTACGCTGCTTCCGGAGGACGTCGCGCTGCGGAGGACCGTCGCCGGGGTTGTGGCGTTGGGTTCCGCGGCAAGCACGAACATACCGATCCAGGTTCCCCCGTCCGTGGAGGCAAGGCTGCCGGCAAGCGTGCTGGCAACGTCCAGCGTGAAACTCAGAACCATGTCGTCGCCGTTGAGATAATTGGAGTTCGGGGTGATCCAGGTGCTGCTGTAGTCGTCGCCGTAAAGCGAAGTGTCGCCCGTGAAGCCGACCAGGGGCAGGCTCACGGGATAGGGGTTGCCGCAGGTCGAACCGGCGGGGCGAAGATATCCTTCCCCGGAGAGCGGGACATCGTGGGCGGCCTTTGCCTGATCGTCTTCCACGGTCAGGGTGACAACATACTGGACAGCCGAAAGGGGCGTAAATTCCACATCAAAAGTGAAACTTTCATTCTGACCCAGGGGTGAGGTGTAAGTATTGTTGACAGTCCGGAACATCTCCGCGTCTGCCCCTGAAATACTTACTGCTTCTATACCGAGCAGCCCGCTGCCGGTGTTCGTGACCGTGAACTGCTGTAAAGCGCTTTGCCCGAGTTCCACCATGCCGAAATCCCAACTCGCCGGGCTGATGGAAAACACTGGAACGGAGGGGGTTTCGCGCACGCGGAAGTTGTCGATGTCCACATAGTAATCGCCCGAACCCCAGGTGCAGAGGAATCTCGCCTTCACAGTCTCCCCGGCATAAGCGGTCAGCGGAACGGTCACACTGGCAAATTGGGTGCCAGGCGTGTGGTTGCCGGAGTTGATCGTATATTCCATGCTATAGTTCACGCCGTTGTCTGTGGAGATCTGGACCTGGATGTTATCCGATGCGCCCAGCGTCGTGGCGGTGGAGGGATATCCCGTGTAGTTCACGATGCGGTAGTCGAAGTTCAACTCGCAGGTCGCGCTCAGCGGACCGATCGGCGGAGTCGAGGCATTGCAGGACGTCGCGCTGCTCCAGAGGTTGAAAGCGAGCCCGTTGCTGGAGGAACTGCCGTGGTTCGCGTAGATGCTCATTGTGCCCGCCCACTCGATGGCGGTGAGCGAAGTTCCGCCGTTGAAGTCCTGCGTGTAGGGAACCGGCTTGGTGGGATCGTATCCCGTGCCTGTGAGTGCAATGTCGTGAGCTTCCCTGCTTTGATCGTCCGTGACTCTCAGCGTTACCGCGAAGGTTCCGGCGGCTTCCGGCGCGAACACCACGTCGAACGTGAAACTCTGATTCGCCCCCAGCGGAGCGCTGTAGGTGTTGTTGGCGATGCCAAAGTGATCCGTTGCCGGGTCAAGGGCGATCGAAGCGATGGCAAGCGAGCCGCCGCCGGTGTTCGTCACCGTGAAGGTCTGGCTCAGGCTGCTCCCGAGGTTGACCGTGCCGAAATCCCGGCTCGCGGGGCTGATGGAAAACACCGGAACCTGCGGGATCTCCTCGATGAGCACGTCGTCGATGCCGAATCCGAAGTATGTCGAGGCGGATGCGTATTGATAGAAGGCAAGATAGACTGTTTGGCCGTTATAGCTGCTCAAATCGATCTGGTGCTCGGTCCAGGCTGTGTTTGTGCAAGTAAAACTGCCAAGTTCGGTTGTAAATGATGCCACTTCGTCGTTTGTAGTGGAGATCAAAACCCTGTAGCTGTTGGCGTAGCTGGCGCTTTCCACCTTGTCCCACCATTTCAGGCGGGCATTGATTCCGCTCAGGTTCAGCGGCAGGGTGATCAGATAATCGTTCGTGTTGCCCATTCCGTGGGCGCTGTAGGGTGTGGAATGGGTGGGGGAGATATAGGTGTTTGCCTGATTCCAGGTATAACCGTCGCTGTTGGCGTTGACAACTTTCCAGCCCAGCGGCGCTGCGGGAGTTCCGATCCAGGTTCCGTCAAAATTCTGGCTGTAAGGTATAGCCGCCGGAGCGACCAGCGTATAGGCGTTCGCGCTCACGCCGGAGGAATATTCCGTTGCCCATCCGTCGTCGCCCACCGACCATGCCTTGTAAAAGTACTGGGTCAGCGCGCTCAGGCCGGTGTGCTGGAACGATGTTCCGCTGCCGTTGTAGATAACGGTTCCGCCGCCCGCGATCGCGTTATTCGCGCCCGTGTCATACACTGCTCCGTCAACCGGCGTGCCGAATGTGTTGACGCTGTTCCAGGCAACCATAACCGGGTCGCTTCCGGAGTTCAGGGTCCAGCCCAGATCGATCTGGGTGGGGCTCGCGCCTGACGCGCTGAAGTTCGTGGGATTATCGACTCCGCCCGCGGGGGTGATGTCCAGTTGGATCTGGTTTACAAAGCCTTGGCGGCCTGTAGCGGTCGGAGGTGAAGCGGGGTTGGGGTTTGTCCCGTCGCTGTAGTAATAGATACTGGTGTTGGCAGTCGAGGTGAACTGCCTCCAATAAACCGAAGTACCGTAACCACTCTGGTTCTCGTCCAACGCCACTATCAGGTTCTGCGTCCCGTTGTACACAAAAGGAGTCTGCAGAATGATCTCCACCCATCCCTCAGCCGATGAAATGGTCACAGATCCGTTAAAAACCTGTGTCAGGTTGGCTAACGCTTCCCAGTCGGTTGTCGAGTTGAATGCGGTTTTGGTCGTGTGGCCCATATACAGAACCCAGGCGCTGCTGTTGGACGTGCTTCCCGAGTTCTTGTAAAACCGGATCCTGTCGATCGTTCCGCCCATGGTTACCTGGGTGGGCGTGTAAATTTGTTGCGAATAGGTATAGCCGAAGGTTGTGTTGAGGGGCAGGTAATAGGTCGTTTGGGTTCCGCTTCCGATGGTCACGGTATTTGCCCAGATAGGTGTGAACATCCCCAGCATCAATACCAGGAATACTAATAGAAACATAGTTTTTCTCATACTAACTCCTAATCATGACTCAATGTTTGATCTTCTCTAATTTGAAAACTCGTAATATTTTAGCAACTGTAGCACTTAAACATTGCAGTTATTGATCTGTCAAGGGATTTTTGACTTCTCCCAGGCAACCATATCAATAATGATCAATAACTTTTCTCCGATTGGATTTCCATGCAGCCTAACATATACCGCTGATAGAGATAACTATACATCTGTGGACTGGCTCAACTCATGCTTTCCCTGCCGCAAGAGCTCCCAATCCCACACTATTGTCATTCCGGCCTCCGGGGTCCTCGACGGACAACTTGTAGGCCGTTGGGGTGGTTGACCCGAGAATCCCTTACCACAAGAACACCCGACCCGAGTGCATGTCATTCCCGGCTTTCGGGGTCCTCGCGCAATCGCCTGCGATTGGGTGGGGTGAATTGACCGGGAATCCAGTCTTTTCTCTGGGTTCTCCTATCCTCTCCAGCATTGCCTGGTGTCCGTCCGAAGCCTTAAAGACTGGATCCCGGGTAACCTGCGGTTCCCGGGATG
>CAZKAA010000080.1:0-11175 GCA_964550575.1 uncultured Candidatus Cloacimonadota bacterium
CAACCCCCCCCTATCCTACACTCTTTCCCTACACGACGCTCTTCCGATCTGAGCAAATTGTCTTAAGTCACTAACAAGTGAAAGGAGCGATCATGAGCAAAATAATGATGCTGATCCTTTTGGGTTTGATCCTGACCAGCATGGCCTTTGCCGAAGAAGCAGCCAAGCCGGACCCGGGCAAGCCGCAACCTCGCTTTGAAAAACGCCCAGGCTTCCTCGTCATGGGCATCGAAGCAAAGAACGCGATGGAAGGCGACACCATGATGAAGCTGTGGATGGATTTCTTCAATATCCAGCCAGAGATTCCTGAAACGGTGGACCAAAACATTTATGGAATCACTTATTATGGAGACGATTACAATCCAGAGACCATGGAAGGCTACAGCTATCTGGTCGGCATGGAGGTGATCTCCGAGGTCAAAATGCCCGAGGGGCTTGTCTTGCACAAGGTTCCAGACGGATTCTACGCGGTTTTTGAACACCACGGCAAGATCGAAAAGATCGACGCAACCTATGAGTATATTTTTGGCGAATGGATGAATCTCAGCGGTTTCAAATCCGCCCCCCAGGACGTCTTTGAGATGTACGGTATAAATTTCGAGCCCGATTCGGACGAGTCGGTTATGGAGATCTGGGTGCCAGTGCTGATGCCGGAGAGCAAACCGTAACCCAAGATCCTAGCGATAAAAGCATAGAGCAGAAAGACTTTGAACCCGCGGAGGGCATTGAGGCATACTGCGTTTGGGCGCGTCACTCGGGACGATGGCAGTCATGTATCGTCCCGGAAAAACACATCCGGAGAGTTGCAGTTGGAAAGACCCACTCCATCATTGACAAAAACACCCCCGCGAAAAGACTTGCGCAAAAATCCCTTGGGAAATAAGTGAGTTAATGCGCAAATACATAGTCTCAATCGTAGGCCGGCCAAACGTCGGCAAATCAACGCTGTTCAACCGCCTGTGCCGAAAAAGGGTGGCAATCGTTGACGCAGAAGCGGGCATCACCCGCGATCGCAAATACGAGGATGTTGAATGGAACGGCAAGGTGTTCAAGCTTGTGGACACCGGGGGCATTGTGTTCGACAGCAATGAGGCCATGGATAAAATGATCAAGCACCAGGCCCTGCTGGCTATCGATGAGAGCGACCTCATCCTCTTTATGGTGGACGCTCAAACCGGTTCCACCGATATCGACAAAGCAATCGCCAAAATCCTCTATCCCCACAGGGATAAAGTTATGCTGGTGGCAAACAAGGCGGACAATGAAAAATTCGAGTGGGAACTCTATGATTTTCTTCAACTTGGGTTTGGCGACCCCTTCCCTATCTCCGCTTCACAGGGTCGCAATACAGGCAATTTTCTCGACGAACTGCTTTCCTTAATCCCTGAAACGCAGAGCGTCGAACCGACCGACAAGCCAACTCACACGCGAATAGCAGTAGTCGGCAAACCGAATGTGGGAAAGTCATCTATCGTGAACCTGCTGCTTGGCAACGAGAAACAGATCGTGACAGACATCCCAGGAACCACCCGCGACGCCATAGACAGCGTTTTTCGCTACCACGGACAAGATTATGTCCTGGTGGACACAGCCGGGCTCAGGCGTAAAACCAAAGTCACTTACGGCGTAGAATACTACAGCGTTATGCGCACTATCGAAGCGGTGGACAGATGCGACGTTGTGGTGCTGGTGCTTGCTTCCGATGAGGAAATCAGCGCGCAGGACGTAAAAATCGCTTCCTACGCGAAACGCAAGATGAAAGAGATACTGGTGGTTTTCAACAAATGGGACCTCGTGGAAAAGGACACCCACAGCACGGGTAAATTTATTGCCGATCTGCACGAACAAATGCCTTTCCTGCAGTTCGCTCCTGTGCAGTTCATATCCGCCAAGAGCGGGCAACGCATAAACCGGATTATGGAGACTGTGGTCAAAATTGAAGAAGAGAGCCAGAAACGCATCTCCACCAGCGATCTGAACAAGTTCATGGAGAAAGTCGTGGAACACAGGCCCCCAACCCACAGTACGGGACGCCACGTCAAGATTTTCTATATAACTCAAGCCGCGGTGAAGCCTCCGACGTTTGTATTCTTCTGCAATCAACCGGCATTGGTGAGCGAAAACTACCGGCGCTATCTGCACAATCAGATCAGAGAGATGTTCGCCTTTGAAGGCGTGAGCATCAAGCTGATCTTCAAAGGACGCAAGGAAGGAGAGGTTGAGGTATGAGCATGCTAATCCTGTGGATCGTGATTTGCGCCCTGGCCTATCTGGCTGGCAGCATACCATTTGGCTACATTCTCGGCAGGTTGATGCACCGCAAGGACATTCGCGATGGCGGTAGTGGCAACATCGGCGCAACTAACGCGCTCCGGCAGTATGGCGTAAAAACCGGGGTCCTGGTATTGTTGCTCGACCTGTTCAAAGGATTTGCAGTCGCCTGGCTGGTACTGAATACGATACCAATTCGCTTCGCGCAGATGATCGGACCCGAGCCTCTGAGTATGTTCATCGCCACGCTCCCTTTGCTAATGGTGATTTTGGGACATATGTTCCCGATCTGGCTGGGATTTCGAGGCGGCAAGGGCGTTGCCACCGCGGGCGGAGTGTTCCTCGCCTACTCACCGATACCCCTGTTATTGGCACTGGTGGTGTTTGCCATTATCACTGCTCTGACCAAGTATGTATCTGTGGGATCGATCGCCGCGGCGCTGTCCCTTTTCATCATCCACCTTCTGTGGGTTCTATTTGGAACGGAAGCGGCTCAATTCCCATGGTTCACGCTGATAGCGGTTGCTTTGATCATCTATAAGCATCAGGCGAATATTCTGCGCTTGCTGGAGAAAAAAGAGAATAAATTGAGCTTTAAAAAGACTGGCGGCAACTGATGTGCGGAATCATCGGCGTATTTGGCAGTTCTGAAGCTGCACGTTTAGCGGCTTTGGGGCTTTTTGCAGAACAGCACCGGGGACAGGAGAGTTGCGGAATGGCGGTCTGCGATGGAAAGGTCGTCCGCCTGCACAAGAGCATGGGCCTGGTGAAAGAGGTTTTTACAGAAGAGATATTGGATTCTCTGCCCGGATGCCAAGCCATCGGACATGTTCGCTACCCCACAAAAGGTAGCGCCACTCGTTTCAATTCCCAGCCCCATCTCGTTGAAACCTTGTTTGGCCCTTCCTACGCTCTTGCCAGCAATGGCGACCTGGTTAATTATGCTGAGATCAGAGCCAAGCTGGAAACCCAGAATGTATATTTTAACAGCGATAACGACGGAGAGCTTCTGGTCAAATACATCGCATGGCAGATTTCCCAAGGGCATGGGATCACAGACGCGATCAGGCTGCTGATGAAGGAGATAAAGGGCGCTTATTCCAGCGTTTTTTGCACTCGCAGCGAGCTATATATGTTTCGGGACCCCCTCAGCATCAGGCCGATGGTGTGGGGTAAAACCGCGGATGGAGCGGTTGTCGTCGCCTCAGAAAGCTGCGCGCTGGACATCCTGGACGTGGTTGAACGCAAGGAAGTTCCGCCAGCGGGAATTATCCGCGTCAACCTAGACGGAATAACAGTATTGGAAAACGACCCCAATCTTTATCGCCGGCAGAATCACAACTCGTACTGCAGTTTTGAACACATATATTTTTCCCGGCCTGACAGCTTCCATTATGGAGAAAATGTTTTCGCCGTGAGAGAACGAATCGGCGCAACCCTTGCCACCAAAGATGCGGGCCTGAAGGTTGATTGCGTGGTTCCGGTGCCGGACTCCTCAAACTTCATGGCGGTTGGATATGCCGCAGCCAAAGGGATTCCTCTGTCTCTGGGACTTATCCGCAACCATTACATTGGAAGAACGTTCATCAAGCCGGAACAAACCATCCGGGACGAAAGCGTGCGCCAGAAATTCAACGCTCTACCCAATTTTTACGAAGGGAAGAGCGTGGTTTTAATCGACGATTCGATCGTGCGGGGAACGACGATCAGACAGATTGTGCAGATGATCAAATCAGCAGGTGCCAGGCAGATACACTTGCGCATCGGATCCCCCCAGGTCAGCCATTCATGCTTTTACGGGATTGACACTCCACATCGGGAAGAATTGGTCGCCAATCGCTTTTCGCTGGAGGAAATCCGCCGGCGAACCGGTGTGGACAGCCTCAAGCATCTGGAAATCGAGGAACTGCGGTCCTGCCTGCAAAAACCTGATGAGTATTGCTACGCCTGTTTCAATGGCCATTATCCCTTGGAGAAATCGTGATCAAAGAACTGCTGGAGCGTTTTGCAGAGAAGCGGATTCTGGTTTTGGGCGACGTGATGCTCGATCACTATCTGTGGGGACGGGTCGAGCGCATATCGCCGGAAGCGCCGGTGCCAGTGCTGGAAGTCCGGAAAGAGGAGTACCGTCTCGGGGGTGCAGCCAACGCTGCCCTGAACATTAGGTCTTTGCGCGGGGAAGCCTTGCTTGTGGGGGTAACTGGAACCGATCCCGCCGCAGCCGATCTGGCAAATCTGCTTGCCGGACAAGGTCTTGCCACGGATGGGCTGATCGAGGACATAGAACGCCAAACAACCCTCAAAACCCGCATCGGAGCCGTCAACCAGCAAATCGTGCGCATTGACCGCGAAACCACGGTCGACCTTGGCCCTGCAACGGAAAACAAAGTTATCGACTCATTAAGGAAGCTGCTTCCGGATTGCCACGCGCTGCTTGTCGAGGATTATAACAAGGGCGTTATGACATCTGAGGTTATTTCAGCGGCCATAAATCTGGCGAATGAGCTTAACATCCCGATGGCGGTGGATCCGAAGCATAAGAACTTCACACTCTATCGGGGAGCGGAGATCTTCAAACCAAATTTCCGAGAACTGCAAACGGTGCTGGGCCGAGCATTAGATAATGACATAGAGTTTATCGAGGCAGCCAGAAAGCTTAGAAAAGAGATGGAGATTAAAAACCTGATTGTGACAAGAGGCAGCATGGGCATGTATATTTTTGCCGGAGAATCAGACCCGCTTCATCTGCCAACAGTCGCTAAAGAAGTATATGATGTATCTGGAGCAGGCGATACAGTAATCAGCGCTTTGGTCTTGAGCTACATTAGCGGCGCAGAAATCAATCTGGCCGCCGAGGTCGCCAACCATGCCGCCGGAGTCGCCTGCGGAATCATCGGTACAGCGTGCGTGAGCCCAGAAGACCTTCTGAGAAGCTATAATGGGCAAAGATAAGATCAAATCACGTTCCGAAGCGGCATTTCTGTGTGGTGAACTCCGTGGAAAAGGGGCAACAATTGTCTTTACCAACGGGTGTTTTGATATTCTTCACGCTGGCCACGCCCAATACCTCGAACAAGCAAAAGCATTGGGAGACATACTTATAGTTGGCCTGAATAGCGACGAGAGCGTGAAAAGGCTCAAGGGGCCTGAACGACCTGTTGTTAGTGAACAAGATCGCGCGTTCCTGATTGCCGCGCTTGAATGCGTGGATTTTGTGGTTGTGTTTGAGGAAGACACCCCCTTTGAACTGATCAGAGTTTTACGACCTGATGTCTTGGTGAAGGGTGGCGACTGGCCGGCTGAAAGAATTGTTGGATCAGACCTCGTCACCGCGACCGGAGGCAGGGTTATCAGCCTTCCGTTCAAGGAAGGCCTATCCACCACTGAGTTGGTGCGCAGGATCAGAACCCTCCAAAGCGAGAAATCGAGTTGAATAATGCAAGATACTGAACAGCGTCAGGCTGATGTCGGCACTGTGGTCGAAGCTTCCGATGGCAAGGTAAAAATTGAAGTTGTGAGGGGCGCTGGATGCAAATCCTGCTCGATGCGGGGAATGTGTTTTGGACGCAATACTCCGGCTGTGTTTGAACTTGAAGACGATATCGGCCTGCAACCCGGTGATAGGGTGGAGTTGGAGATATCCCCAGGGAGCCGGGTGATGTCCGCATTAATGGTGTTTGGGCTGCCGATGGTGTTCTTTTTCGCCGGATTCATAATCACTAGGCTGTGGACGAGTGAACTTATCGCGATTGGCGTAGCGTTTGCAGCCACATCTGTTAGTTTCCTGCTGATGAGGTGGTTGGACAACAGGCTTGGAGGCAGGCTGCAAGTTCGACTTGGGAGGAAGTTATGACGATCAGGCTGAACGAAATGGTTTTTTACGGTTATCATGGCGTGCACGACGAGGAAAGGAAGCTGGGTCAGAGATTCGTCGTAAGCGCCACTATGTTGACGGATCCGTCTAAAGACAGGCAGATAGCTCATCTTGAAGATACTGTGGACTATACGAAAGTATATGCCGAGATCAGGACAATCCTCGAATCGCATCAATTCCAACTTCTGGAGACCTGCGCGAATACAATCGCGGACAAGCTGCTGGCAGACTTTCCCCTGATCGACATGGTTACTATCTGCATCCAGAAACCTTCGGTTCCAATCCAGGGAATCCTCAAGTCAGTGGAAGTGGAGTTGACCCGTTCCCGTATATGACTGCTTATCTTTGCCTTGGAGCAAATCTGGGAGATCCCGTATTACAGGTCTCAACAGCCATGCAAGCGATCGAATCTGTTTCAAGTATCCGAGTCGTGAAAACATCTGCCATAATCTTCACGCCACCATACGGAAAGACAGATCAGCCCGAATTCTGGAATCAAGCAGCCATGATTGAGACCGAGCTTTCGCCAGATGATCTGCTCGACACGCTTCTAAAGATTGAGAATAAAATGGGCAGAGCGAGAGAAGAGCAGTGGGGACCCCGACTGATTGATATCGACATCCTGCTCTATGAAGATCAGATTATTAATACAGAGAAACTGATAATACCACATCCGGACTTCCACAATCGTGAGTTTGCACTGCGATTGATGAATGAGATCGCCCCGGAACTAGAGCATCCGGTGCTGCATAAAACTATGTCCGCCCTATATGAGGAACTGGCGGGCAGGGAGGACCAATGACCAGCCTCGCAGCGATAATTCTGGCTGCCGGAAAGGGCACAAGGATGAAATCGGCGCGCGCCAAAGTAACATTCCCCATAGCAGGCAAGCCGATGATCCAGCGGGTAGTGGACAGCGCGACCAGGATCGATTGCACAAGCATTTATATCGTGGTGGGATACCAAAAGGACAATGTCATTGCCTGCGTGCAGGAAGATCAGCGTGTGGAGTTTGTGGAACAGACTGAACAACTGGGCACCGGGCATGCCGTTATGATGGTGGAACCAGTGTTCACCAATCTTGATCAGGATGTGATGATCCTATGCGGTGATGTTCCTTTGCTTAGCCACGAAACTCTAAGCAAAATGCACTTGGAACACCACGCGAATGACGCGGCCTGCACGGTTCTCACTGCATTTCTCGACGATGCCGGCAAGTATGGCAGGATACTTCGGGATTCGGACCGAAAGATCACCGGTATTGTTGAATTTAAGGACGCTTCCGAGGAACAGCTTGCTATCCAGGAATGGAATACCGGCGTTTACTGCTTCCGTGCCAGAGACCTGTTTGATGCATTGAAGCAGGTGCGAAACGACAACCAACAGAATGAGTTTTATCTGACTGATGTGATATCCATCTTGCACAGGCAGGGAAAGACCATTTGCACGGTCGTCCTGGAAAACCTGATCGAGGTTTCGGGTATAAACTCGCAGGAGCAATTGGCTGAGCTTGAAGACATGTTCATCGCCAAAATCAGAAAACACTGGCTCAACAATGGTGTTGTGATACACAATCCAGTTACGGTGACAATCGGCGATGACGTGGTCATTGAGCGTGATGTGGAAATCGGGCAAAACACGATCATCAAAGGAAAGAGCCTTATCCATTCCGGCTCGTCGATCGGACCAAACAGCTACATCGAAGACAGCTTCCTGGGCGACAACTGCTTCCTGGAAGGACACAACATCCTGATCAACGCGCACATACCGGAAGCGCATATCCTCCGATTTGGTGAAAAAGTGAGCGAGGACAGCGATTATGAGTGACCAGTACCTATATTCCCCCTGGCGCTTGGATTACATCCAGAGTGAGAAGCCCGATGAGTGCATTCTATGTCTTTGCCAGAGTCGGGGTACTGACGAAGAGAATCTGCTTGTCCACCGGGGAAGGCACTGGTTCGCGATACTGAACAGGTACCCTTACAACAATGGCCACATCATGCTTGCTCCCTATCTGCATAGAAGACGGCTGAGTGATCTTCCTGAAGAGGTGATGGATGAGTTGGGCGACCTCTTGCAAATAAGCGAACAAGCGCTTCAATACGCTTACAATTGCGATGGGATCAATATCGGCATCAATCTGGGACGTGCCGCGGGAGCAGGAATCGAAGAACATCTGCATGTTCATTTGGTTCCTCGCTGGAACGGCGACAGCAATTTTATGAGTGTTATTTCTGGACAGAGGGTTATTCCCGAGTCTTTCACGTCCAGCTTTGCAAGGTTGCGGGCGGCATTTTTCAAGACATTGAATGACAATGGTTAACGCATTGGATTTGACAGCAAAGCTCTTTCAGATTTATTGGTCACACACGGGATTTCGTTAGGTTAGACAGCGAGTTTCTCGCGCAATACATGTTTTTTTCAGTAATATTACCTTAACTGATCAAGGAGGATAGATTGGCGGATAAAGCCAAACTCGAAGCTGTACTAACTTGGCTGGCAGAGAAGAAAGCTGACAACATAAAGGTCTACGATGTCGCCAAAAACAGTGCTTACACCGACAGCATTGTTGTCTGCGAAGGCACGGCTGACTTGCATAACAAAGCTATCGCCAACCACTTGCTGGATATGGCAAAAGAAAATAAGCTTCAGATAATTGGCAAGGCTGGAATTGAATACGGGCAATGGATCCTGATCGACATTGTGGATGTGATCGTTCACATTTTCCTGCCCGAAAAAAGGGAGTACTACAAAATCGATCTGCTATTCGACGAACTTGCCCACAGAGATCCGGAAGAGAAAAACAATGATTAAACACATCCTGCATGCCAATATCACCGAGGTTCTCGACAATTTGAACCTCACCCACGAGAAGGAATTCATCGTCGAAATACCCAACAATCCGGAAAACGGCGACTACTCAACCAACGCGGCGATGGTTCTGGCAAAGGAAAACAAGATAAAGCCGCGGACGCTGGCAGAGAAGCTGATAACCGCTCTGCAGAAGAACAAGTTCTATAAAAGCGTGGAAATCGCCGGACCGGGGTTTATCAATTTTCGCCTATCCGTGTCATTGTACCAGAAAATGCTGTGGGATATTCATGAAGCGGGTCAGGAGTTTGCTAACTCCGCATTCGGACAGGGAGAAAAAGTCCTTCTTGAGTTTGTCAGCGCCAATCCCACCGGTCCCTTGAACATTGTCAGCGCCCGGGCGGCAGCCTTCGGCGATACGCTCTACAGGGTAATGAAGAAGGTTGGTTTTGAGCCTGCCCGCGAGTTTTATGTCAACGACGCTGGCAACCAGGTAGACATCCTCGCCGAAAGCCTGGAACTGCGCCTGCGCGAGATTCATGGCGAAAACATAGGTGAGTTTCCCTACGAAGCCTATCACGGCGAATACGTGAAACAACTTGCCCACAAGCTGAACGCCGCTGAAGGTGTCCGCGTGTTCATGATGCCGGAGAAAGAGCGTAATGAACGACTCAAGGAGTTCGCGCTCAACGAGTTGCTTGAGATGCAGCGCCAAAGTCTGGAACGCTTCGAGGTCAATTTCGAGGGCTGGGTTTCCGAGAAGACGCTGCGCATGGAAGGCGTGGTGGAAGAAGTACTCAGCTACTTAACTGAAGCCGACTGCACCTACGAGAAAGAAGATGCGATCTGGTTCTCTTCAACGAAGTACGGCGACGACAAGGACCGTGTCCTGATGAAAAGCGATGGATCGATCACATATTTCGTTCCGGATCTAGCCTATCATCTCACCAAGATCCAGCGCGGCTATACCAAACTAATCGATGTTTTCGGACCCGATCACCACGGATACGTGCCACGCCTCAAAGCTGCATTCCGCGCGCTGAACTATGATGAAGACATGCTGGAGATCATCTTCCTCCAACAGGTCAATCTTTTTGAAAGCGGAGAGCGCGTGAAAATGAGCAAGCGGGCTGGCAAGATCGTCACTATGGATGATCTGGTCAATGTCGTCGGAAGGGACGCGGCACGCTATTTCTTTATTGCCAGACGCGCCAACGCTCACTTGAACTTCGATTTGGAACTCGCCCTTCAGCAGAATAACGAAAATCCTGTCTATTATTGCCAGTACGCTCATGCCCGCATTTGCAGCATCCTGAAGAAAGCAAAAAAAGACAAGGTCTATCCCCGCAGTTTTAAACCGGAACTTAGCCATAAGTTGAGCAAGACGGAAGAACTTTCACTGATCCAAAAGATGACCGATCTGCCGGAGTTGCTGGAACTTATCGCCCAGCATAAGGAACCGCACCGTCTGGCAACTTACACTGAAGAACTCTGCGGATTGTTCCATCGGTTTTACAATAAGTTCCAGGTGGTCAGCCCCAAGAACAAGGACCTGTCACAAGCGCGCTTGCTCCTGATTGAAACCGTGAAAGAAGTGCTGGCGATGTGCCTCGACCTGATGGGCATCAGCGCTCCGGAAAAGATGTGACAGGTATCTTGAGGTGCCAGTTATCCGTCCCATGCAGGAATATGACCTTGAAGCGGTGCAAAGGATCGAACAGCTTTCTTTCAGCCAGCCGTGGCCTCCGGAAGCTTTCTCTCCCGAAAAACATCTCCGTGCCTGGGTGATCTGCGAGGATGATTCACTCCTTGGATACATTATGTACCACAGCGTTTTGGATGAAAGCGTGATCATCAACTTCGCCATTGACCCTCTCCATCGCAGAAAAGGACTGGGATCCAGACTTCTGGAAGAGACGCTTGGCATCATGACCCACTCCGGAACCCGCACTTTTTTTCTGGATGTCAGACGATCAAATGCTGAAGCGCAGTCTCTCTACGGAAAGTACGGATTCCATCCCCTGGGATATCGCAAAAACTATTACTCATTACCTGATGAAGACGCACTGGTCATGGTGAAGTGCCTTGACGGGGAATCTGATGAGAGACTATGATTTTTTAGTGATCGGCAGTGGCATTGCCGGGTTGGTCTACGCCCTGCAGGTCTCACGCCTTGGCAAAGTCGCTGTTGTAACAAAAGGCAGCCTTTTTGACTGTAA
>CAZKAA010000081.1:0-10853 GCA_964550575.1 uncultured Candidatus Cloacimonadota bacterium
TCGCTGCAGCAGTCGATGTCGTGAGCGGATCGGGAATCTACTTCAGTGGCAACTATCCCGACCGCATCCTCATCGCCGGAGGAACCCTCGCCCAGAACTACATCTGGGACAACCCCGGAGTGCCGGTGGAGGTGAGTTCGGACATCAACATCTACAGCGAGAACTTCCCGGTGCTGAAGATAAACTCCGGCCTGGTCCTTCTTTTTCGCAGCGGCGCGGGTATGCTCATCGGCTTCACTTCAAGTTCTATATACAAAGGTGGACTGCAGGCGGACGGAGCGACTTTCAGCGCCTTATCCGGAGTAGCCGGCGGCTGGAACGGGCTGCGCTTCGTCTTATACCTCGACACGAGTTCATATCTGCGCAACTGCGTGGTGGAATATGCCGGCAGCAACGGCAACGTCTGGTTGAACAACTCACCCCTGCCTGTCATAGAAAGTTGCGTTATCCGATACGGAACCTACGGCATTCGCCTCACAAGCGCCAACTCCTCTCCCCAGATCATCCGCAACTACATCCTGAACAACGAATATGGAGTCTTTTGCGACACCAACGCCAATCCCGTGGTCGGAGGCTCGCTCGCCAATGCCAACTGCATCCAGGGCAACCTCTACGCCGGAGTCCACAATGGAGTGCCATCCGTTCTGGTAAATGCCGAATACAACTGGTGGGGCGAACCCAGCGGACCCACCCATGCAGGAAATCCCAGCGGAATGGGGGACATCGCAACCGACTATGTGGACTACGACCCCTGGCGCGACAACAACATCGGAGACGCCCCCGCGCGCTTCCATCTCCTGACGCCTGCCACGGCATCCGTGATCGAGACCTTCACGCCTGTCCTGGACTGGGAGCTTGCCCTCGACCCGACCCCCGGCGACATCGTTAACTACACCCTGTATCTTGCCCGCAACTCCTCCTTCACCCAGGATCTGCAGGTCATCCCTACCCTGACCGCCACTGTTTACCACGTGCCGGATGAGTTTCTCAGCGACAACACCCGCTATTACTGGAAAGTGACCGCCACGGACACGCAGGAGCAAACCACCAGCAGTTACGAAAACTACTTTTACTTCGATATAGCGGTTCCGGAAGCTCCCGGATTCTTCGCCCTCACCAATCCGGGCAATGACCAGACTGTACATTTGACCAGCCAGGCATACTCATGGCAAACCGCCGTGGATCCCGATCCGGGCGACATTGTCACTTATACAATCTATACAGACGTTACCGCCGCTTTTGAGAACCCGTCCATCCAAACCACTTTGGACACCTCAGCCTATTCCGGCTTTTGCGCGCCAGGCACGCTATATTACTGGAGAGTAAAGGCTGCCGATCTGTACGGTTTTACCACCTACAGCCCGATCAGCCGCTTTTATGTACATCCGGACGCCAAGCCGCGTCCCCCGGTGGCCTTCACCCTCACTCCAACAGGCTCCGACATTCTGCTGGAATGGGATGCCGTGCCCGGAGCGGACAGCTATGATGTTTATTTTTCAGCAGCGCCCTACAGCGGATTCACTCTTCTGCAGTCAGGCCAGGAGACGGAGTCTTACCTCCATCTGGGCGGCGGAATGGGACCGCAAAGATACTATTACGTGACATCCCACGACACGGAATAGGAGTTGCGCGGCTGTTGCCACAAAGCTATCCGATCTCTCAATGAGCAAGGCCTCCGGAAATCCCGGGGGCCTTTTCCTATGCATCAAACTTGCCTTGACCTTACGCTTCCTCTGTCTCGCTGCACCCTTTTTGCTGATCCGCTTGCCCGGCGATGTCATCCCTGTTTCCACCCTGTTGCTCAGCGGGAGGCAACCGGGAGGATACCGGGATGAAGCCAGCCCAGAAAGAAAAATGGCGGGAGGTGAGTCCCGCCATATCTATGTTGTGAGTTGTCCAATCGCTTAGACGATGTGTCCCTTGCCTACGCCGCGGGTTTTGCAGCCGAGTTTCTGATAGGCGGCGACGATAGCGTCCGAAAGGAAGTTCGAGCAGTCAACGATCAGGGGCTTGGTGCCGCACATGGCGACCACTTCCTCTGGATTGAGGTCTTTATATTGGTCGTGGCCGACGGCGAAGACGACGACGTCCGCCTGGGGCAGAACGGCCTTGAGATCGCTTTCCACATTGGAGTCCTCCAGTTCGGGCCAGGATTCCACGTAGGGGTCATGGGTGAGCGCCTGGGCAAACTCCTTGCGCAGGAACTCGACGAGGGTCTTGGAGGGGGAGTGGCGGGTGTCGCCCACGTTTTCCAGATAGGAGACGCCCAGCACGGCGACGCGGATGTCGCGGAGATCGGGAATGACCTGCTTGATCAGTTCGATCGTATGCAAGGGCATGGTGTCGTTGATGTTGACCGAGCGGACGGCCATGCCGAGGGTTCCCTCGAGGCCGAAGAGGGTCTGCATCGCCCAGTTGGCGAGCACGGGATCCTTGGTCAGGCAGTATCCGCCGACGCCCAGTGAGGGGCGCAGCAGGTTGTCGTGGGTGCCTTTGCGCTTGCGGATGGCGTCGCGGACTTTGAAGATGTCCACGCCTATCTGTTCGGCGAATTTCGCCCATTCCAGGGTCAGGGCGATGTTCACGGCACGGTAGGTGTTCTCCATCGTTTTGGCGAGTTCGCTGGCGTTGGTGTTGTCAAGCTGGGTGAGGGGATAATTTTCCACATCGAGGCAGTTGGTGAGGAACTCGCGGCAAAGGTCGATGCTCTTCTGGTTCACGCCGGAGAAAACTCGCCAGAAGTCACGGATGGAGGCCACATACTTTGCTCCGGGCATCACGCGCTCATAGGAGTGTGCGACAAGGGGCGGATTGGCTTTGATATCGATTCCGCGCTTGGTGAATTCTTCTTCCAGAATGGGTTTGACGACTTTCTCGCAGGTTCCCGGAGGCACGGTCGTCTCAACCAGGACAAGGCAGTCGGGACGGATGTGCTGGCCAAGCATGCGGATGCCTTCGCGGAAAGCCAGCAGGTCGCAGTAGCCTTTCTCCGCTTCGCCGAAAGACGGCTTGGTGGCATCAAGCTGGATGTCCACAACGACCACGTCGACCAGGCTGTAGACGGAGTCTTCGCTGGTGGCGCGGAAGTTCTTCTTCTCAACCACGGTGCGGCGGAAGATCTCCGGCACTTCGGGGTCGGAGGAACTGACCGGCGGGTTACCGCTATTGATCACGGGAACTTTCCAGAAGGAGCGTTTGGAGGCGCGCTGGTGCCCGTGCACAAAATAGTAGGGGTTTCCGTCTTTATCGGTGGCGTCGGCGACGACGGTTGCCATTACGCAACCCACAAAGCCCAGACCCTGTACAGCCACGATCTTGCGTCCCAGCTTGCGCTGTTCTTCCGTGATCTGCTTCAGGACCTCGCGTTCTCTGGCGTTTTCCTCTTCAGTCGGGATCTGATATTCTTTCCCATCGGGGGCGATTGAAACATTTGGCATTAACCTGTGTCTCCTTTATGCAATTATTGCGTTTGGTTTCAAAAATCAGAGTTGCTTCTGCTGTCAAGTCTTATCTCATTTTGGGAGAATGGCGGGACAGACCGCTTCGTGTTTTGAGATCAGGCTCCGTCAGCCAGGGCCGGCTGGAAGTAATCCTGTTCAACTGGTTCCGGTTCATGGTGCTTGAGCCGGCTGAGAATCGTTAGCACGAAGCTGCTGGAGAGTATCGTGGTGAGCCCGTCCGCCAGCGGTAGCGAGTAGATCAGCCCTGAAAATCCCAACAGCCTGTTGAGGATCAGGATCGCGGGGATGTAGATCAGACCCTGGCGGGACAGAGAAACGATGAAGGCGGGCATTGCCTTGCCCATGGACTGCAGGCTGGTCATCATGATCATCCCCACCGAGGCAAAGGGGATGGCGAAGAGGTAGGTGTCCAGAATCTGCCTGCCTATGCCGATGATGCGGGGGTCTTTGATGAATGCTGAAACCAGAGCTCCGGGGAACAGCGCGAAAAGGAGCACAAAGCCCACGCTAAGGCTGAGGCCGATGAAGACAGAATTTCGGATCGCTGCTTTCATGCGGGTGTAGTTACGCGCGCCGTAATTGAATCCGATCAGGGCCTGCACTCCCACTGAGATGCCAATGAAAACGAAAATCGGGATGGAAAAAACCCTCATCGCCACGCCAAGGGCAGCCACGGAAAAGTCGCCATAGGCTGCAGCCAGGTTGTAGGACAGGGCGGAGCCGATGCTCATCATCACCTGTCCCAGGGAAGCGGGAAAGCCGATCAGCAATATCTCGCGGTAAATCTCCCAGCGCGGGTGCAGATACTTTCTGGCAGGCCGCGCCGCACTGTGCGAGGAGCGATAGTACCAAAAGTAGTAGAGCATCCCCAATCCCTGGCCGATGACGGTCGCCACCGCCGCTCCCGTGACGCCCATCTTGAAAGCGAAGATGAACAGCGGATCCAGCAGGATATTCGCGCCAGTGCCGATAAACAGGCCATACATCGCTTGCTTCGCCGCCCCTTCAGCCCTGATCAGCTGCACCATCGCGAATTTGAGCATGATGAAAGGCGTTCCCAGCAGGATCACGCTGACATACTGGCGGGTCGGAACCGCTGTCGCGGCGCTGGCCCCCACCGCTTTCAGAAAAAGAGGGATGGCAAGATAGCCTGCCGCTGCCAGCACAACAGAAATGATGAAAGCGCTGAACAGGGAGATGGTTGTTGTCTCCCGGGCGCGCTCGTAGTCTTTTTTCCCTAACAATCTGGAGAGATAGCTTCCGCCTCCGAAGCCGAAGATCCCCGCCATCGCCATCTGGAAAGTGAAAAGGGGCAATGAGATGGATACTGCCGCCAGTTGCACGGGATCGTTGAGTTTGCCGATAAAAAAGGTGTCTGTCAGGTTGTAAAGGATATTCACCAGCATGCTGAGCACGCTGGGCAGGGCAAGGTGGAAAATCGCCCGGGTGATGGGCATTTCTTCCAGGATATGTATGTTTCTAGCTTTCATGTTCCCTGTGCTTTGCCTTTTCGCGGCGATGGCTGTTATCATTTTCTGGCTAGTATCGAATCCGGGGCCGCAATGTGAAAGAAGTCCGGTCAGCAAGCCTGGCCGGACTTCGGAATCGTTTAGTTGTGTATCTTTGTGTGGTCAGACTTCCAGGATCTCTTTTTCCTTGCTCTTCTCCACTTCGTCCACTTTCTTTATCCAGTCGTCGGTGAGGTCTTGAACTTCCTTGAGAAGCTTCTTTTCTTCATCTTCGCTGATTTCGCCGTTCTTTTCCATCTTCTTGGCCTGTTCGTTCGAGTCGCGGCGGATGTTTCGGATCGCGATCCGGGTTTCCTCCGCCATCTTTTTCAGGCTTTTGACGATGTCCTTGCGCTTTTCCTCGGTGAGGGGCTGAAACGGCAGGCGAATCACGTTGCCGTCGTTTTCCGGGGTGATGCCCAGATTGGCGGCAAGGATCGCTTTTTCGATGTCGGCCAGGGTGGTTTTGTCCCAAGGCTGAACGACGATCGTGCGCGGTTCCGGTATGGAGATGTTACAAAGCTGCTTGACCGGGGTCGGCTGTCCGTAGTAATTGATGCGGACGTCGTCCAGCACAGAGGCGCTGGCCCGGCCGGTGCGGATCTTGGAATATTGGTGCAGGAGTCCTTCGAAGGACTTTTGCATCTTATCTTTGCTTTGGCTTTTAAGTTCTTCCATGCTAACCTCGATTAGCCTGTTGGCTTCAGGGGTGGATGTAGGTTCCCTGGTCGGGAGCGCTCACAGCCTGGCAGAGGCCTCCGGCTTTGCCGACATTGAATATCTTTATCGGCAGTCCGTTTTCCTGAGCCAGAGAGAAGGCCGTCATATCCATCACGCCGAGTTTCTGCTCCAGGCACTGGGCATAAGTCGCCTCGTTAATGAACTTCGCGCTGGGGTCCTTGTGCGGATCGGCGGTGTATAAGCCGTCCACTTTCGTTCCCTTGAACACGATGTCCAGATTGAGTTCGACCGCACGCAGCACCGCAGCAGTGTCGGTGGTGAAAAACGGATTACCCGTTCCCCCGCTGAGAAGGCAGATGTTGCCGGCTGCCAGCGAGCGCGCTGCTTCCTGGGGAGTATAGTATCTGGCGATCTTGTCCATCCTCAGGGATGAGAAAACTTCCGCCGGATAGTTCTTGTTGTTCAGGATCTCCGCCAGATAGAGGGCGTTCTGGATCGTGGCAAGCATGCCGATGTTGTCCAGCGCGACCCGGTCCAGGCTTTGATTCAGCCATGTCCCGCCGCGGAAGATGTTTCCTCCGCCCAGTACGATAGCGATGCTGAATCCCAAGCGTCTGACGGCAATGATGTCGTCCGTGAGGATGTCTATCACTTCATCGTCATAGCCGAAACCCTTGGCTCCGGCGAGAACTTCGCCGCTGAGTTTCAGCATCATGCTGTGTATCTTTTCCGGCTGGTATGTCATGCCATAACCTCTGTCCATCCCCAAAGGGAGGATTTGCTCATTCTCCGCCCAGAGCGAAACGCACGAAGCGGGCGATCTGGATATTCTCGCCGGTTTGGGCGATGGAATCTGTGAGCAGTTCTTTCACCGTGCGGCCGTTTTCGTTCACAAGCTCCTGCTCCAGCAGGGAGTGTTCGGAACAATATTTCTTGATGCTGCCTTCGACTATCTTCTCCACGATCTCGGGCTTCTTGCCGTCGTTGATCGCTTTATTGCGGGCAATATCTTTCTCTTTTTCAATAAGGGCGGGATCGATCTGCTCGGCAGTGATAGCCAGCGGATTGGTTGCCGCGATCTGAAGCGCAATCTCTTCCGCCAGTTTGCGGAATTGCTCGGTGCGGGCAACGAAGTCGCTTTCGCAGTTCAGTTCCAGCATCACGCCAAGGCGTCCGTTGAAATGGATATAGGAAAAGATGATCCCTTCCTTGGTCTCGCGCAGAGCTTTGCCTTCGGCTTTGGATATTCCGCGCTCGCGCAGATACTTGATGGCGGCTTCCATGTTGCCGTTTGCCTCCGCGAGGGCTTTGCGGCATTCCATCATGCCGACTCCGGTCCGCTCGCGCAGTTCTTTGACCATGCTTGCTGTGATCTCTATCATGATAATCTCCTTGTTGTTTTTAACGGGACGAGGCTCAGATAATCTGCCTGTCTCCGCGAACCTCAGACTTCGTCGGAGGGTTCTTCCGCCGCCGGAGCGATGATTTCCGGTTCGGAATCCTTAACCGGAGCAGCGGCCATTTCGACCATCTCCGGAGTGAATTCCGCCGCATCCTCCACCGCCTGGGAAGCGGTGTCTGCTCCTTCAGTGGCGAGGTGTTTGCCCTCGATCACAGCGTTTGCCATGATGTCTGAGATCAACTGAACCGCGCGCGTGGCGTCGTCGTTGGAGGGGATCACATAATCCACGAGATCGGGATCGCAATTGGTGTCCACCATGGCAATGATCGGCACGCCCAGGATGCGGGCTTCGTGCACAGCGATCTCTTCATGGCCTGTGTCCACGATGAAGATGGCTCCCGGTACGGCATCCATGTCGCGGATTCCGCCCAGGGAGAACTCGATCTTGTCGTGGGTGCGTTTCATTTTTTGCTGCTCGAGTTTGGTATAGTTGCTGATCGTACCGTCGGCCACTATTTCCTCGAAGTATTTCATCTTTTCGATGCTTTGTCGGATAGTCTTCATGTTGGTGAGCATGCCGCCGTACCAACGCTGGTTGACGTAGAACACGCCGGCTTTCTCAGCGGCTTCCTTGATGGCAGCCTGGGCTTGTTTCTTGGTGCCCACAAAAAGGATGTATTCCTGACGGTTGGCTACTTCCTTCATAAACTGGTAAGCTTCATTGATCGCATCCACGGTCTGCTTCAGGTCAATGATGTGGATCCCGTTGCGTTTGATGAAGATGTACTTCTTCATCTTGGGGTTCCACTTAAAGGTCTGATGCCCGAAATGGACTCCCGCTTCGAGCAGTTGTTTCATCGAAACTACGGACATTTTTTCTCCTTAAATCGTTACGGTTAATCTACCGCAGCGGGATCTGCGCAATTCAGGGGAGCTTTCTCCCCACCGCCTTGCAACTCCCGGTGCGTGTTTTCTTAGGTTGGTTGGTTTCATTCTTCCATCCGGGGAGGCGGGCAGCCTCCCCAAAACCCAATGTCTTAACGTTTTGAGAACTGGAATCTCTTTCTGGCTTTCGGACGACCGCTCTTTTTGCGCTCCACCATGCGGGGATCGCGGGTCAGGAAGCCACGGGCTTTGAGGGCGGGACGCATCTTCTCATCGTATTCGATCAAAGCGCGGGAAATGCCATGCCGAATCGCGCCGGCCTGGCCGCTCAGCCCGCCGCCGGAAACGTTGACGTAGACGTCAAAGTTCTCGCTCAGGCCAAGTTCCTGCAAGGGTTGCTCGACGATCATTTCCAGAGTCTCGCGCTGCAGGTATTTCTTCATCTGCACTTTGTTGATGATGCGCTTTCCGGTGCCGGGGGTGATCCGCACGCGGGCCACGGCGTTCTTTCTTCTGCCAACGGCATCATAAGTTTGCATGCTTATTTCTCCTTGAGGTTAAGTTCGACCGGCTTCTGTGCCGCGTGGGGATGCTCGCCGCCGGTATACACTTTCAGTTTTTTAAACATGGCATCACCCAGCACGGTCTTGGGCATCATGCCGCGGACGGCGTGCTCGATGATCTCGGTGGGATGCTTTTCCAGCATCTTTTGATAGGGGATCTCCTTGAGTCCGCTGGGGTAGCCGCTGAAGGTCTTGTAGATCTTCTGCAGGCTCTTAAGTCCCGTCACGCGCACTTTTTCGGCGTTGATGATCACTACGTAATCGCCGGTGTCGATATTGCGCACGTAATAGGGCTTGTTCTTGCCGCACAGGATATGTGCAACCCGCGTGGACAAGCGGCCCAAAGGCAGATCCGTGGCGTCGACGACATACCAGTCATGCTGGATGTCACCGGGCTTCGGGGTCAGGGTTTTCATCGAATCTCCTTAACAGATTTTTTTACCAGAAAGCCAAAATTTTTCACATAGCCATAGTGTCAAGCGATTTCCTATCTTTGCGTTCCCTTTGAAAAGCGGAACTTCTCGCACAACCTTCAGCCACGCGAGTAGCACGGCCGGCATGAGACAAACAAAAGCGGATCGGGGGATTCCCTAATCCGCTTTGGATAAATGCTTATAATGACTCAGCGCGTCAGCAGAACCCTGGAGGAAGCGCTGTCCCTGCCGTTGGACACCCTGACTATGTAGACTCCTGCCGGCATCTGTTCGCCATTCTCTCCGCGCCCGTCCCAAACTATCACTCCGCTGTTCAGCGTGGAGCCCTGCCCTTCGATCCTGCGAATGACCTGACCGCGCAGGTTGTACACTGTCAGTTCGGCCACACCTGATTTCTCAAGCGTGTAGGCAATCCTGGCGCATTCCCGGAATGGGTTCGGACTCACGGTTACCTTGCGGGGAGCAGGCGTCTGCTGGGGATCCTCCGCATCGGTGCTGCCCACATAGACGGGGACAGTTTCGGAGAACCAACTGGAGGTACCGTTGCTCCTGACCACGCGCACCTGCACGTAATGCCAGGCAAAGGGCTGCAAGGCATTGATGACTGCGCTGTTGGTTGTCACCATCTGGTAGTTTGGATGCACCACAGACAGGGAGTCAAGCCCCCAATATACCCACCAGATCGCTTCGTCTTCCGGACAGGGGTCCCAATTGACGGTGATCTCGCCACCCGTGGAACCAGGAGTCCATTCCGCCACGACGTCCCGCGGAGGCGGAGGCGCGGCTGCGTTGCTGGGCTGGTTGTTCCAGGGCGAATATATTGCGTTGCCCTGGATCAGATCGCCGTTGCCGTTCGGATTTCCCGTGTGCTCCGGTCCGCTATTGGAGCCCCACCAGTTTTCAGGGATGTTCGGCGTTTGACTGCCCGCGTTCACAAACCCAGCCTCTGTATTGCCGGAGATTGTGGTCTGCGACATCGAAAGTGTAGCGTCCGACACCAAACGGAAGCCATAGTCGTTGTCCGTGATGCTGCAGTAGGCGAAAGACGGACTGCTGACCTCGCCCAGATGGATCGCGGCGCTGCCGAAGGAGCGGTTTCGGGTGACGATGCACCTCGTGAAACTGGGATTGGTCTGATAGCGCATGTAGATTCCCGCCGCGTAAGAGCCGCCGGGTGAAAACAGCGTGTTGTCGGCGAACACGCAGTCGGTGAAGGTCGGTGACGAACTTGGGTCGATGTGCACCCCGGCGCCCGAATAAGCTTGGTTCTTCACGATATACACATTGTTGAGTATCGCGTTTGAGGCATAAAAATAGATGCCGCCGCCGGAACTCATGCTCCAGGTTGGAGCGCTGTTGAAGGCTATGATGCAGTCCGAGATCCCGGGCGAGGCGTAATTGCAGTATACGCCCGATCCGTTGTTCGGCCCATAGCCGTTGCGGATCGTCACATTACGCACTTTTGTCGCGGGCGTGATGTAGGAGTTTTGCCAACTGCCCGGAAAGGTTAGCGCCCTGCCATTTTGCTGCGCGTCGATAATCGTATTGGTGGGATCGTCGCCGCTCAGGGTGATACCGTCAACCGCCGGCCATCCGATCCCCCCGTAGTATACTCCGGGGCTGACCTCCACCGAATCTCCATATACGCAGGCGTTGAGCGCCGCCTGGATGGTCGTGAAGTCTCCCGGAACCTGGTAGGTAGTGGCGCAGAGCGCTGCTGCGCATAGAAGTAAAGCCAACACAAACACGTTTGTTTTCATCACTGTCTCCTGTTTATATTTGGAATGATGTTTTCGTGTGGAGCCCTAACGTAAAAGGGCGAGATGACTTGAATCCCGCCCTTGAATGTTGTCAAGTTCTTTGTCTATTTTAAGTTTGTATCATATGACCATAGGAGTAAGCTATCAGAAAAGGAGACT
>CAZKAA010000082.1:0-10547 GCA_964550575.1 uncultured Candidatus Cloacimonadota bacterium
ACACCCTATCCTACACTCTTTCCCTACACGACGCTCTTCCGATCTATGCTGCTGTAACGCGAGTGGCAGATTGTTTTGTAAACTTCTTCTTTTACTGGAAAATGAAGAAGTAAAGATCTCTCTTTTTACATTCACCTATAAGGAAACCATGTATGCTTACTACATCGGCAATGCTTCTGATAGGAGTTTCTTAAACAAACGCCCTGTTGATCTTTTCTACTACGAAGTCATGAAATGGTGCATTCAGAATGGCATCAAATTTTTCGACTGGATGGGAGCGGGTAAACCAGATGTTGATTATGGGGTTCGAGACTTCAAGCTTCAGTATGGCGGTGAATTGGTGGATTGGGGCAGGTTCATTTATGTAAACTCGCCTTTGCGCTATAAGCTTGCAAAAATCGGATTGAACGTATTTCAAAAAATTGGGAGAGTGAATTGAACATCCTTATTGATATTGGCCATCCTGCTCATGTTCATAATTTTAAGAACTTGTACCACGAACTCAAAGAAAGACATAACATCATTGTTACCTGTAAATCGGTTCCAGTCATTACCAGCTTGTTGAAATCGTATGATATGCCTTATCAGGAACTAGGCGAGAAGGGACTTGGCCTAAGCGGCAAAATTGTGAAACAGATTCAGTTCAATGAAAAGATCTGCAGAATTATCCGCAATAATAATATCGACCTGGCAATGGGTCTGTCTTTTTCTGTTGTGTATGCTTCAAAGCTCACCAAAGCAAAGTCGCTCATGTTTGATGATGATGATCAATCCCCTCAACCCTTAACAGCTAAATTCGCTTCGCCATATGCCGATCTTATCTTATCCCCAGATGTTCTCAAGTACGAGAAGTTAAAAAATGCACTTTACTATCCTGGATATCACGAATTGGCTTACTTGCACCCGAATAGATTCAAGCCGGACCCGACAATATTGTTAAAATATGGGTTAACTGAAGAGGATAAATATTTCATTCTGCGCTTTACGGCTTTTAAAGCGCATCATGATGTTGGGGCTGTTGGTATCACAAAAAAACAGAAACAGTCTCTAATCAATTTATTGTCAACCTTCGGCAAGGTCTTCGTTACAATGGAGGCAAGACTTGATCCTGAGCTTGAGGATTTCAAACTGCCTATAGAACCCCAAGACATGCATTGTTTGTTATATTATTCACAGATGCTGATTTGCGATGGTCAAACTATGTGTACCGAAGCAGCCCTTATGGGAGTACCTTCTTTTCGCTGTAACTCATTTGCGGGCCAGGTATCAGTATTAGAAGAAGAAGAAAAACGCTATGGACTGACCTATGCTTTCCTGCCCAGGCAGTTCGATTGGATGCTGCATCGAATCAAAGAAATGCTTATGCAGGATAACGTCAAAGAAGTCTGGAGGGATAGAAGAAATACGCTTTTACGAGATAAAATTGACGTAACAGCTTTCTGGGTGTGGTTCATAGATAATTACCCAGAATCGGAACTCATCATGAGCAAGGGCAGCATTGACTTCGCTAGATTCCAACAGGCACCTAGCATAATGTCAAATTAGAGTTGATTATGGATATTAATACTAAGGAAACATTGGATTTATGAGCTACACGCCAACACCCTCAAGTTCAGCCCTTCGATCAAAAACAGAGCATATTGAAGCAATGATCAGCGCCAACATGACTTCTTGTTTATGGGATGAAGAACCCGTGTTCTGTTTTACTTCAGATGTTGACTGGGCATCTGAATCAGTAATGAATGAATTTTTTTCAACAGTTAACGAGTTAGACATCCATCCAACATTGTTTGTTACTCACAAGTCTGATGTTGTGGAGAAGAATTATCGAGAAGGAAAGATTGATAGAGGATTACATCCAAATTTTATGAATGGCAGTTCTCATGGCAATTCGTTTATTGAAATCGCGGAGACATGTATCCAGTTTGCTCCCGAGGCTTATGGGTTTCGAAGCCACCGGGCATTCGATGTTACAGATATAACTCACCTTATGTACAACAAATTCGGCTTCAAGTATGTTTCTCACCAGATCACTATCATGCAACCTTATATTCGACCTATCCTGCATGAATCTGGATTAATTAATTACCCAGTATTCTTCGAAGACGGGACTCATTTATATAACTGTTTGGACTTCAACATAAATAGATACAGAAGATCATTAACTACGCCTGGGATTAAAATTATTAGCTTTCATCCCATGAACTTCGTGTTCAATACGCCAAGCATCAGTTTTATGAGGCAAATTAAAGACTCAATGACACGCGAGCAATACAATAACATCATGCCTGATATGATTGATAGATTCAGAAATCACTCGTTAGGAATCCGGAATTCTGTACTTGAGATAATCAATTTCGTTAAAAAGCAGAATTTTCCAATCTTTACAATGAATCAACTTTACAAAATTGCACTAGGGGATGATTATGAGGATATTAGAAACAGAGAGATTATTACTCAAACCTGTTGAACAGGATGATCTTGATATCCTGCTGGATCTACAATGGGATAAAGATGTTGTCAAACATATGAAGTTCTCTCCCTTATCAATGGATAATCAGAGAGCTTGGATTAAAACGCTTGGAAAGGACAGGTATGCATTTACAATGCACCAAAAAACAGATGGGCATCTAGAATTTATTGGTCTTGCCACACTTAACAACGTTGATGCAATTAGCCAGAGGGCATCATGGGGGATGAAAATAAAATCTGGCTTACTTGGCAAAGGTATAGGATTTGAAGCATCATTGATAATTATACATTATGCTTTCTATTTTCTAAACCTAGTAAAAATTCATGCCGATTATATCGATGACAACAAAGCAAGTGAAGGTTTGGTACGTAAAATTGGTCTTAGACAGGAGGGGTTGTTGGTTAAGCATCTTTTTCATAGAGGTGTTTTTCACGACCTCATACTAGTGGGTATGTTGAAAGAAGAGTTTTACGCTAAGAATGGCGATAAACTTGCATCGCTTGGACTGATGTGATGACTTCTCTGATCAAATTCTCATACATATGCGCGGAATCAGTATTCTAACGATTGTTACTGCGGCTCGCAGAACGGATTGATGATATGAATGTTGTTATGATGGAATACACAACAACAGCATACAGTGATTTACTGCGCACTCTGCAAGTCAATTACAAAGTTTTTCTCAAAGTAGAAGAACATATGATTACAAGTAAACCGTCAGCCATCCTCCGCCACGATGTGGACAAGATGCCCCGCAACGCGCTTAGGTTCGCTCAAATAGAGCACGAACAGGGCATTTGCGCTACATATTACTTCAGGATCGTCCCCGAATCATTCGATCCCGGGATCATCAGGCAAATCGCTTCCCTGGGCCATGAGATCGGATACCACTATGAAGACATGGACCTCTGCAAAGGCGATGTTGACAAAGCATATAAGTCTTTCCAGACTAACCTTGCCAGGCTCCGCGAAATTGTCCCCATACAAACTGCATGCATGCATGGCAGCCCAATGTCCAAATACGACAACCGGGACATCTGGAAGAAATACGATTACCGCGAACTCGGCATTATCGGCGAGCCATACTTCGACATCGACTACAGCAAAGTCTTTTACCTCACGGACACCGGCAGGCATTGGAACAGCGATGAAACGAGCATTCGGGACAAGGTTCAGAGTCCTTTTAAGATCAAGGTTAAGAATACCAGCCATTTGATCGAATTGATCCAGACAGGCGCGTTGCCTGACCAACTCATGATCAACACACATCCCCAAAGATGGAACGACAATTGGTTTTACTGGACCAGGGAATTGGTTTGGCAAACTTGCAAGAATCAAATAAAAAAGATTATGGTGTGGAGATGACGTGGTGTTGTGATGCGAAGGGCGGGGCGACGCTGTGGCATAATGACAATATGACGTTTTTTGATAGAATAGAGGAACGATGATCTATAAAGATCTGGAGGTTTGGAAATTGGGGATGGATCTTGTGATAGATATCTATCAGGTTACAGTGAAGTTTCCCAAGGAAGAGCTGTTTGGCCTGGTTTCACAGATGCGTCGGGCTTCTATATCAATACCTTCGAATATTGCTGAAGGTTCAGGACGTAGAAACACAAAGGAATATATTCAGTTTCTTCATATTGCCAAAGGATCTTTGCTGGAACTGGAAACACAAATTGAGATAGCCTTTAGGCTGAATTACATCGCGAACATAGAACAATTTAATGAGAGTGTCAAGAGATTGCGCATAATGTTGGTGAAATTGATCGCAAGCCTGGAATCCAAATTATAGCGCTTCCACGCCACCACTTCACCACTTCACCACTTCACCACTTAACCACTTCACCACGTTACAACCACTGATTTCAAGGAACATAAAAAATGAAATATCTAGTCACCGGCGGTGCCGGCTTCATCGGTTCGAACATTGTAAAAGAACTGCTCAACCAAGGACAGGAAGTGCGCGTCCTGGACAATTTCGCCACCGGCAAGCGCGACAACATCCTGCCCCTCCTGAAATATGATAACCTTTCGCTCATCGAAGGAGACCTGAGGTCGTTCCACATAGTAAGATCCGCGGTCAGAGATGTTGATTACATCCTGCACCAGGGAGCGCTGCCTTCCGTGCCCCGCTCCATCAACGACCCTATCACCTCCAACGACGTGAACATCCTGGGCACGCTCAACCTTTTGGAAGCGGCTAAGGAATACGGAGTTAAAAGAGTGGTTTGCGCCTCATCATCATCGATCTACGGAAACAGCGAGACTTTGCCCAAGGTGGAGACAATGCCGGTGAACCCGATGTCGCCCTACGCGCTGACCAAATACGCCCAGGAGCGATATTGCCAGATCTTTTTCAAGCTATACGGGCTGCAGACCGTTTCACTGCGCTATTTCAACGTTTTTGGTCCCAATCAGGATCCCACCTCCCAATACAGCGCGGTGATCCCCAAGTTCATCAAACTTATTCAGCAGGATAAGGAACCGGTTATCTATGGCGACGGCAGCCAAAGCCGGGACTTCACTTTCGTCGACAACAACGTGTGGGCGAACATACAGGCTTGCACTGCACCCCAGGCCGCGGGAGAAGCGATAAACATCGCCTGCGGGGAACGCTTCACGCTGATCGAACTGGTGAGTATGATCAACGAGATCCTGGGCAAGAGCGTCGAGCCGCGCTTCGAACCAGAACGCCCCGGCGACGTGATGCACTCCCTGGCGGATATCCGCAAAGCGAAAGAACTCCTCGGTTATGAAGTCCGGGTTGGCTTCAAAGAAGGACTGGCCAAAACCATAGAACATTTTTCCCGCTAAGATATCTGCCGCATGAAAAAAAGACTAACCACGGCGCTGCTGATCATTCTGGACATCGCGATCATCGTTTTTGCCTTTCTGTGGGTCGCCAAATTCAGAGACGGAACGAAGCGGATTCTCACCAGCTTCGTCTGGTGGAGGTCGCTGATCGCGTTCACGCTCATCTGGATCCTGGGCAGCCTGTGGAGCGGAAAGTATTCTTTGACCAAGATCTACAGCCCGGCCTCGCTGATCAGGCGAATCATCGGCAGCGACGTGTTCGCCGCGGCAGTGATCTTCGGCTTGATGTATGTCTTCAACCAGTTCCACTACTCGCGTTACATTGTGATGGGCACCATGCTGGGCAGTTTCTTGCTGGAAGTATTCATCTTCGGAGGACTCTTCTTCGCGCTGAAGTTCCGCAAAGAGAATCAAAGCTATGCCTCAACCACGATCGTAACCAGATCGGAGGCGCTGGAAGAGTCGCAGAGCCCCGTCCACTTTCTCCAGCCGCCCAAATCCATCCCCGCCATCAACCACGAAAGCTACTCGCCACCCTACTCGCTTTGCGAACCGGAAGACAGCATTCTGGTTCCCCTGTGGCAAAACTACCTTGCCGACCGGGAGGACCTCTTTTCCTTCGTCAACGACTATCTGGAGCTCAGCCGCTTCTGCAAGTCCAAGACTCTGGTGCTCAATTCGGAAACCTACTTCAACATCAAGAACGAAGCCCCGGATTCCCGCCAACTGTTTGTCAATTTGCACCGGATCAACGATTTCCGCCGACTCAACCTTTATCTGATCAGAGTCAACGAATTGCTGATGGAAGGCGGTGTCTTCCTCTGCCACGGGCAGACGATCACTCAGCGCCGAAGCCAGTTCAACCAGAGATTCACTCCTGTTTTCGGTTCGGCCCTCTATTTTCTGGACTTCCTGCTCAAGCGCGTCGCTCCCAAGCTGCCCATCCTGCAGGGATGGTACTTCGCGCTAACCAAAGGCCGCAACAGGGCCCTCTCCGAAACCGAGATGCTGGGGCGCTTCTATTTCTGCGGCTTCGAACTGGTGAACAAGCGCGAACTACACGGCAACATGCACTTCATCCTCAGGAAAGCCAGGCTCCCGCGCACAGACAAAAATCCCACCTATGGGCCCCTGATCCGCCTCAAGCGCTTGGGGAAGAACGGCAAGACCATCTACGTGAAGAAGCTGCGCACCATGCACCCTTACAGCGAATACCTGCAGGACTACGTCTATCAAACCAATGCTTTGCAGGAGGGCGGCAAGTTCAAGGACGATTTCCGCGTCACCTCATGGGGCAAAGTGCTGCGGGCGCTCTGGATCGACGAACTGCCGCAGTTCCTGAATTTCTTCAAGGGCGAGCTTTCGCTGGTGGGCGTCCGCGCGCTCAGCGAACACTATTTCTCCCTCTATCCGCCCGATATGCAGGAACTCCGGCTCAAGTTCCGGCCCGGCCTGCTGCCGCCATTTTATGCCGACCTTCCCGGCACCTTCGAGGAAATAGTGGAATCCGAACGCCGCTATCTGCAGAAGAAAGCCGCCAAGCACCTTGCCACAGATTGGGTCTACTTCTGGAAAGGGGTCTGGAACATCCTGATAAAAAAAGCCCATAGCTATTGAGATCCCTTGGGCTGACCAGCCTGAGGATTTGCACGATATTTATCTCTGGTAAAACCCGGCAGCAAAGCCGGGTTTTTTCTTTATCGCCCCTAAACGCCAGATGAACGCGAGCCGTAGGCACGCTCCCGCCCTGAAGCCAAAAATGGCTGTATGGCCGCATCATCCGATCGCCGTAATCCTTGCGGGCGTCAAGGGCCAGATTGTAATCTTTCGCTAACTCAAAGCAATATAACAAGCTTGACGGACACGAGCATATGGGTATGACAAAATTGGTAAAAAAACTTCAAAAAAAGCTTGCCAGATATATGGGAAGATTTATTCTGGCTACAAGCGATAAAGTGTAAAAATATCCTTATATAACTCGTAATTCAGGGAGGAATTATGAAAAAGACATTTCTTTTTTTAGTCCTGGTTTTAACAATGGGATTGGTATTTGCTGATAACATCATTCCAGTGAGAACTGATGTTGCAGGTTTTCCGACTTGGACCGATACTAGTGTCGCTGGGACAACTTACTTACAATTACTGGTGGCAGGGGCAAACACAATCACACCTGCGATGAATTTCGATAATTTCAGTAGTGAAACATTGGATTTTAAAGCCCGTACATATGGTGGAGTAAATGCAGTAGAAAATACAGTCACTGTGGCAATTTCAACTGATAATGGTTCTAATTGGACAGATCTGGGAACTAGAACACCCACCTCGACCACATTAACGGCGATGACTCAGTTTAATCTGAGCGCTTATAATGGCACCCAAGTTAAGATACGCTTTATTGTGGCTGGGACAAATAATGGAGTCGGCATTGGAATTGACGATATTACTATTGCAGGTACTCCTGCAGGTGCTGCTATCACAGTGAATCCATCTAGTCTAACAAGTTTTAACTACATTGTTGGAAGCGGTCCGTCAGGAGAAAGCAATTTTTCGTTGACTGGGACAAGCCTTACTGCTGATTTAGTAGTTTCCGCTCCATCAGATTTCGAAATCGCAGCTTCATCTGGTGGTACTTTTGGGTCCAGTCTGAGTTATTCTCCCTCCGGCGGAAACGTATCAACTACAGTATATGTTCGCATGGTTGCCGGATTGGCAAGCGGTAACTATACTAATGAAAACATTGTATGCTCATCCACGGGTGCCACATCACAAAATGTTACATGTAGTGGTATTGTGTATAAAACTGAGCCTTCAGATTATCCTACCAGTTTTATTTGTGGCTCCCCATCATCTGCAACGCTAACGGTTTCTTGGACCGACGCCGCAAAAGTTACTCCCGACGGTTATATCATCAAAGGCAGCGATGTTGGTTACAGCAGCATTGCGGACCCTGTGGATGGAGTTACTGAGAGTTGGAGCACCTTGGTGCACACAGTCTCACAAGGCACCCAGACTTACACATTCTCTGGGCTCGATGAGAATACTACATATTACTTCAAGATCTTTCCCTACACCAACAGTGGTACCAACATCGATTATAAAATCGACGGAGTTGTACCTCAAGATGACGGAACCACTCTGGATAGTTTTGATCTCTTGCCGGGGGATATCGCTATAATCGGTTTTCAGTGCGACGACTTGGATCAGTTTGCCATGATCGTTCTAACAGACATTCCGGCCGGAACCGTAATCTATTTTACTGACAAGGGATGGACCGGTTCAGCATTCATTACTGGTGAAACCGGCGTTTTGGCGTGGACTGTACCTGCTGGTGGCGTTACTACTGGAACCATTATCACAGTAAATGCAGATGCCGCAGCCGGTACAGCTTGGACTCCCAGCATTGGTTCGATTATAACCACAGGTGCCGTTCAGTTCTCCACGAGCGGCGATCAACTGATTGTCTTTCAGGGAACTGTAGATGCGCCGACGTTTATCTACGCGATATCGTCAACCACTTGGTTAACGACTGGAACGCCCACTTCAAACCAGACTTACTTACCCACAGGTCTGGTGGATGGAACAACTGCGCTTGATTGGGCTACTAATAATGATAACGGATATTACAACATTACTACTCTATCTGGGAGTAAATCAGAAATACTTGCTTCAGTAGGTAATGAAAGTAATTGGGAACTGGGTGATACGCGTTATACCTTCCCTGAATGGGATTGGGAAGACCCCACCCCCGTGGAGCTCTCTTCCTTCACCGCTACCATCAACGCGCAGAACTACGTGACGCTTACCTGGGTTTCCCAGACTGAGACAGGCCTGGCGGGATACTACGTCTACCGTTCCCACACGAACCAGCTCGGCGCCGCCCAGTTGGTGAGCCCCATCATTCCCGCGACCAACACCGCCCAGGTCCAGTCCTACGTGTTCACGGACACAGAGCTGTTTGAGACCGGCACATATTATTACTGGTTGAACAGCTCCGACATCGACGGCAGCGACCAGTTCCACGGACCGGTTTCCGTGTTCTACAATGCCGAGGGCGACAATCCGACCCCGGAGATCCCGCTGGTTACGGAACTGAAAGCGGTCTATCCCAATCCGTTCAACCCGATGGCGTTCATTCCCTACAGCATTGCAGCCACCACCGATGTGAACTTCAAGATCTACAACTCCCGCGGACAGATCGTCAGGGATCTCAACCTGGGCGAACGCGTTCCGGGCAACTACCGCATCACCTGGGACGGCACCGACTACAACGGACAGCCTCTCGCCAACGGCGTTTACTACATCAAGATGACCGCCGGCAAAGACAGCTTCCAGCGTAAAGCGGTTCTGCTCAAATAATCTGACACAATCATAAGCCATACAGACCCGGCGACTCCCAGCCGGGTCTTTTTTTTATCTATGCTCCAAGGTTTCTCCGCTTGCCAGCGGCAACGCTTATGTAAACAAACACATAGTAACTTATGACCCGCCAGCTTGCCGCGGAGGCGTTTTGCGCTTATTGGCTAGATCCTTTGCCTGGCTGCCTGTCTTCCTGGTTGCCTCCCGGTCTCCGCCCTGTGGGCGTTTGAGAGGATACAGGGTGGATAGTGAATAGGCATTAAGCCAGAAAGAAGAGCAGGATAAAGATGCTGGCCGAAAGGGGAACATTCGCAGGCAAAAAAAACCCGGCGTATCTGCGCCGGGCCGGTTATGAATTCAATATCGGTTAAATATAGGGTTTGAGCTTATCGACGATCTTTTCCTTTTGGACGAGGCCGACGAGTTGGGCGGCAATCTCGCCTTTGTGGAAGATCAAAAGGGTGGGGATGGACATGATCGAATATTTGCCGGCGATTTCGGGAGCCATGTCAACGTTGCATTTGGCGACTTTGACCTTTCCCTCTAGTTCGGCGGCAAGCTTGTCGATGGTTGGCCCCAAAGCTTTGCAGGGACCGCACCAGGGAGCCCAGAAATCGATCAGCACGGGGAGTTCGGACTGCAGCACTTCAGTATCGAAGTTTTGAGCGTTGATCTCCAACATGGCTTACTCGATAATAGCGAGAATGTCGCTCTTTGAGAGAATGAGGAGCTTTTCCCCTTCCAACTCGATCTCCGTGCCGGCGTATTTACCGTAAAGGACCTTGTCCCCGACCTTGACAATCTTCTGCAGGTCTTCGTCAGTGCCGACGGCAATCACTTCCGCCATCTGGGGCTTTTCTTTGGCGGTATCGGGAATGATGATCCCCCCGACGGTTTTTTC
>CAZKAA010000083.1:0-10500 GCA_964550575.1 uncultured Candidatus Cloacimonadota bacterium
GTCTGCCTGTCACGCAGAAGGCCGCGAGTTCGAGTCTCGTCGCTCCCGCCATAAACTCGGATGCCGGAGACGGCATCCTTTTTTTTTGAAACAGGCTATATGACGATTATCCTTTTCCGCATCTTAAGCCGCTTGCTGGAACTGCTGTGCATCCTGCTCTATCCCCTGATCTACGCGCTGCTGGCAACCAAAAGATATCAGGACGCGCTGAACGCGGAGAGTCCGGACAGCAAGCAGGGATTGCTGATCCACGCTGCCTCAGTGGGCGAAGTGAACGCGATCCGGACGCTTGTGCAGGACCTCAGAAAGCGAAATCCCCAGTTGGGCATCGTGATCACCACGACCACGCTCAACGGGTTGAAAGCGGCAAGGTCAACCGGCGTTCCCGCCAAACTTGCGGTATTGGATTTGCCCTGGTTGCGGAAAATGCAGTTGAAGTCCATCGACCCCAAGCTCATCGCCATCGTGGAAACCGAGATGTGGCTGAATTTGCTTGACCAGTCGGGGAAGCAGGGCCGGAACGTGGTGTTCGTCAACGCCAGAATGACAGCCCGGTCATTTGGCAGATACAGGATGATCAGAGGGCTCTTGCGCAAGCTAAAGAGTCCCGTCAGAGCGATTTTGGCTCAGAGCGAAGCGGACGCGGAGAGGTTCCGTGCCATCTATGATGTCCCGGTCGCCAACGCCGGCAACCTCAAGTTCGCGCTCCGCCTGCCCGCCTATGACAGTCTTGCCAGCCGCGCCAAATACGGCTTCGCGGAAAGCAATTTCATTATCTGCCTCGGAAGCAGCCGTCCCGGGGAAGAAAAGCTGATGGCTGACGCCATCGCGGAACTGATGCCCCAGATCCCTCAGTTGAAAGCTGTGATCGCCCCCCGCCACCCGGAACGCGCAGCCGCCTTGAAAAAAGCGCTGCCAAATTCCATCCTCCTGTCTGAACTGGATGATGCCGGATCTGCGCAATTCACCATTTTGATCATCGACAGCATTGGCCATTTGCAGGAATTCTACGCACTCTGCGATATCGCGGTCGTGGGAGGCTCGTTCTACGACTTTGGCGGCCATAACCCGCTCGAACCGGCTTTTTACGGCAAACCGGTGATCATGGGCCCGCATCACAGTTCCTGCCAGGCTTCCGTCGCAGAACTACATAGATACGGGGCGATCCTGCTCTCGGACACGGAGAAGCTTGCGGGGGACATCAGGGAACTGCATCTCGACCCCGAGCGAAAAACAAGCCTGGAAGCCAACGCCGTAAAATGCCTTGACGATAACGGGCACTCGCTGCAAACGCATTTGCAGGAAATTGAATCATGGTTGTGAAACAGGAACGCGAAGCCGAATTCTATCTCAAAGCGGAGGACCAATGCGTCATCTGCATGCTTTGCCCGCAAACCTGCCGTTTGAAGGTGGGGGAGAGAGGCATCTGTCGCGGAAAGATGAATCTCGGCGGAAAACTGGTCGCAGTGAATTACGGCCATTGCACCGGCATCGCGCTTGATCCGATAGAGAAAAAACCGCTATATCACTTTCACCCGGGGTCCCGGATCGTGTCTCTGGGACCGAATTCATGCAATCTATCCTGTTTCTTCTGCCAGAACTTCGGCATCAGCCAGACCGACCACCCGACGCGTTACATCTCTCCGGGCGAATTGGCGGAAGTGGTTGCAGAAAACTGCCCGCCAGAGCGGAAGCAGATCGCTTTCACCTACACCGAGCCGCTGACCTGGTTCGAGTATATCGTGGACTTTGCAAACGATGCGCCTGATATCGATATCGTGCTGGTGACGAACGGTTATGTCAATCCCAAGCCGCTGGCAGAGCTGTTGCCGTTCGTAAAAGCGATGAACATCGACCTGAAGGCGATGGACGATGAGTTTTACCGGCAGAGTTGCGGCGGCTCGCTGGAGCCGGTGTTGCGCACCATAGAAACTGCCTGGGAGGCTGGCGCGCACGTTGAAGTGACAAATCTCCTGATTCCCGGGTTGAACGATTCGCGGAGCCAGATCCGGAAACTGGTGGATTATCTGGCGGATTTGGACGTCCATATCCCTTTGCATTTTTCCGCCTATCATCCGGACTACAAGGCGAGCATCGGGGCAACGCCAGTTTCCACGGTCCTTATGGCATGCGAGCTTGCTTCATCCTTCATTAAGCATGTGTACGCAGGCAACGTGCCAGGCAAGGGATTCAGGCAGACGTGCTGTCCCCACTGCCACAAGGTCGTCATCGATGCTGGCAGAAGCGTGCGCGGTCTGGACGGATCCGGCCGCTGCGCGGGATGCGGGACAGATATCTATGGGCGGTTCGGTGCTTAAAGCGATGAGAAAAACCCTAACCATCGCTGACTTGGTGGTGATGCTGCTGGTCCTTGCGGGAGTGTTTATCAGTGCTCATGGAAACATGCATAAAGATGATATATATAATGTTTACATATATAAAGATGATACTTTGCATGGAATATACAGTCTTAACATAGATAAATATATCCAGATAGATGCTCATAATTCTGTACAGATCAAAGCGGGGAAAGTCCGGATGGCATCTGCAGACTGTCCCGACAAAAGATGCGTTCGGCAAGGCGCAAGCTCGAGCCTGCCAATTATCTGCCTGCCCAATCATGTTGTGATCGAGATACGATCGGCTGGCAAAAATGATATCAGGATAATCAGATAGGGCAGATGCTTAGATTCGCGATATACGCATCCGACCACGGCTTTGGCCACGCGACCAGAATGGCTGCCCTGGCAGGCGAACTTAACAGATACGGAATCTTCGCGCATATCCGCAGCGCGAGGCCTGACTTCATTTTTCAGGTTCTTTCGCCTGCGTTTTCTCAAAAGGACAGTTTCGCTTGCGATGGGGGAGTGCTCCATGCCGAGGACCTGATTCCTGATCCTGACGCAACCAAGCGCAGCATTCTGGAACTGATGTCCAGACGCAGAGAAATCTGCGAGCGGGAAACGGAGTTTTTGAGGCGGGAAAAGATAGACCTGATCATCATCGATATCCCTTGGTTGCCCGTGGAAGCCGCGGTTTACGCCAATATCCCGGTTTTCGCGGTATCGAACTTCGACTGGCTGTTCATCTATCAGCGTCTCTTTGGGGGCGATCGCCAGATGCGTCCGGTTCTTAACGCGATCTGGAGCATGTATCAGATGGTTGACAGGGGTTTCAGGCTTCCCTTCAGCGACAAGCGGAGCATGTCGGCCGTCGGTAAGGTCGAGAAAGTGGGCCTGCTCGCCAGAACAAAAAAGAGTTATCGTGATATCCGCAGGGAGTTTGGGCTGGAGCGTGAAAAACCAGTTTTGGTCGCCACTTTTGGCGGAACGGGGAAGATCGGGACTGATATCTCCTTGTTATGCAAAGCTTTCCCCGGATATGTTCTGACCTCCGAAGAGGGGATTAGCGAGCCAAACCACATCCAATTCCCGGCCAATACGGATTATCTGGATCTGATCTACAACTCAGACATCGTGTTAACCAAGCCGGGATACGGAATCTTCTCAGAAACCACCCAGTTCGGTAAAACCCTTTTGTATTGTCCCAGAAAGAATTATCCGGAAGAAGAGATCCTGATCGGTGGGTTGCGCGGTTATAAGGAAAAAGTCGAACTGACTTCCCTGAAGCTGACGGGCAAAGAGTGGAAAACGCTTTTCGGCAAGGTCTTACGAGAAGGAAAGAATGGCGTTGGCAACAGGAACCGGAATTTGCAGCTGGCTGGTTTGATCTATCAAAGATACATTGAGCTCAGATACGCGCAAAGCAAATTGCGCTCAGTATTCGACCTGGGCTCCAACAACATAAACTACGCGCTGTGCAGCAAGGGTTGCGCTGAACCCATACACATCGCTGAAATGCCAACCGGCTTCGGCAGAGAGCACGAAATCCTGCCGGACGGCAAAGCGCTGATACCCAAAACCAATGTCGCAAGAATGAAAACCAAACTTGGAGAATTACTGGATTTTGACCGCGGAATCGGGTCTGAGAAAACCGTGCTGGCAACCGGAATACACAGAGTCTCAACGCATACCGGCAAGATTGGCAAATGGATCGAGTCTCGCGGGGCGATAACATTTCGCCTGCTGAGCGCGGTAGAGGAGGCGGAACTCAGTTACTACGCGGCAAAACCGCTGCTAGCGGGTAATTCTGGAGCGGCAATCATCGATGTCGGGGGCTTTAGCACCGAGGTTTTGGTCACTGACGCGAAACATAAGTTTATTGGTGTGAGCCTCAATCTCGGTTTGCTGCGCTTGCGAAATTCCCTTGCGGCGGGAGTAGGATTCACCTCGGCAGTTGAGCATGAGCTTTCGCGTTTGAAGGGCTTTGCTCCTGAGTTGATGATCAGCAACGGGCTTGCGGCCGCGTTTCTTGCCAGGCTGGTGTCGCGTTCGAGAGAGTTTTCACCGTTCGCTCTGCATGGGCGGGTAATAACAAGATCGGATTTGGAATGCCTGCTGGCGCAGATCGAAGCGAGTGATGCCGAACTGATGGAACTTCACATGGAGCCAAAGGCGTGGGATGTGGTGGGGATCAATGCCAGATTGCACATAGTTCTTCTGGACAAATTCAACCTTTCCGAATTCAAGGTTTGCTATTATGGGATATCCGCCGGCTACAGTCTGTGGCTGGATCGGACGCCAAAACTCAGGAAACACAAATGAAATTTGCCATAGAAACTTACGGGTGCCAGATGAATTCCGCGGACAGCGAACTGGTCAGCTCTTTGCTGCGAGAATCTGGATGGGAAGAAACGAACGACCTCTCAGATGCTGATCTGGTTATCTTCAACACATGCTCAGTGCGCAAGCATGCCGAAGACAGGGTACTCGGCAGGATCAGCAACGAGAAGCATCGGAAATCAACAAAGCCCGGCATGAAAATAGCCGTGATCGGGTGTATGGCGCAAAGAATGGGGAAGAGGCTGTGGGAAATCGAATCAGGGATCGATTACATAGTCGGTGTTGATCAATACAATGATCTTCCCCATATCCTCGCGGAGGATTTTGGGTGCAGCACCGAGTTCGATTCCCGTCAACTCTATGTGAATATAGATCCCCAGCATTCGAACAATACCTGCGCCTTCGTCACGGTGATGAGAGGCTGCGATAACTTTTGCTCATACTGCATCGTTCCCTATGTCCGGGGTAGAGAGCGTAGCATCCCTTTCGACCAGGTCTATAAAGAGGTAGAGCGTTGCGGGGAATTGGGAATGAAGGAAGTCACTCTTCTGGGCCAGAATGTAAACTCATACAAATATGCTGATTACGACTTCCCCAAACTACTGAAAGAACTGGCGCAGATTGAGTCCATTCACCGCCTGAGATTTATCACGTCCCATCCCAAGGATCTTTCTGAGGATTTGATCCGCGTTATGGCATCTGAAGCGCGTGTCTGCGAACATATACATCTGCCCATGCAAAGCGGAGACGATGCGGTTTTGCAGGCTATGAACAGGAAATATGGGTATTCGGAATATTTGGATAAAGTCTACAAGCTACGTAATGCAATGCCTGGCATAGCTATAACTACTGATCTGATCGCTGGGTTTCCCGGTGAGACCGACGAAATGTTCGAGCGCACGTTGGATGCCATACGCCAAATTCAGTTTGACTATGCGTTCTGCTTCAAATACAGTGAGAGATCAGGAACCAAGGCAGCAGAACTCCGAGAACAGGTTCCTGAACAGCAACGACTAAAAAGGCTGCAGAGGATGATTGACCTGCAGAGGGAAATAACGCTTAGAAAATTTTCCTCCAAGATCGGACAGGATGTCGAGGTTTATGTTGAGAACATCAGCAAGAAATCCAAACGTAAAGTCACCGGAAAAACCAGGGATTTTAAGATCGCTGTCGTCACCGGGGACGCTCATGATATCGGCAAGCTGAAAACAGCCAGAGTGGTTGACGCCACGGCAGGCACCCTTATCTGCGAGTGACTATAATGCATCTTGATAAGACATGTTATGTAAACTTGCGCATCTGCTTTAATACGGAGGTCGGATTCCTCCCCTTCCCCAGCTTTTACATCAATGAGGTAAGCAAATGAAAAGCATGACTGGATATGGCAAAGCTAAAACACAAAGACCGGAACTCGATATTGAGATCGAGATCAAGTCCATCAATGGCAGATATCTGGATCTCAGACTCTATCTACCCCGGGATCTCAGTTTTTTTGAGCATACAGTGAGAAAAGTAATTTCATCAAGAATTTCGCGTGGTACTGTTGATGTTCGCGTCAGCTATACAGATCATCGTGAACCAAATGTTCAGATCAACCGGACCAAGCTGATCAAATACAGGGATATCATCAACGAAGCGATGAATGCTCTTGATTTAAACGAAGAAATACCCATTGAATTATTGCTCAACGAACCGGGCGTTATAGAGACGAAAAGTTCTCTTGATGAAGACAGCCTGCTGGCCGGTATGTTCAATGAGACATTGAGCAAAGCGATTGATCAACTCGATTTGTCCCTTTCCGCTGAAGCAGTAAGCATTAAGCAGATTATTGAGTCATCCCTGGAAAGCATCGATTGCGCTCTTAACAGTGTCGAAAGCGAAATCCAACCTTATAAAGAAAACCTCTTTGCCAACATGCAGGAAAGGATACGGGACATCCTGAAAACGAACCAGAGCGAAAACCTGGAGCAAAGGCTCTTTCAAGAACTTGCCATCTACATTGACCGTTATGACATCCATGAAGAACTCACCCGTCTCAGAAGCCACATCTCAACCATGCGCCTAACCATGGACAAGCCGGGAGATAATGGTAAAGGACTGAATTTCGTGCTTCAGGAAATGCAGCGAGAGGCAAATACGCTGGGCTCAAAGTTTTCCACCGCCGCCACTTTCTCAAGCATCCTGATCATTAAAGAAGAGATTGAGAAATGCAGGGAGATAATCCAAAATGTCGCCTGACGTTTTGTTGACGTGGCGGTCCTGGCCATTTGTTGAAAGGCCAAAGGCATCAGTCTTTCTGTCGGCGTTTCTGATCTTCCTGGCATACTTTCTATATCAGATAACCGTGGTGCGCTGGAACAACCAATGGGGTTACTACTATTTGGGAATGATCCTCGTCCTGGGCAGCCTTCTCCCCTACTTCATACCGACCACTTATGTTTTGAAGGAATATGAAATCGTGATCAACTACCTGTTTGTCAGGATCACCAGAAAATTCTCTGATTTCGGTTGCTTCTACGCCGACAAGCGCGGCATAATGCTCAGCACATTCACCATGCCGAGGAGACTCGATGCTTTCCGGGGCCAGTCTCTCAGGTTTTCCAAAGACCAATCTGAAAAAGAACAACTCATCGAGATACTTACCCGGAAAATAGGGAAAAGATATTAACAGCATGAAAAACTTCAATATAAGCGAGAAACTGCTCCTACTATGGACTCGCAACCACAACAAACCGCTGTCATACAACGAAATGGTAATGGCGATGAATCTGACCAAGAAGGAGAAATCCTTGCTGTCAGAAACCTTGCAGGCGTTGCAGACAGAAGGCTTGATCCAGAAAAAAAGCCGCAAGTTCAACCTGATCGAGGCTGCACAAGCCCCACCCGAACCTGAAAGCAATGGCAAGCTCAATCCCAAACTGCTGGAAGGCACATTTGACGCAACCCCGCTGGCTCGGGACCAGTCCTTCGCCTTCGTCAGGACTGAAAAGGGTGATTTCTTCATTAACTCCGATGATACCTTGAACGCCTACCACAACGACATTGTAGCCATCGAACCCCACTATCGCAGAGGAAAAGCGGATTACGGCTTCGTCAGAAAAATCATCAGCAGAAAGAACGAAAAGGTGACCGGCGACATTCGCGCTGCCAATGGCAGGACCATCTTTATCTGCGGAAACCCAAAGATCCACAACTGGTTTGAAGTGAGCGAGGCGGGTTCCGCGAACGAAGGAGACAAAGTCGTTTTGGCGGTGACCAACTGGGGAAATCCGCTGCTGGGCAAGATGCCCTCAGGCAAGGTTATCGAGGTTTTGGGACCTTCCGGAGACCCGCAGGTGGAGTTGCTCGCGGTATTGCACCAATACAATCTGCCGCTTGTTTTTCCGGACGAGGTGCTGGCGGAGGCGGAGAGCGTGGTGGCTGTCATCAGTGAGCGCGATATCGCTAGCAGGGAAGATTATCGGGATTTGTTCACTTTCACCATCGACCCCTCCTCGGCAAAAGACTTTGACGACGCGATCTCGCTTGAGAAAACCGCCAAAGGCTGGCGCTTGTACGTGCATATCGCAGACGTTTCGCATTACGTGAGACCTGGAAGCGCCATGTTCGCGGAAGCGGCAAAGAGAGGGAACAGCTTTTACTTTCCCAAAAAAGTCATTCCCATGCTGCCCGAGATTTTGTCCAACAAGGTCTGCAGCTTGCGTCCCGGGGAAGACAAACTTACTCTGACGGTCGTCACCGAGATTGATCAGCATGGTTCGATCAACCGGCAATGGATGACGGAAAGCGTCATCAAAAGCGATTTCAGGCTCAGCTACGACGAAGTGGACGACCTCTTTGAGGGGCGTGCCACCAGGTTCACCGATAGACTCGCGGAGATTTTGAACGAAAGCAGGATTCTCTCCGGCCTCCTGTCGCAGCAGCGGTTAAAGGCAGGTTACATCTTTTTTGACCTGCCCGAACTCGAATACGAGTATGACAATGAAGGGTTGGTCAAAAGGTTCACCCTCGCGGAAGAAACCGAATCACACAGGCTGATCGAGAACTTCATGCTGGTCGCGAACGAATATACCGCGAAAAAACTGCTCGCGGTCTCCCCCACTTCGATTTACCGGATCCATGAAGATCCCGATCCAGAAAAGATCGAGAAGCTGATCGAACTGCTCTCGCACTATGGAATAAGCTACTACGACAGGGGTTCGCTCAACTCATCCATCCAGTATCTGCTGCAATCGCTCCCAAACGAAGACTATCACGCTGTTTTCGACCGAGTCATACTCCGCAGCATGAAAAAAGCCAAATACGCGACCCAGCACGAGCGCCATTTCGGACTGGGAATGGAAACCTACACCCACTTCACCAGCCCTATACGCCGTCTTTGCGATCTGATCATCCATTGCCTGTGCAAGACTTACATCATTAAAAGCGGAAAATTCAGTTTCAGTTCTGATCAGCTAACCCGCCAAGCCAGAAACGCGTCGGAGCAGGAACTGCTTGCAGATCAGGCGGAGCGGGACATCGAGAGGGTCTATAGCATGGCGTACATGCGGACGCTCGTTGGAGAAAGCTATGCCGGCATGGTGGTTTCCGCCAAAAGCGGCGGCGCGATCGTAAGATTGAAACAAATTCCGGTCAATGGCATGCTGAAGTCCGCTCAGTTTCCTTCCGGTCACTGGCGATACTATGATAAAGAAATGCGTTTTATAAATACTAAGAACAATAGCTATATACAGCTATTAGATAAAGTATCGGTTAAGATAATGGATGTTAGTGACGATATATATTTGGAGTTAGATGATAAAGACGACACTGTGACTCATCCCTACACGCTTCCCGCGGTTAAACGGCAGATGGAACCCAAACCTAATAGAGATAATGCTCCGAGGCGCAGCAGAGGAAATGCTGTTGACGTTAAGAGGGGTTCCCGAAAAAGTGGTACCCAGAATAAGCGGCGAAGAGGAAAAAAATGAAAAAGCCAATAGGTATCTTTGATTCTGGCGTGGGCGGCATCACCGTCTACAAAGCTATCAGGGAAGCCTTCCCGGAAGAGGATTTGATCTATTTCGGGGATACCGCGCGCGTTCCCTACGGTCCCAAATCCCAGAATACGATTGTCGACTTCTCTCTCCAAAACGCCCGCTTCCTCTTGCAAAAGGACATTAAGATCCTCGTGGTGGCATGCAATACATCCTCAGCCGTGGCGATTTCGCAACTGACCGGGATCACCAGGATACCGATCATCGGAGTGATCGCGCCCGGCGCGGAAATGGCGGCTCAGAGCACCAGCAATCAGAGGATCGGCGTGATCGGAACGGAGGGAACGGTTCGCTCCGGAGCCTACACTGAGGCGATCACCGGCCTTCTGCCGCAGGCACAGGTTTTTTCCCGGGCCTGCCCGTTGTTCGTGCCGCTGGCCGAAGAAGGATGGTTCGAGCATCCGAGCACCCGTGAAATTGTGCAGGAATACCTGGATTTCTACCGCGACAAGGATATTGACACCCTGGTTTTGGGCTGCACCCACTATCCCTTGCTGCGTGAGGTTATTCAGGATGTGATCGGTCCACAAGTCACACTGGTTGACAGCGCGGTAGCCATCACAAATTATCTCAAACCCCTGCTGCCCGGTGAGTATGACGGAACACCTGGCACAGACAGGTTTTTCGTCAGCGATAATGAAGCCAAGTTCGCTCAGATCGCCTCAAGGATCCTGGGCAAGCCGCTCAACCAGTTGATTAAAGTGCGCCTTTTCGAAAGTTGTTTTGAAGAATAGAATCATGAGGACATTATGCAACCATTGATAATCACCGCCGCCATCACC
>CAZKAA010000084.1:0-659 GCA_964550575.1 uncultured Candidatus Cloacimonadota bacterium
GTCCGCGGAGATTGTAGACGGCGAGGGTGGCTTTGCCTTTGTCCTCCAGGCTGAAAGAGATGTTCGCCGTTTCCCGGAAGGGATTGGGATTACAGGATAAACTCAGTTCTGTAACAGCTGGAGCCAGTTCATCGTCAACCGGTGTGTTGCCGTAGGAAACGCTGTCGATGACGCAGCCGTCCAGATAGAGCTCGCCGAAGTCGAACATGGTGGCGACCGGCCCAAAAACCTCGGTCCAGAGCACCGGGTTGCTGGAGATCAGATTGAAAATCACAGACATCACAGTCTGTCCATAGACTTCGATCAGCCCGTTGGGTTCGCAGGTCATTACCCAATTCCCAAATCCATAGGGAATGAAGGTCGCTCCGGGAGTGAAGACCCAACGCAAAGCGTCGAAATCCGGCGGATCGTGGTAGGGATCGTGAGTCCAGACCAGCATGCTGTCGCCCTGGTTGCATTCCCAGCCATCCTCGAAAGTGTAGTTGGAGAACACCCAATAGTGCATGACACCGTCGATCAGGCTGTCGGCAGAAACTTCGCGGCCGCAGAAATGAGGAATGTCGTGATATCCGTCAAAGTCCTCATAATATCCGGAGTAGAACCATTTGTTGCCCACCTGTAGCGGGTTGTAGGTATATCGTTCCGTGTTTCTGGCTTGG
>CAZKAA010000084.1:669-10396 GCA_964550575.1 uncultured Candidatus Cloacimonadota bacterium
AATACTGCTCGGTCTGCTGGGGCGTGGATCGTTGAAAACGCTCTGGGAAGTGCTGCGCATATAGAGCTGCCCCGGATAGGAGAAGAATGATGATCAAGAGATTGATATGGCCTGACTTCCCTTCCAGGGAAGCCAATAAACGTTTGGCTGTTTTCGCAAGCGGCTCGGCAGAATACAAACGTGGCATTTTCTAATTCGAACGCTATCAGCGTATCATTACGAGTTTCCGGACGGAAGCTTTTCCCCCCAGCTCCAGACGGAGGAAATAGATTCCGCTGGCGGCCTGCTGTCCGCGGTCGTCCCTGCCATCCCACGCCAGTTGGTGTTTGCCCGTGGGGAGTTCGCCTGAGAGGAGGGTGCGCACTTTTTGTCCGCGGAGATTGTAGACGGCGAGGGTGGCTTTGCCTTTGTCCTCCAGGCTGAAGGAGATGTTCGCCGTTTCGCGGAAGGGATTGGGATAGGCTTTGAGATCGGAAGTAAGGGAGGGAACGCCCTCGCTGCGCTGAGGAAGGGGGCTGTAGCGCTGTTCGGTGAAAGCCACGGTGACGGATTTGGGGTTTTCCTGCGTGAGGATCTGCATCCAGTAGTAGTTGTTGGGGTTGATGACCGTGTTCAGGGGCTGAAACTCCGTCCAGGGCGTCCATTCGATGAGGCCGACGTTGTCGAAGAGGGCGAGCACGGTTCCCCCCGCGGTGTTTGAGCAGGTGAGCCGGATGTCGTAATACCAGGCGTTGGAGGGGATGGTGAGTTCCTTGCAATACCAGGTCCAGTCAGTGTTTCCGCTGATGTTGGCGGTGATGGTTTCGGTACCTAGCAGGCCGCTGGTGCGGGTGTTGTAATAGCGGACGATGATGTTGGCGTTGGTGGCGTTGACGGTCTTGATCCAGCCGTGGAGGGTGTATTTTTTGGTGTTATCGTACCACTTGCAGCGCTTCTTGATGGTCGCGGTGCTGGTTTGGCCGGAGTTGGGAACGATGGCCGCGCTGCGGGTTCCGTCCAACACATCGGTGGTGGAAAATGTCTCCACGTCCCAGAGGGTGGAGCCTTCGTCCTCAAAGTTGCCGAACCAGACCGTTTCCGCTCCGAAGCGATAGGATGCCTGGCTGACCGGCTCGATGGAGTTCACCGCGCTGATGCTGCCGTGACGCGGGAGTTTGAAGGGCTGGGTCAGGTTGCCCAAACCCGCCACGGGTTGGAGGTCCTGGTTCAAAGTCTGGCTGTGGGAACTGAGCGCGGCATCGGAATCGTCCATCAGGACTTTGGCGGTGACGTCATCGTAGTTGACCACGAGTTTGGTATTGAACTCCGCGCTGCGCATGGCGAGATAATCGAGGATATAGGTTCCCAGTTGCCCGGTGGCGCGAAGTGGGATGTATTCGTTGATGTAGACGGGATGGATGAGGAAATCGCTGAATCCGGAGTGGTCGGCGTCCGCGGAGAGGATCATGGAGGGCATGGTTTCCGGATAATCGAGGTCGAAGACGAAATTGCCCAGCGAATGAACTATAAGTTTGCCCTGATAGGCCTCCAAAGCCTGGATGATGTGGGGATGGTGGACGATGACGAGGTCCGCGCCGGAATCCACGGCAAAACGGCGGATCGCCACGTCCCACATGTGGGGAACGTCGGTTTTGGGGGAGTAGTCCTCGTCCTGATCGTCGCCGAGGAAGGGGTTGGATTTATCGTAGCCGCTGCCCGGGGCGAGGGAGTATTCGCTGCCGGCGTGGAGTTCCATGACCTTAAGATCCGCAACTCCTTCGACCGCGTCGAGTTGCTGCAGCATGTAGTAGGGCGTCATATAGGCGAAGCCAGGTTTGTTGTAGCCGGCCTGCAGGTAGGGCTGGGCGTTGTTGTATTGGCCGGTGCGGTCGCTACTGGCGAGGAAGGCGATGTTGAGGCCGCTTTGGTTGAGAAAGGAGGGTGTGTAGGCATGGTAGGAGTCGATCCCGGAACCGCTGTGGACGATGCCGTTTTGGTCCAGCAAGCCAAGCATCTGGTTGAGCCCGTCCCATCCGTAGTCCAGGGAGTGGTTGTTGGCGGTGGTGACCTTGTCGATGCCCGCATAGACCAGGCCGCTGACGTTGGCCGGGTTGCCGCGGTAGACGACGCTCTTGGTGGGGTGTGGGCTGCCCTGGTTGGTGAGCACGACTTCGAGGTTGGCAACAGTGAGGTCAGCCGCGTTGCCCAAAATGTCCAAAGTCGGTTCAAAAATGGCGTTCACGCCCAGAATTGGAATTATCCCGCCGGCCTGGTCATAACGCCGGGCGAGCATGATGTCGCCCACGAAGTTGATGCGCAGAGGCAGGGTTCCGGTCCCCTGATCGACCGCAACCAGGCAGGATCCGAGGCCCCACTTGCCGCTGCTGTCTGTGACACGCAAAGTCACCCGATAAGGATGGTCGTCCGTGACCGTGAAGAGGTGGTAAGGGTTCGCGTCGGAGCTTGAGAGGCTGTCACCGAAATCCCAGTGGTAGGAAAAAGTGTCGCTGTCCGGATCGATGATGGTGGAGAAGAATTGGACTCCGACGTCTCGCGAGCCCTCTCTCGCTCTGTCGAAGGTGATCTGGTGGGAAACGGCGACCTGTGGAGATATCGCCAGATCGGAGGAAATGTTGAGGATGGAATCCACCCAGAAGCTGCGGTTGCTGACGCCGTCGAGATCGTTGACATAGATGAGTGAATTGATCACGGGCAGATAGTTGAAAAAGGAGTACCAGTCGTCCGCGATGGGTAGTTGGTATAGATTCCAGGTTCCCGAGGAAAAGGCTCCCTGATAGACGGGGACCCACTGCTCGATGTTCATGACCAGGCTACCGGAAAAGGAATAGAAAAGCACGTTCACGCCGTCCGAGAAGCCGATGCCCTGAACTTTGGCGCCGGACGAAGTCTTGGCGGCGACTTGCAGCACATCCAGCGAGTCGATCAACACGGGGGAGATGAGTTGCTGCTTCCAGGTGTTGCCGGTCAGTTGGAGGGAATAGGCGCTGTTGTCGTAGGTGTCGGTGGCGGTTAGTTGCCAGGCGGTGGGACTGACGTCCTCGTCCAGCCAGGAGAGGAGGTTCACGCTTCCGCTTTCGAAGTCCTCGATCGTGACGTATCTGCCGGAACTCCAGAGCGATATGGGGTTGAGAGCCAGGCAGGCAAGCAAGGCCAGAAACAGAACCGGGATGCCCTGATTTATTCTGTATAGGTTCATGGGCGTAACACCTCCTGTTAAAAAGAGAGCCGGGAGCGGGATGCGCCCCCGGCGGAATGAGTTAAGCGTTTATGCCAGCCTCCAGAGCGCGGAGGTTGGACTCAACGATCGCTTCGCCCTTGCGGCTGAAGATCTCTTTGATGGCTTCTTCGATCTCCTCGCGGGAGAATCCCAGATGCCCGATCGCAGCGCCGAGCATCACGATGTTCATGGCGCGGTTGGCTTTGACGTCTTTGGCGATGGTGTCCGCGTCGATGAGGACGTGGTTCTGATACTTCCTGATTTCGGCGTAGATGCCTTCTTCATCAGGATAGACGGCGATGTTTTTGAAGGGAGTCTTGTTGGCGATAATCCATCCGTCGTCCGCCAGATAGGGCAGATAGCGCAAGGCTTCCATGGGTTCCACGGAGAGGATCATATCCGCGCTGCCGAAGGGGATGAGATCGCTCCAGATAGGTTGGTCGGAGAGGCGCAAGTGGGACTGGACGTCTCCTCCGCGCTGGCTCATGCCGTGAACTTCTGCCTGCTTAAGATGCCAGCCGCGCTTTAGGGCAGCGGCTCCCAGGATCGTGGCGATGGTCAGGATGCCCTGGCCGCCGACACCGGCGAGTATGATATCCTTTTTCATGACGGCGTCTCCATTTTAAACTTCTTTTTCATCGTCTGCACGCATTCCCGGCGGGGAATGATCACCGAAACGCCTTCATAGGCAAGTTCATCCTTGTAGGTTTGCACCATCTCGTCCCAGTTCACTTTGAGAGGTTTGAACACGCGAATGTGCTCGCGGGCGACGCCGAGGCCGAGGCAGATCTCTTCGAGTTTGCCGAATCCTGTGTAATCCTGCCCGCCGGTCATGCCGGTGGTGGAGTTGTCCAGGATCACGATCACCACGTTGGAGTTTTCATAAACGCAGTCGAGGAGGCCGGTCATGCCTGAGTGGGAGAACGTGCTGTCCCCGATCACCGCCACCGCGGGATAGAGTCCGGCATCCGCGGCTCCTTTGGCCATGGTGATGCTAGCGCCCATGTCCACGCAGGAGTTGATCGCGTTGTAGGGGGGCATGAAACCGAGCGTGTAGCAGCCTATGTCGCTGAACACGTGTCCGCGTTCGAAGCCTTTGAGCGCTTCATTGAGGGCGAGATAGCTATCCGCGTGGGGGCAGCCGACGCAGAGCGCGGGCGGGCGGGGATTGACGATCCCGGGAACCGGGTTGCCGAGAGTATCCGGCAGTCCGAGTGCCTGGGCAACCTTGTTGGGATTGAGTTCCCCGTCGCGGGGGATAGTGCCGTCAAGGCGTCCGTGGATGGGCTTGGTGCCTGTCCAGGAAAGGCCTTTGAGCATGTCTTCGACCAAGGGCATGCCTTCCTCGAGGATGACCATGCTGCCGCACATATCGTACATCCTGCGCAAGGCGTCTTCCGGCAGGGGATACTGGCAGACCTTGATCACTGGGTGGGGGATGGGAGCGCCCTTGTAGGCTTCCTGCAGATAGTTGTAGGCAAGCCCGGTCGCCACGATGCCGCGGCTGCAGTCGGCGGCTTCAAGTCTGACTTCGTTGAAGGGCGAGGAGGCCGTTTCTGTCTGGAAGTCCTTCTGCAGTTCGATCAGGTGCTTGTATTTCTTGCGCGCGAAGGCGGGCAGCAGCATGAACTGGAAGATGTCGTCGGGCTTCTTCATCGCGTTCTGGGGCAGAGCGGTTTTTCTCTGAACGCCTGACCGGGAATGGGAAAGCCGGGTGGTGAGGCGGATCATCACCGGAACGTGGTACTTTTCGGAAAGCTCGAAGCCGTGGAACGCCATGTCGTAGCATTCCTGCTGATTGGAGGGCTCCAGCACCGGGATCATGGCGAATTTGCCGTAGAAGCGGGAATCCTGCTCGTTCTGGGAGGAGTGCATGCTGGGATCGTCGGCGACCGTGATCAGCAGACCTCCGTTGGCGCCGGTGAAGGCGGAATTCATAAAGGGATCGGCGGCAACGTTCAGGCCAACGTGCTTCATGGTTACCATGGCGCGTTTTCCGGCATAGCTCATCCCAATCGCGGACTCCATCGCCGTTTTCTCGTTGGAGGACCAGGTGCGGTGAACCTTTCCGGCTTCGGCCTGCTTGCTGCGCTGAACGTATTCGATGATCTCCGTGGAGGGCGTGCCCGGATAGCCGTAGAATCCTGAGATTCCTGCGTCCAGAGCGCCCTGCGCGAGAGCCTCATCGCCCAATAGCATGAGTTTTTCCATTAAGGGCTCCTTTATCTGTTTGTATTGTAAAAAATCATTGCGCCATAAGCGTTTGTCTTTTGGGCAGAGACAATCCTGCCATTTGAATCCTGATATGGGCGGCTCTCAAAAAAGTCAAGCATAATATCGGAAACAGGAATGTGATAAGTCTCCCGCGTGTGCCTTTCCCGTATGGTTTGGGTTCAAGCTCAGTTGAATTGGGCAATAAATTTCATTGACGTTTATCCGTCCTGCTCTTTTTATTGATTTCAAATGATAAATGATGAGTGTAGTATGGACAAATATCGGACTTATCTGGACAAATTGAACATGATGCCCCATCCTGAGGGCGGCTTCTACCGCCGGAACTGGCAATCTCTGCTGACCGGGGACCTGAAGGACCAGACCGGCAAAGTGGTCTTTCCCAACCGCCTCGCCGGTTCGTCAATCCTCTATATCCTGCCACACAACCAGGTTTGCAAATGGCATCGGGTGCAATGCGACGAGATGTGGCACTATTATGAAGGCACGCCTCTGAAAATGTATCTGCTTTCGGCGCAAAAAGGCCTGGAAACACTGGTGTTGGGAACCGATGTCAGTACGGGGCATACCCCCCAGATCATCGTTCCCCGCCAAACCTGGTTCGCGGCGGAACTTATGGAGCCGCAGGGCTTCGTCTATTGCGGATGCACGCTGTGGCCCGCGTTTTCCTACACGGACTTCGAACTTGCCGAATGCTCCAGGCTGGCAGACGATTTTCCCGCCCAGAGGGCTTTGATCGAACGCATTCAGAACCATAACCAATAGGAGCGACGTTTGGCGAAACGCTTATTCATCCTCGACACGAACGTCCTGATCCACAATCCCCAGTCGCTCTTTTCCTTTGCCGAACACCGCGTTGTGATCCCGATTGTGGTAATCGAGGAGATCGACCAGTTTAAAAAAGGGGTGGACGAAAAAAGCCGCAACGCCCGCCAGATCGGTAGATATCTGGATTCCCTGCGTGCCAGGGGCAGCCTGCAGGACGGGGTGACGATGGACAACGGCGGCATCGTGCAGGTCACGGTCAACAAGGATGTCACCGACACCGCCGCGAAGCTGTTTTTTCTCGATCGCAACGACAACCTGATCATCGGCACCGCACTTTATTGCAAGCAGAAGTATCCCGATCACGAGATCACCCTCGTCTCCAAGGACGCCAACGTGCGCATCAAAGCGGACAGCGTGGGCATCAACGCGGAGAATTTCGAGTCGGACACGGTCAAGTTCGAGGAGATGTACACAGGCTGGGAAACGCTGGAAATCTCCACCGAGCAGATCGCCGAGATCAATGGCAAGAAATACATCCCAAACACATTCGGCGAATTCTATCCCAACCAGTTTCTGCGCCTGATCGACAAAGCCAACCACGAAACTGTGCGTACCATGCGCTATCTGAGTTCCTCAAACGCCTTCTATACCATGCAAAGCTATCTGGGTCAGGAGGTCTTCGGCATCAAGGCGCGCAACTTCGAGCAGGAGATGGCGCTCGACCTACTGCTGGACGACACTGTGAAGCTGGTCAGCCTTTCCGGCAAGGCGGGAACCGGAAAGACGCTGCTCGCGATGGCGGCAGGCTTGCAAAAGGTTATGGAGGATAATAAATACTCCCGTCTGGTGATCTCGCGCCCGATCTCCCCGCTGGGCAAGGACCTCGGCTATCTGCCAGGCACCAAGAGCGAGAAATTCAACCCCTGGATGCAGCCAATCTACGATAATATGGACATCCTGCTTTCCCTGCACGACGAGATCCGCACCGACAACATGAAGGGAAAGCGCAAGCCAAGCATCGAAGACTTTATGGACTACGGATTTTTGGAACTGGAACCGCTCACCTATATCCGCGGGCGCAGCCTGCCTGACCAGTTCATCATCATCGACGAAGCCCAAAACCTCTCTCCCCACGAGATGAAAACCATCATCACCCGCGCCGGGCAAAACACCAAACTGGTGCTCACCGGCGATCCCTACCAGATCGACATCCCCTATCTGGACTCCGCCAGCAACGGACTCTCCGTCGCGGTCGAAAAGCTCAAGCAGGAGGACATCGTCGGCCACATCACGCTGGAAAAGGGCGAACGCTCCAAGCTTGCCGACCTGGCGGCGAAATTCTTTTAGGCAGGATAATGCAGACTCCCGAGCGCAGTTGGGTGGAGATTGACCTCTCGGCTTTCAGGGCGAACTTGAAAGCGCTGAAGCGCTTCATGGGGCGAAATCAGGGCTTCATCCAGATCGTCAAGGCGGACGCCTACGGACACGGAGCGGCGGAAATCGCCCAAGCGGCTTTGGAGGAGGGAGCAACCGCCCTCGGAGTGGCGAACCTCGAAGAGGGAAGGCTCTTGCGGGTGCAGGGTTGCAAGGCGCCTGTGATCGTTCTATCCCCCTCGCTGCCCGGCGAGATTCCCGGAATCATCGAGCAGAAGCTGATTCCCGCGATCTCCGATCCTGATTTTGCTGAGCAGCTTGACGCGGAAGCGGGGAAAAGGGGAGCTCGGGTCAAAGCGCATCTCAAAATCGACACCGGGATGCACCGCAGCGGAGCCTGGGACAAGGATTTCGCGGCTCTCTGGAAAGATGTTCGCGACTTGCCGAACCTCGAGATCGAAGGGGTATTCTCCCATTTCGCTTCCGGGGAAAGCGACGGCGAACTCTGCCGCGCCCAGGAAGAGCTGTTTTTTTCAACTTTGCATGAATTGAAGATCGATGTCCCCTGGACGCATCTGGCGAACAGCTCCGCCCTCGTGAACGGGCATGGGCTCAGGGCGACGCATTGCCGGCTGGGGATCCTCAGCTATGGCATCTACACCCATCCTGACCAGGTTTCCCGGATCGCCCTCAAACCCGTTATGACCTTCAAATCCCGCCTCGCGCAGATCAAGGCAGTCGACAAAGGCGAAGGCGTGGGCTACAACCTGACCTGGACCGCGTCCCGGCGGACCCGAGTCGGGATCGTGCCTGTGGGCTATGCCGACGGATACGACTTTCTGCTCTCCAACCGGGGCAAGGTTTCGCTCGCGGGCAAGGTCTGCCCCGTCATCGGCAGGGTCAGCATGGATATGATCTGCGTGGATCTGACGGACGTTCCCTCCCCCAGAATTGGCGACGAAGTAGTGCTGCTTGGAGGCTCCGAAGCCGTGCGCGCCGAAAACCTTGCCGCCGCCTACGAGGGTTCGTCCTACGAGCTTCTTTGCCAGGTCGGGCGCCGTGCCCGGCGCTATTACTACTCCGGTTCCCGGCTGGTCAACAGCGCGCCGCTTGCCCGGCGCGACTTCGTCTCCAGCGACTTCAGCGACTCCAAGCTCAGCCAGATCATCCAGTCCGCCATTGCCCGGCGCGTGGACAGCGAAGAACTGGGTGAACTGATCTCCCGCGAGATCCTGCGCAGCTTCTTTTTCAACAAGGACCGGGAAATCCATTACAGAAAGGATTTCAGCCACCACATCGCTTTCTGTCCCAGCGCCGTTCCGGGCTATTGGGGAGCGAAAACCACGCTCAGATTCTCCAAGATCCTGCAAAACGAATATTTCCTCGTCGCCTGTGCCGCTTCAGAAAAGGCCCTACAGGGTTACTTCAAGCGACGTGACGTGGAATACCGCTGGCTGCTGGACGGCAACTTCGCCCTCAGCCCGGAAGCATTCCAACTCAGTTCGGTCAAGATCAACGGCATCGACCTGCAAACCGAAGTCCGCTTCAAGAACGCGTGCATGGAGATTCATTGCGCCCATCCGGACCTCAAAGAGCTAGTCGGCAAAGAGGTTGGCTTCCTCATCGACACGGACACGCTGTATCCGCAGGACTCACACCAGCTTGGCGTGTTTATCACCGAGCTCACCCACGGGGTCAGGATCAGCTTCCAGCCGCCGCCCACCCTGGGACGGGTTGAGTGCGTGCCGGTCTTTTCCGGCCAGAATAAGTTCCCCCGCGTTGCCCGGAATAAAAGCGGCATCTCGGTCAGCACCAAAGCCGGCGAGTGGGTCTTTCCGCTCTCCGGCGTCGTATTCGCCTACTGATATCGCCTGCTGCCTAGCCGGCTCCTGATTCCTGAAGTCCAAAGAACCTACACATCCCCTGGCTCAACCGCCTGCAATGGCTTTATGCCGCGGCAATGCCGGGTATATATTGCGCGCTGGGATAAAGAGCCCTATATGCTATCGGATAATGATCTGAGGCATCTGGAATAATGCAGTGCTACAAGGGGGGGGGCGGATGATGACAAATGGAAGCCAGTATCGATAACTCAGCATTATTGTCTTGTGAAATGTAACTCGATAAAAAAGCAAA
>CAZKAA010000085.1:0-9643 GCA_964550575.1 uncultured Candidatus Cloacimonadota bacterium
ACACCCTATCCTACACTCTTTCCCTACACGACGCTCTTCCGATCTAGCAGATCAAGACCATCTTTCTGCCGGATGAGGAGTTGGAATCCGCCCTGTTCTTCGAAGCCAAGAAGCACATACCGATCAGCGGGACCGATATGATCCTTGACTATCAAGTTCTCAGTGTCGAAGAAAAGACCAACAACATGAACATCCTGCTGGCGGCGACATCCAAAGACCTGCTCAACGAACATACGAACACTCTGGTGAGCGCCGGCCTGTCGCCCAACATCGTGGACATCGATTCCCTTGCCGTGGCAAACAGCTTCGCGCTGAACGCCTTTGTAGAGGAAGGGGTTTATGTGCTTCTCAATCTGGGAGCTCACAGGACCAATATGGTGATCTGGGGTCCGGAAGCGAAGTTCTTCGCCCGCGACATCCCCTACGGTGGCTACCATTTCACCCGCGACATCATGCGCAAGCGTCAGCTCGAGTATGAAGCGGCGGAGCACTATAAGATGGAGTGGGGGCTTTTGGACGACCCGAGTTCGGGGGATTCCAAGACCATCAGCATGCTTGATATCTCCGAAAAATCCACCGAGGACGCCATCATCGAAGAGATCCGCAGATCCCTGCGCTTCTATGTTAAGGAAGCGGGCAACAGCGATTTCCGCAAAGTGTATATCATGGGCGGAACGGCCAAGCTCAAAGGACTGCAGGAGTATATTCAGGAAAAAGTAAGCATCCCCACAGATATCTTTATGCCCTTTATCAACGTGGAAATGCCCGAGAAATTCATGGATAAAAAAGATCCTCAGTTGGCCCTGGCGATCGGTTTGGCCATGCGCCAGGAATAGGATGTGAATATGACAAGCGTCTTCTATTTCAAAGTTAATCTTAACAAATTCGGCGAGATGAAGCTCCAGCAAGAGCGGGAGAACAAGACCTTCCGCAATGCCGTGATCGCTTACCTGATCGGCGCGATCATCATGTTTGCCGGACTGATCTATCTGAACAACTCCCTCAAGCACAAGGTTGATTCCCGCAAGAGCGATCTCAAAAAAGCCGAAGCGGAACTTGCTTCCTATGAATCCAGCAGCGACTATCTATCCGTCAAGGATGTGGATCGGCTGGCGCAAACGTTTAGCAACCGTATCTTCTGGACCCGGAAGCTGGAGGCCCTCAGCCAGGAGATCGACAAGCAACTGGCAGTGCGTAAGCTTAGCTTCAGCAACGGAGTCTTGACCCTGAACGGGATCATCGAAGTGAATGAAGGCATCCGCGAAGGTGAGGTCATCTACAACTTCATCCAGCGCCTGAAAGCGAACCCGGAGATCAGCAACGACTTCCCGGAAATCAAATCCGGCTCGATGCTCAGGCAGGTCGCCAAAGACACCGAGATCCTGGAATTTGTCGTCGAATGCTACAGCAGGGATTCAAGACCCTTGAACAGCGGGAGTCAGCAATGAGAGAACGATATTTGATCTTCTTAGCGGGAATGGTTCTCATCACCATTCTCTTCTTCTGGTGGTCCTGCGAATCGGTCAAAGAAACCACTGCCGAAGTCAAGCGCCTGGACGACAAGATCAAGTCCACCACGGAAAAACTGAACAGCGCCACGCTGATGAATGAGCAACTGCAAGGGTTTTCTGAGATCATTGACAACAGCCTGACCTCGGATGATAAATTCAGCATCGACGAATTGAACAACTTCAAGATCCTGATCGACCGCATCCGCGACGAAAACCGCCTCAAATTGATCAAGATCTCCGACACCAACAAGTTTGGCGAAGCGGGGCTGATCGAAAACACCTACAACATGGAACTTGAAGGCACTTTCCAGCAGATCGGGCAGTTCCTGGCCGAACTGGAGAGGCAGAATTACATCATCAAGATCCAGTTTCTGGATATTAGCGCAGCACAAGTTATCGGCCGCGAAACCGAACAGCCCAAAGACTCGGTGAACCGGTACAAGATGACCCTTGAAATGTCTTTGTACAAGGCTAAGAAGGAGGCATAGGATGCAGTTACGGTATATCAAAGACTTTGCCATCGCCCTGATCGTGATTCTGCTTCTGGCCTACGCGATCAGACTGTACAGCATGAACACCAAGCGCAATTCCATCTCTGACAAATCGAAGTACACCTTCGAAGCAGTGTCAGATACGCTGCGCGCCAAGGTCCGCGCCATCGAATCCTCGATCAACGACCGCCAGAACTACGTGTTCGCGATCAACCACGATCCCCTGCGCCAAGGCAATATCATCAAGGACAGATTCGATTTTGCCAAGGAGTTTGACGATATGGTGCGCAACACCTTCCGCCTGACGGGAACCTACGATCTTGACAAAGGCCAGGCAGCATATGCCACCTTTGAATATCAGGACCGTATGTTCATCGGCCGTGTCGGCGAGAACATCGAGGGTCGCTTGATCAGATGGATCAGCGACGGCCGGGTGGGGATCTATTATGGCGGAGATCAGACCCTGGTTGCCCAACCAAGACCTGCCAAACCGGATATCAATACCCTTGAGATCCAAAACTTAAATCAGAATTACTAGAATGAATAAATTAAAAGAAGTTGGAGTCAATATGTTACACGCCTCAGTGTCCAAACGTCTGATTATCTGCACCTTGATGCTGATCTGCCTGTTTGGGGTAACCTTACTCAGTGGTCAGACCAATCCTCTGAGAAAGCCTGTTTCCATCAACAGCGTGGATGAGCCCTTATCGTCAGTGCTCAGTACCCTGGCCCGTCTGAGCGGAACCAACATCGTGTTGGCAACAGACCAAAGCGCCGGAACCGACCAGGAACAGAAACGCGTCACCATCAGCATCAAAGACGTACCGGTCGAAACTGCGGTTTCCCTGGTCGCCAAATCAGCCGGCCTGGCCTATAAGATATACGGTGACAACACCTTCCTCGTTGCCACCCAGCAAAACATCACGGAGTCTTCCGGAGAGCGCAACGAGATCATCTACCTCAACAATCTTGACGCCCTCAAAGTCAGCAAAGCACTGGAAAACACTGAAGGCCAGATTGTTGCCCTTGAAGGCCAGAACGCCATTATGATCTACGGCAATACAGATACCTTTGAGAGTATCAGAGACCTTGTCCAGAGGATTGACATCCCCCAGAAACAAATCGAGATCAGGGTTCGCCTGATTGAGGTCAACCTCTCCAATTCAAAGAAATACGGCATCGACTGGAGCAGGCTCAACCACCTGACTACGATCATTGCCGAAGACCCGATCAATCAGAACGGCGCTGGACTTCCTTACAACTACACCGACCAGGAAGGCTACCTGCCCCATGGTGATCCCACCGATTTCGAAATCCTGCCCGATCAGCAGTATTTCCAGAGAATCAATGGCCTCAAGGACATCGGGCATTTCAGCCGCCAGCTTACCGCTTTTGACATCACCATCGACTGGCTGCTGGAAAACAATGCCGCCAAACTGCTCACTGATACCCGCGTCACGGCGCTAAACGGAGTCGAAGCCAACATCCATATCGGCGAAGTCGTTCCCTTCGTGGTTACTGACAACGACAAGCAGATCCAGGTTGAACGCGAACAGGTTGGTATTATGCTGACCGTCGTGCCGACCGTCAACGACAACGGACAGATCACTGCCCAGATTTCTCCGGAAGTCAGTTCGGTTACCGAACTTGTGGGCGGCTACGTCCCGCGCACCAAGGTTCGCCGCGTTTCTTCCACCGTCACCGTTCCCAACGAGCACAAGATCATCGTGGGCGGACTGCTGAGTTCGTCGATCACGCAGAAAACTTCCAAGCTTCCGCTTTTGGGCGATCTGCCCTTCATCGGCAAGATCTTCCAGCACCGGTATGAAGTGGTCGACAATTCCGACCTGATCATTGAAATCACCCCTCGCCTGATTGAGCCTTCGCAGATCAAGCCCGACCCCAACATCGAAGACTTCAAAAACTACAGCGAGCCCAAGCTCGACGAGCGCCTCACTCAGCGCCTGATCGAGTTTGAGGATGACGATAACGAAGATACTGAAGAAAACCAGGGGAGTTAACCATGCGTAAAAACCAAAGACTTATCCCCGTTATTACAGTTTTAATGCTGCTGCTGGTGGCTTTCGCGACCTCCTGCGACAGGCGCAACCCGCCGCCGGTGACCACGGGCATTCCTTTGCCCTCTGAAGTGCGCGAGATCACCAAGATCGTCGCTGCTCCAGACACCATCTATAGCGATATGAACATCACCTTCTCCGAGATCAGCGTAACCGTCAAAGACGGCGAGGGTTTCGGTGTTCCCGGACAGAACGTGAATTTCCGCACCAACCTCGGCCGCATTCTGGCAAATGTTCCCACAGACAGCAGCGGAGTGGCGACCACAACGTTCTGGGATGACGGAGACAGCGGCATGGCGACCATCACCGCGGTTGTCCGCAACTATTCTGATACCGACCAGACTGCGATCGTCTCTGCCGATACGGCTTTTGTGAATGTCTTTATCGCGGACGTTCCCCCGATCGATTCGGTAACCTTGAACTTCCTCTCACAGGCAAATCCATATCCCATGACCGTCATGCAGACTACTGAGATCAATGCCACAGCGACGAACATCCTGGGCAACGATGTGCCGGACAACACCCTGATCACCTTCTCTTGCACGAAGGGACGTTTTGTGGACGATGGTGGCAACGTTTTGGGCGTTTCCATTGTCACGCAGACTGTCAATGGTAGGGCTTACGCAAAGTATAATTCAGGAACACTGGCGACAACCACGCCCGGCGTGGAAAACGCTTTCGTGACCGCGAGCATCGGCGAAGTGTCCAGCACCCGCGAAGTGCAGATCAAACCTGGTTCTCCGTTCACGATCGGATTGCAGTCCTATGTGAAACTGGGCGAGGAGTATGTTGAGGCTGACACCAGTTCAGTCGGCAGCCCAAATCATATCTTCATGCGCGCCACGCTCAACGACCAGCACGGCAATCCCTGCCAAACCAAGCCCGTACGTTTCCAAACCAATCTTGGCACCTTCATCAACACCACCCAGTCTGTCACGATCAACACCGACAACATGGGCGAAGCCCAGGTTCGCTTCACTCCCGGCCTCAGCGCTGGCGCGGCGACTATCCAGGCTTTCGCTAACAATGACACTCTTACCACGCAGTTGATTTTCTACGTCAGCTCGGATGAGTTGTACTCCATGAGTTTCACGCAGGAAGGGCAGATTGACCTTAATGTAGCCAACACAGGCGGCATCGAATCAGCCATCCTCAGGGTCAAGCTCAAGGACATCAACGGCAACCTGATCGATTCACCCAAGGATATCTGGTTCAGGATTGTGAACACAGATCCACCTGCCGGCGCGAATCTGAACAGCTATCCGGTGCAGGACAGCGTTTTGGCGGTATCCAGCGGAGGCGAGGCCCAGGTCTCGGTGAACGCGGGCACCGAGTCAGGCATCTTGATCATCCGCGCTTCCTGGGTCAATGAGGACGGCACCCAATGGGTCAGGGCCACCAAAGCGAACATTGTGATCCACGCGGGACCGCCGGCGGAGGTGATTCCCTTCATCGGCCAGTTCAACACCGGCCAGAATATGGGCGGCGGACTATGGCAGGTGATCGCCGGCGCCGTGGTCAGAGACGTTTACGGCAACTCGGTGGATCGCGGCACCTCGGTCTTCTTCGAACTGATCAACAACACCACCAACTGCCAGATTGGCGGTAACGCGTATGTCGGAAACGTCAGCGTTGAGGACGACTCCCTCGATGGCGTCGCATATACCACTGTGACCTATTCAGGCATCTACACATATGACTGGATAACGATCCAGGCCAGCACCGGCGCAGTCGGTGGCGAAGGCGTCACTGGCTATGCCACGGTGCAGTTGCCCCTGAACGACCCGCGCTTTGAGATCCAGGCCAATCCGGCTTCGCTGATCTTCGGCGATACCGCTCCCGATTGGAAATCCGCGGATATCTATGCTGTCTTGACCGACGGACAGGGACAACCGGTCGGAAATGCTGTGATCATGCTCCTATGCACAAAGGGGCAATTCGTGGCGATTCCGGGCTTCAACAACAGCTATCCTGCCGATCCGGCATGGAGGATCATAACAGACGACGGGAGCTACGGCACGGGAGACTATGCAGGCTGGGCGTGGGGGCAGATCCGCTTCCACAGGATTGAATGTCCTGCCGGCGATCCCCAAACGGAAACACCGGGCCAAACCAGCGGCATCATCATCGGGCGTATTCTCGGCACCAACGTCAGCGCTGAGACGAACGTTGCCCTCTACCGCTACTGGACAGCCAATCCTCCGTTTTGATCGATAATGTAATTTGGTGGGGATGGCGCTTGCGCCGTCCCTGCCTCTCATCCCGACAGTCGGGTTACGCTGCCGGCAGTGTGTTAGCCGGTCAGTTCATATAAGGAAGTTTTAAATGAGTTACAACCCCCAGTTTGCCAGATTGGGCGAGATCCTCGTCCACGAAGGCTATGTTAATGAAGACCAAGTCAAAGAAGCATTGATCAAGCAAACCAATTTTGGCCTCAAGATTGGCGAGACTCTGATCAAACTCGGCTATCTCACCGAGAAGCAACTGCTTCAGGCTCTGAACATGCAGCTTGGCTATTCGATCGTTAAAGAAAACGAATTGATGGATCTTGACCTCAACATCGTGGGCATGATTCCGGAACCCTACGCCAACGAAAACCGCGTGATCGCCATCCGTGAGGAAGGCGATGGCATCGTCGTGGCGATGGCGGATCCCGAAGACCTGACGGTGCTGGACAGCCTGAAGAAGATCCTGAGCAAAAACATCAAGCCGGAGTTGATCGGCGATTCGATGCTGCACGACACCATCGAGAAGTATTACAAGAGCATTCGCACCACCAGCCAGGTGGAAGACGCCGTCGGCGGCTTCGACTTCGTGGCGGTTGACGAGGACGAAAACGAGATTACCATCGCTTCCGCTTCGTCTGACGCGGACGCCCCCATCGTCAAGTTGCTCAATCTGATCATCAACGAAGCGATCAAAGCCGGCGCCACTGATATACATATCGAACCCCTGACCAAGAGCACCCGCGTCCGCTACCGCGTCGACGGAGCGCTGCGCGAAGTGATGACTCCGCCGATCGGCATGCACCCCGGCGTTATATCGCTGGTCAAGGTTATGTCCAAGCTCAACATTGCCGAACGCCGCCTGCCCCAGGACGGTCACATTGCCCTCAAAACTGCGTTGAAGAGCGTTGACGTCCGTGTCTCGATCACTCCAACCGTGTTGGGCGAAAAGGTCGTGATGCGTCTGCTTGACAAAGGCGAGTTCGGATTCAAGCTCTCCACCCTCGGTTTCGAGCAGGAGGACATGGATATCTTCTCCCGGATCATCCGCCGCCCCTATGGCATCATCATAGTTTCCGGCCCCACGGGTAGCGGTAAGTCCACCTCGCTGCACGCCGCTCTCAAAGAGATCCAGGACATCGAAACAAACATCATCACTGTCGAAGACCCTGTGGAATACCGGCTTGAAGGCATCACCCAGATCGAAACCAAAGAACAGATCGGGCTGACCTTCGGTTCCGCCCTGCGCTCTGTTTTGCGCCAGGATCCGGATATCGTGCTCATCGGTGAGATCCGCGACGAGGAAACCGCCGACATCGCGATCAAGTTCTCCCTCACCGGCCACCTTGTGTTCACAACCCTGCACGCCAACGACGCTCCCAGCACCGTGACCCGTCTGATCGATATCGGAATCAAACCCTATCTGGTCGGTTCCTCGCTCAGCCTGGTTATGGCGCAGCGCCTTGTCCGCAAGATCTGCCCCTTCTGCGTCCAGGATTACAAGCCCTCGGACCAGGAGATCAGCGATTGCGGACTGACCCCTGAAGACGCCGCCAAGGTCAACTTCAAGATCGGCCGCGGCTGCGTGCACTGCGATAACACGGGATTTTCCGGCCGTACGGGTATCTTTGAACTGCTCACCGTCAATCCCGAAATCCGCCGCCTGATCTATGAAGGCGGAAACCAGGATCTGATCCGTGACGCAGCCCTCCGCGCCGGTATGCGCACACTTCATGACGCCGCGATGAAGAAAATGATCGCGGGCGTCACCACCATCCGTGAAGTTATCAAAATGACGATCGTGGAATAATCCAGCAAGGAATAGCATTATGCCGAATTTCTCCTATATAGTCAAGGATGCCAAAGGTGCCCGGGTCGAAGGCATCATGAAAGCCGACACCCTGGATATGGCAGTGGAAAAACTGGCCAAGGAAGGCAGCACCATCATCTCCGTCAAAGCGGCTTCCGAAGGCGCTTTCAAGGGAAAACTCTCGCTCTTCGACAAGATCATGCTCACGATCTACAAGATCCGCACGGGAGTGTCCCTCAAGACATTGGTGTTCTTCACCCGCCAGCTCTCCACGATGTTTTCCGCGGGTCTGACCATCGAGAAAGCGATCAGCGACCTGGAAAAAGAGGAAAAGAACAAAAAATTCGCCAAAGTCCTGCGCCGCCTTTCCGACGATATCCGCAAAGGATATTCGCTCTCCGAGGCAATGGAGCAGCACCCCGGCGTGTTCAACCCCCTCTACGTCGCCCTCGTGCAGGCCGGTGAAGTCTCCGGTACCCTGCATACGGTGCTGGATGAACTCTCCGACTATCTGGAGAAGATCGAGGACACCCGCCGCAAAGTAACCTCAGCTATGGCCTACCCGGTCTTCATCCTGATCTTCCTGACCTTCGTGGTATGGATCATGTTCTATTACGTGATTCCTCTGTTCGCGAGGGTTTATGAGGACTTCAACGCCGAATTGCCCCTGCCCACGCAGGTCGCCATCGGCATTAGCAACTTCGTGACGCAGAATGTCTTCCTCGCCATCCTGTTCATTGTCGGCATCGTGGTTGGATTCTTCCTGATCTACCTCACCGATCGCGGCAGGTATGTCATGGACACCATCAAGATCAGAATCCCCGTGATCGGTAAAGTGATCACCAACTCCATCATGAGCAAATTCGCCCGCACCTTCTCCATTCTGATGGCTGCCGGCGTGCCCATTATGGATACCATGGAACTCACTGAAAACGTGGTGCAGAACGCCGTCGTGGAAGGCGGCGTGAGACGCGCCAGGGTGATGGTCAAAGAAGGTTACGGCGTGGCAAACTCATTCCGCCGTACGGGGCTATTCCCTCCGACCTTGCTTCAGATGATGGCAACCGGCGAAGAAACCGGTGACATGGACAAGCTGCTTGGCAAAGCCGCCCAGTTCTATGAGAAGCTGGTGGACGCGGTCGTGGACCGCCTGACCTCCCTGATCGAGCCTTTGCTCATCGTGATCATGGCGGCGATCGTGGGCGGAATCGTGATCGTTATTTACATCCCGATCTTCAGCCTCGGCGAAGCCATGAGCCAGGGTCTTAAATAGCAGACACTCATATTCACCATACAACCGGGATCATCTGATCCCGGTTTTCTTTTGTTCCTCCCCTCGCAGACCCGAATCACCCTGCTGCTCGCCAACCTCTTCTGTCTCATTCGGCTGTGCTATCTGGCTTGCTATCAACCCGGTGGCCTCCCGGACGCCTCCCGGTTGCTGACCGCGTGGACACCGGGTTGTGACCGGCAGGTGTTCCCGCTTCTAACAACACTTAAAACAAACACAAAAAAAAAAGGCCGGCTT
>CAZKAA010000086.1:0-9403 GCA_964550575.1 uncultured Candidatus Cloacimonadota bacterium
TAAGAGTCTCCTTTTCTGATAGCTTACTCCTATGGTCATATGATACAAACTTAAAGTAAGCTCCCCCTGGAGCAATATCTAACCCCGGATCCCGGATCCGGGGTTTTTGTTTGTGCGATAATAGGCGTAACTGCCGCTTCCTCCTGTCTGAGAACAGCTTACCTGTTCCTCCAGTCCCGCTGCTCTTCGTTAGAAGGCTCAGGCAGCCTTCGCTTTCGCTGCGCAGTCGCTGAGCAGATCAGCTTCAAATCGAGTCCTGATCAGACGGGAAGCAAACTTTTGCTTGACAGATTGGCAAAAGGCTCTTTAATAGGGGAAAATTCGGTTTAAGGATGGACCATGCCCCTTCGCTGGATGCTCCTGATGCTTCTTTTCGCTCCGCTGTTTTGCGCAGCGCAAAGCCTCAACGACGGATATATGTTTCCGGGCGACGAGGCATGGGAGGACCCTCTCTATGAGGTGCTTGACCATCCGCAATACGATATGGGCGGCATGCTGGGAACCATTCTCGCCGATGGGGTGACCTACACCCAAGTGCGGGTCCGCCCCGAAGTTGCGATTTGGAAAATCGGGGTTGGCCTGGATATCGATCTGCTGATCGACAGCGACGGGAAGATACGCCGCAAAGGATGGGAATCCTGGCAGGATATCCTGAGCAAGATCTTCTATCTTCGCTTTGCCGACCGCAGCGACTCGCTCTATTTCAAGATCGGCTGCATCCCGGATTACACCCTCGGCCACGGATTAATCTTCGACGACTATTCAAACATGCTGCGCTACCCCAACGAAAAGCCGATCGGCGGATATCTGGGCGTGAACACCAACAGCTACGGCTTCGGATTTGAAGTCTATACGCACGATATCAGCAAAAACGAGATCATCGCCGGCAGGGCTTTTCTCAAGCCACTGCAGACTTTGGGCGTGCCTGTCCTGAGAAACCTCAAGCTGGGCGTAAACGTCGGCGCAGACCGCAACGCTTACGGGAAGTATCCTGACACGGACAAGGACGGCTATCCCGACGTCTATGACAAGTTCCCCGAAGACGACGAATTCTGGCTGGATACCGACGACGACGGAGTGGCGGACAACATTGACATCGATCTTAACGGAAATTCCGTCCTCGACCATCCAGATCTGAATCCCTACGTGAATACCGTCTTTCCCAACATTGACGAAATCTATCCCGACTATCCTTTTGACGAAGCGGTGTATCCGGATTCCGCGGCGCAATACTTCTCCCACGAGCCGCTGTGGGTCTACAGTCTGGACTATGACCTCAGCCTGAGCGCGTCTGAGAAGTTTTCCCTCAGCCACTACGGAGAATACGCCGTGATGGAGAACTACGGCACCGGCTTGATCTGGCCGGGATTTGCCGCGCGGTTTTCCATCTTTGACACCAAGCTCGAACTGCGGAGTTTCAGCGAGCAGTTTCTCCCCGCCTATTTCAACAACCTCTACGACGAGCAGCGCTGCCAGGTTGTATACTCCCCCGCGGCGGGAGAGAACGGGCAGCGGATTTATTCTTTGAAGACCAAGGACTCGGAACTCGGCCAATTGCCTCAGAGCCTTGGCTGGTTCGGATTCCTGCGCGGCAACCTTTGGAATCTGGGGCACCTCAAAGTCGCCTATCAGGACATGTACAACAAGGAAAATACCAAGGGCAAATCACTTTGGGGCAAGCTGACCCTGATGCCGGAAAAATTCCCCCGGCTCAAAGAAGCCTCGATCTATTACGCACAGACGGACGTCGATCGCGTCAACTTCAAGGAACTGCGCAACGAACAGGCACAGATCAGCGGACGCGTCGTCTATGGTTACAATGATTCCTATAATGTGATCTGCAAATACACGGAGTATTACAAAGACCAGAACGCGGACGGACTGATCCGGGGCAAGGATGAGATTGTTGAGTCAATCGTTTTCGGGGTCGAGTTTCAATTCTGAGCGGACGGCACAGTCGCCATCCACAGCCCGCAGTTTCCTTTGATAATCAAGCTTGAGATATCCGCAGCAAAGAGCGATTCCCCTTTCTTCACGGCGATCCCGCCGCCATCCGCTTCGATCAGCGCCTCCCCTATGTCGCATAAGAGGATTGCCGGTTTGCTTTGCAGTCCATACGTATCCACTCCGTTAACTTGCACACGGAGAAGTTCAAACTCCTCCGCCGGGCAGGGATACGCCATCGATCCTTCGCCGTTAGCCTGTGGTTGTATTATCCCCCCCGGATAGGGGTCAAACCCAAGAATCGCGGTGAGTTCCGGCACGTCCACATGCTTGGGGGTCAACCCTCCCCGCAGGACGTTGTCCGAATTGGCCATGATCTCGATCCCCGCTCCCTCCAAATAGGCATGCAGGATGCCCGCTCCAAGGTAAAGAGCTTCTCCCGGGGCGAGTTGGAAATAACGCAAATACAGCGGAGCCAGCACTCCCATATCCTGCGGATAACTTGAACACAGGCTCAGGCAGGCGTTCGTGAGCGCGTCGTCTCCCAATCTACCTTCCCGCAGCGCGGATTCATAACTATCGAGCAGGGGAACTGCTTTCTCGGAAGGATAGCTGAGCAGTTGGACGATGAACTTCTGGAATGCCCTTAAGTCAGTAAACCTTGATAACTGCTCAAATGAGCTGATTTGGGAGTTCAGCCCCAAGGTCCGAAACAACCCGATCACCTCATCATAGGCGCGAAATCCGCATAGCGCTCGGAAAGGGGTCAGGGCGCAGATCAACTCCGGTTTGTGATTGGGATCCCGATAGTTGCGTCTTGGCGAATCAAGCGGAACCCCCAGGCTGTTTTCCCTCTGAAAGCCCAGTTTGGCGGATTCTCGCGAGGGATGAGCCTGAATCGACAGCGGCTTGGCGGCTGCGAGCACTTTCATGAGAAATGGCAGACCTTCCCGATCGCTTACAGAGCCAAAACCAGCAAGCGGATGCTGCCTGAGGTAATCAAGCAGCGAAACATCCCCCTCGGGCGTCCGGATCAGCGACGGAGCGGAGGGATGCGATCCCATCCACAACTCCGCAACCGGCGATCCCGGGACGGGTTCTTTGCCCAGCAGGCGCGGGATGAACTCACAATCCCCCCAGGCGTAGTCCCGGACCGGATTGAGCATGCGAAATACCGGCATCGCCTATCAGTCCGTAGTTTTGCCCATTCTCGCCTGCATCAGTTGGAGCAGGGGGCTGAGCAGGGGAAAGAACCGTTTCGCCTGGCGCATGTACTTGCGCGCCTGAATCATGTCTTTCTGCTGGATCAGGACGCGGATCAGTTCCTCGTACAAACCCATGTCGTAGGGATTGCTGTCTATCCCCTTTTTCAGGATGGGAATGGCATTCTCGGCCATGCCGATCTTGATCGCCGCGTCCGCGTAAAGCCGTAGGTATTCGGACTGGATGTTGTCCCCGGTTTTTTCGTAGGTTCGGAACGCGTGATACGCCAGCAGCCAGTTTTGGCGGTGGGCATAGCCGATAGCCTTGAGCAGGAGCAGGTGCTTATGCAGCCCGATTTTCTTCTCCGCCCTGTCTATGTACTCCATTGCAGAGCTGTATTCCCCGATGCGCAGCAGTTGCTCGATCAGCAGGAAATAGATAAAAGGATTGTTGTCGATCAGGTCCAGCAGCTGGCGCATGATCTCGATGCTCTCCTCGTGGCGGCCAAGGTAAGCCAGCGCCAGGGCTTTGTTGTAGCGCGCGTCCGGATGCGGGTTTTCGATCTTGTCGTAATAGACGATGGCGAGTTCGTATTCGCCCTCGGCGAAGTAGATGCTGCCAATGACCATTTTCAGGTGGTTGTCGTCCGGCAGCAGCTTCAGCGCGGATTGGTAGCACTTGATGGCTTTGCTGTAGATCTGGCGTCGCTGGTAGAATTCCCCCAGCGCTATGAGCGGGCGCGGGTCTTCGGGATGCTCATCCGCCGCCTGCGCCAGAAGCTGCACGGCGTGGATCCAATTGCTTTTCATCAGCGCTTCCGCACGCTGCAGCAGATTGTTTAGCTCTCTATCCTGCATAATGATCCGCCGCCAGTCCGCCCTTGACGCCAAATGCCATGCCAAAGCAGCCATGCTTTGGGCCAACAGCCATAAGAGGCGATTGGGCCAGGGCATGTGTGCCCGCTATCGGCTTCGATTCGCAGGAGCGGTTTGGGATTGTCACCTGACCTCTTTGAGGATCTCCTCGATGGCGCGCTGGAGTTGGGGATCGCGCCCGGCGATTTCGTCCTCCGGGCTGATCTGAACAATGATATCGGGCATCACGCCGTTTCCTTCCATGTTCGTGCCGTCCATGCGGTACCAGCCTGAACCAGGCAGGCGCATGGAAGAGCCGTCCAGCAAATCGTATTCCCAAGTGCCGATCACGGAACCGCTGGAAGGCACGCCGATCACCTTGCCGAGCTTGAGTTCCTGATACACAGTCGGGAAAATCTCCCCGTCCGAGAACGAGCCTTCGTCCACCAGCACGATGGTGGGGCGGGTCCAGGCGCGGCGTGGTTCCTGATGCCGTTCCCCGCTGTAGCGCCGGGAGGTTGAATAGGCGTAGGGGCGTTTGCTGATCAGCGAAATGATCTGGTCGTGAACGTGTCCGCCGCTGTTGCCGCGCACATCTATGATGAGAGCTTCCTTGTCCGCGTTGTCGCGGAAGACTTCGCGCTGGAAGTTTTCATAATCCCGGGTGCCCATGGCGGGAATGTGCACGTATCCGATGCGGCCGCCGCTGAGTTCGTCAACTGCCTGCCTGCTCAGAGCGACTTTGTGGGCAAAGTAAAGCTGCCGGTTCTGTGATCCGGAAAGTCCGTTCACCACTGCTTCTTTGGCTTCAGTGCCGTGCAGGTAGCGGAGCCTGATCTTTTTATCCACCTTATCCGTGAGCAGCGAGTCCACCGGAGTTCTGGTGCTGATTTCGATCCCGTCGATGTGGGTGATCACGTCGCCCGCTTCCATGCGGTAGTACGATCCCAGGCGCGACGCCGGATAAACGACCTTGACCCGGACGCCCTTGTCCGGTTGGGCGGATTGGTCGAACTCCAGCCCCAAAGCGGCGATCTGCTTGTAGGGGCGGGTAGTGTCGCTGCGGGGATAGAATCCTGTGTGGGAAGCGTTTACGTCGCCAATCATTTCATTGACGATGGTTGAGATGTCGTCGATACTGCGGGCGCGTTCCGCGTAGGGATGATAAAGTTCATAGAGCTGTTGCCAGTTCTTGCCGTGCATGTTGGGATCGTAGAAATTGAGCCCGAACACGCCCCACACCTCCTCAAAGAGGCGGGTGTTGAGCAGTTTGACGCTGAAGGGGTAGTCGAACTTCGCGTGGACTTCCTTCACGGAATCCCAAAGCGTGTCGTATTTATAGATCACCCCTTCCTGCAGAAAGTAGAGGATGTCCCCGCTCCAGCGTAGATCGCTGGGATCCTCACCCATCTCCAGGACTTTCACTTTATCGTTGCCGTAGATGCTCGCTTTCCGAAGCTCGTCGGGTTTGCCTGCCTCGCTGTTTATCGCGCGGTAATAGAACTCCTTCTCATCGGCGACATACTGGACCTGCAAGCTCATCTCCTCGTCAGTCAAGATCCTGTACAGGCGTTTATCAATCCCTTCCCAAACGATATCCAGCGGCACGTGCTCCGGTTCCTCATCCTCGATGTAAAGTGTGTCTGAAACAGCTGATTCACCTGCTGGATCGATGCTTGCCTGCAGGCTGTCGGGACCGCTTGACGGATCGGGTTCCGGCAGATCGAAGGCGAAGATCTCCGACCAGTTGTCGGTTTCGAATTCATACTCGTCCCGGGGAACGAGATCAAGCCGATAGATGTCCCCCGAGCGGCTCATGAGGATCGATTTGTCGTCCTTGGTCCAGGCCAGGGAACCAATCCAGGCGTCGTCGTTCATGATCTTGCGGCTTTCATCCTTGATGAAATCATACAGCCAGAGCTCGCGAATCCAGACATCCTCCCGGGTGACCGCGTACACGGCATAATCTCCGCTTGAGTTCAAAGTAAAGTTGGTGACCACGGGGCGATCCACGGAGAGGGGACGCAGGCTGGAAAGGGTGCTGTCCGCCACGGCTATCCTGCTGCTGAGGCGGTTGTCGCCGTAATAGACAATCCACTTGCCGGACGGGTCTTTGCCAAACGCTTCCACGTCAAGGCTGTCCTTGCCGAACCAATCAACCTCGCTGACTTCCATCAGGCTGTCGCACCTTGCGCTGTAAAGCCTGCGCAGCCCGTCCTCCCTCTGCATGAACACCAGCGTGCGCCCGTCGTCCATGAATTCCATCTCGCCCTGGGAAGACTGGCCTGTCGTGACTCGCTTGACCTCGCCGCCCTTGAAGGGCATGAAAAATGTGTCGTATCCATATTTGAACGCGACGACCAGTTCATCCGGGGAGATGGCGAAAGCATGGAAGTCGTCGTTCATGTATTCCGTTTGCCTGTCCGGAAACCAAAGGTCTTCGTTGATATTGATGCTCAATTTGGCAGTCCGGCCTTTGTCGTCGCAGGTCCAGATCTCGTTGAAATACTCGAAAGCGATGTTGTTGTTCTTTCTGGCGATGGAAATATCCCGCGCGGACCAGTCCGGCAGTGAAGTTATCTGCTCCGGGTTGGCGAAATCCATGTTTCTGGCGCGAAAGATCTGGAATCTCTCCCCGTCCGAGGCGCAGTAGTAGAAGTAGTTGCGCAGCTTAGTGGCGGTCGCGTGCGAGAACCGGGGATAGCGTTCCGTGTGTTCGGTCTGCGTCAGCTGGGTATAGGTTTTGGTGGCCAGGTCGATTTGCCAGAGTTCTCCCGCCAGGCTGCCCAGGTAGGCTTCGCGATGGGGATTGCCGTTGCGGTTGAACACGATGCGTGAGTTGTCGGGGGAAAGTGACGCGTAGCGGTCTCCGATCTCCGCCAGCAAAACGGGCCGGGAACCATCGAGCGGAACTTTGTAAAACGAGCTGCCGTAGCGTTGATTGTACTTGGTGCAAAGAAGGTTGGCGCTGTCCGCGAACCAATCGGAGATCGTGAACGCTTCGGCAAACACCAGCCTCACGTCCCCGCCTTGGGGAGAGATCAGATACGGATAGGTGGTTCCTTCGCGGTTTGAGTTGAAGGCGATCCATTTACCGTCGGGAGACCAGCTGGGACCCCATTCATCCACATAGGTTGCCGTGAGCCGGCGGGCGTTCCCTCCGCCATAGGACACGATCCAGAGATCGCCGTCAAAGACAAAGCAGACTTCCTTCCCATCCGGCGATACGGCGGGATCCGTGGCAAATTCAGGCTGCAGGGCAAAACTCGCCGCCGCCAACAACAACATGCTCAGAGACAGCAAGACATTTCTCAGCATCGCAAAATCCTCATTCCTTTTCGTATAGCTCAAGATGCCTCTGCGGGCTCCTGAGATCGTATTCGTGCCTCAGGATGCGTATCCTGACAGGCGGATAAACTTCGTTGTCGACAGATAGCTTCAGCTTACGGGCGGGATCCCGCTGCAGATATTGGTTCAGTTCCCCGTCCAGTTCATGCTCGCAGTTGCGGATTTGGTCGTTAAGCTTCGCGATCTCCGCGGCGTTGGATTCGGGGTCCTGCTTCAGGCGGATCAGTTCTTTGGTCATCTGCATCAGCAGCGCTTTGTGAAACGGGCTGAGCGTTATCTCCACTTCCGTGGGGGATCCCGTTTGATCGCCAAGTGTGTTCAGAATGATGTCTTCGCTGGACTCCAGGTGACCGCCAGACACCGATCCCCGCGGGGAGTGAACGCCGCCGTCCGCCACAACTTCGGAATTGCTTACCGCTCCGGAAAACTCAATGCGGCCGCGGCAAAGCACCCGGGAATCGCTGATTCCCGCGCAGGCTAGATTTCCCAGGACGCGGACTTCGTTTTGGACGCAGTTTCTGATCTGTCCGTCAACTTGCAGGTCGCCTTCGCACCACACCTGCGAATCTGTCAGGTCGCCCCGGATCGTGACCTTGCCCGCGGCTGTCACCGGAGTCGAGGCCACGTCTCCCCGGACTTCAAGATCGACCGGTGAGCGCAATCCCTCCGCCAGTCCGCTGACCCCGCCATCCAAAACCAGAACCTTCACCACAGATATCCTGCCATCCCCGTCGATGCGGGGAAATCCGGCGCACTCCGCGACCAGTTGGTGCCGCACCTGGTCAAAAACCACGTTGTCCCCCGTGATCTTGTGGATCTCGTTCAGGTCAAAATCCTCGTCGGGCAGCATTTCGCCATAGATGTCATAGATCGAGCCCGGCCGGTCGAAGATATTGCTGCTGTGGTCAGCAAGCACAGTGCCGGCTTCGATGCAGGTCAGTCTTTCCAATTCTTCACGGGAGACGATTCCGTCGAAGTGCTTTGCCTGATCCAGATTAAAATAGTAATTCAGCTTACCCTCGCCCTTGACGTGGTTGCACATAGCGACCGGGAACGCGGTGTCGAACTCTTTCTCCATACCGTGCTTGCGCATATAGCGCAGGGCTTCTTCAAAACCGGTTTTGATCCCAGCCTGTTCGATCAGGTCCAGGATCTCCTGTTCGTCCGTGAGCCTGTTTCTATCCCGGATAGTCAGCCAGGCGGACAGCCGGTCGTCTCTGAGTTCAAGGCGGAGAGATCCGCTGGGGTTGGTGAGGATTTTACTCATGTTCCATCCCGATAATGTTGATTTGGCGGTTATGGGTGCCGTCCCGGCGAAAGGAAAAATATCTTTCGTCCTCGAATGTGCAGGCGCAGTGCTGATCGATGTTGCGGAAAGGGATTCCGGCGCGCAGTAGTTGCTGAAAAACTCCTAGCCGGACATCAATGTGGCGGTGCTTCCCCCGGTTGGGATAGAAGCCCTGCTCTGCCATGCTGGAATTGTAGCGGTCCCAGGTCTCTTCGTCAACTTCATAGTGGTCGCGGCAGATTCCCGCGCCGATCCACGCGATGATCTCCGCCGGCTCCAAGCCGTAAGCGGAACACATCGCCGCCACGGTTTTTCCCGCGATGTTCTTTCTGGTGCCTTCGCGTCCGCTGTGTGCCGCGCCCACCGCCCTGCCGCGCAGGTCATGAAGCAGCACGGGCGTGCAGTCCGCCGTGCGGATAAACAAATACTGTCCCGGAACGTTGCTGATCAGAGCATCCGCCACCGGAATCTGGGGATGGGCTCCAAAGCCCGCTCCGCAATCGCTTTCGCGGCATACGTGCACCAGGTCGGAATGCGTCTGTTCCGCGATCACGACCCTCTGGGCGGAGATTAGCCTGCCCCCGATGTAAAAGTCGCCGTGCTCTTTCATCACGCTGCGATAGTCGGGATTCCTGTCGCCCAGATGCCAGAAAACCTTCATCCCTCGACTCCAGCAAACTCGACCCGAATCGGCGCCGGCCGGTAGATTTCCGTGTTTTTAGATCGGAAGAGCACACGTCTGAACTCCAGTCACCGCTCATTATCT
>CAZKAA010000087.1:0-9125 GCA_964550575.1 uncultured Candidatus Cloacimonadota bacterium
TTCGTGATGTTCAAGCGCAACACCTCTTTCGAGAACAACCTCGATGTGACCGTTCCCTACGTAACAACAGTCTACAAGCCCGTTGTCGGCGTCAACTTCGTCAAGGGCGATTCTCTGTACACATACATGGGCGGCGAGCGCTACAGCAAAAAACTCAAAGCAAACGAGAAAGCCCGCGATACCATTCTGCTCCCTTCCAAAACCGACATGCTCTATGACGCGGAGAATGAAACGATGATCTCCGTGAGCCTCTATGCGGACGAAACGCGGCAAACGCTCAAGAAAATGAAAGCCGAATTGAGCGAAGCCAAGAAAGAGCTCAGAAGCAAGCAGGACAGGCTGAGAACCCTGCCCGCGGACTCATTGATGCTGGCGCCGCAACTCACCGCGGAGATCGAAGGACTGACGAAAAAGCTTGAATCTCAGGAAAAAACCCTCAAGATATATGAGAAAAATCCCGGATTGAAAAAAGCTATGAACTTCAAGTCCAACCGCGGCCTGATGAGTTATGTGGAATCTCTGCGCGAGCCTGAAACCCGCAAATACAACTATATGGTTGTGCGCACGGACGGCAAAGGCTTGTTCGTGGAATCAGACCTCGATCAGGATAAAAAGGAAAACCTGAATTACTACATCCCGATCTCCAACTGGTTTGACTGGAACAAGCTCGTCACCCTGATCGCGGTGATCTTGTTCGGTGCGGCGGTGGTTGTCTTCGTAAATCTGGCGAAGCGGGGGAAAGACCTCTACATGCGCCCGATCGCCGGACTGCAGGAAATCGACAACGCCATCGGACGCGCCACCGAGATGGGACGCCCAATGCTTTACTGCATGGGCAACGGAGGTCTCTCAGACGTCGCCACGCTCGCCTCCATGGGCATCCTCAGTCTGGTGGCGAAAAAAGCAGCGGAATACGATACCAAGCTGATCGTTCCCTGCTACGACTACATTGTGATGCCGATCGCGCAGGAAATCGTGCGAGAAGCCCACTACGCCGTCGGACGCCCGGACAGCTATGACAAGAACAACGTGTTCTACCTGACCTCCACCCAGTTCGCCTATGTGGCTGGCGTGAACGGCATCATGATCCGCGAACGCATGGCGACGAACTTCTTCATGGGCTATTTCGCCGCCGAAGCGCTGCTCATGACGGAAACCGGAAACGCCGTGGGAGCCGTGCAGATCGCCGGAAGCGACGCGATCACGCAGATTCCTTTCTTCATCACAACCTGTGACTACACCCTGATCGGCGAGGAACTCTACGCCGCTTCGGCATACCTCAACCGCGAGCCGATGCTGCTGGGAACCCTCAAAGGCCAGGACTACTTCAAGTTCCTGATCCTGGTCTTCGTGATTGCCGGAGCGCTATTAGCGACCTTCCAGATCACAGGCTTAATGCAACTTTTCCCTTTAAAATAAAAGAGGTCTTACATGAAGAAGACAATACCCCTGTTAATAGTGATCGTAGGAGGATTCATCTGGTTGCTCTGGGTGTTCATTCCGCACAGATTGCTGCAAGATGTATTCTACTATGAGTTCTATGTGCCGTGGATCCGCGCGATGTCACCCTTTGGCATGCTGCTTGGCGTGATGAGCCTTTCCATGATGCATTACAGCAAGATCAAGCGCAAAGCCCCCAAATGGCAATACAGTTTCTTCTTCTTCGCCGGTTTTGTGATCACGGCCCTGGCCGGATTCATCGGCGGGACCCAAAAGGGCAGCCTGTATATGTGGATCTTCGAATATGTGCAGATGCCCATGAGCGCCACAATGTTCGCGCTGCTAGCCTTCTATATGGCTTCCGCGGCATACAAGGCGTTCCGAGCCCGTTCCCCCGAAGCCACGGTTCTGCTGATCGCGGCGATCGTGGTGATGCTTGCCCAGGTTCCCCTGGGAGTCAAGATCAGCAAGCATCTGCCAGATATCTCGCAATGGATCCTGGACGTCCCCAACCTCGCCTCCAAGCGCGGCATCATGCTTGGCGTGGGACTCGGCAGCGTGGCGACCACCCTCAAAATCCTGCTGGGCATTGAACGCTCCTATCTGGGAGGTGATTGATCATGGCAGATAAGATGAATCTCTTTGAGCGCCTCCAAAAGCTCGACCGGCGGTGGATCTACATCGTCATCGCGCTGGCGATCGTCATCCCCCTTTTGATACCCTACAATTCCGACAACGTGACTTCTCCCCCCACGGAGAATGTCTATAAGATGATCGACGAAATGGCCGGCAAGGAAAACCGCGCGGTGCTGCTCAGCTTCTGGCACGACTCATCCACAATGCCGGAGCTCTATCCGATGGAAATCGCGATCCTGCGCCACTGCTTTGAGCGCAACATCAAGGTCTTCACCCTGTCGTTCCTACCCACCGGCGCTCCGATCATCGATATGGCGATCAACACCGTGAAAGAGGAGTATCCGGATATCCAATCCGGAGTCAACTATTGCAACTTTGGCTACATCCCCGCCGCGCTGATCATGCCGACCATCATCGGCATGGGCGACAACATAGCCAAAGCCGTGCCCAACGACGCTGAAGGCCGTAAAACCGAAAACCTGCCGATCATGAAAGGGATCAACAGCTACAGCGAGATGAACCTGGTGGTCGAGTTTTCCGGATCCGTCGCCGGCGGTTACTGGCTAACCTACGCGCGTCCCAAGTTCGGCACCAACATCGCGGTTGGCGTCACCGCCGTTATGGCCGCGGATGAATATCCCTACCTGCAGTCAGGACAGTTCATCGGCATGCTTGCCGGTCTGAAAGGCGCCGCGGAATACGAGAAGATGGTCGACGTCTTCGCCGCTTACCGCGACCCGGAAAACATGCAGAAAAACGGACGCCCCTTCAGCAAAGACGTGCTGGGCAAGTCAGAAATCCAGGACTTGATCAAGATCACGACCCAAACCAAGGCCAAGTTCACCGCCGACGAGTTCACCAAATTCCTCGCCCAGTACCCCGCCAAAGACCAGCAGCTGATGCAGCAGGCCAGGGCGACCGAGGAAGGCAAAGTCGTAATCGATATCAGCAAACTCAAGGCCGACGATTTTTCCAAACCCGCATGGGAAGGCTTGAACCGGATGACACGCAACACTCTCTACAAGTTCAAGGTCGCCCGCGTCGGCATGAACGCCCAGTCGGTCGCTCATATCATGATCATTCTCTTCATCGTGATCGGAAACATCGGCTACTTCGTCCAAAAAGCCCGGACAGCCAAGAAGTAAAGGAGGAAAACAATGTCTTTCGAACTACTCAGCAATCTGGCCGCGGCGTTTTTCACGCTGTGCATTTTCTCCTTTCTCTACAAGGACAATCCTTTTTATCAGATGTCTGAACAGCTTCTGGTCGGCGTTTCACTGGGCTATTCGCTCGTACTGACCTATGAAAAGGCGTTCATACCCTACGTCTATCAGCCCTTGCTGCTCAAAAACGAATGGATCCTGATTTTCCCCATCATCATAGGTATCTTCTACATCTTCCGTTTCAGCCGCAAGCTCAGTTGGCTGTCCAGATATCCCATCGCCTTTTCCATGATGGGAGTCGGCGCCAGCGTCGCGTTGGCGATGCACAACAGCATTCTTGTGCAGATGCGCCAAGCCATGGTGCCCCTGGAAAACATCAACCTGGTCCTGATCTTCATCGGCACCATCGCCGTGCTGCTCTACTTCTTCTTCTCCAAGGCGCACACGGGGGTCTACGGCAAATTCGTCGACATCGGCAAATGGTACATGATGGTCGGCTTCGGCGCTTCTTTCGGCTTGACCGTGATGGCGCGTATCTCTCTTCTGATCGGCCGCATCCAGTTCCTGGTCAACGATGTTTTCGTCTTGATCAAAAACGCGCTCAGCGGATAAAACCCGCGATTTGATTACGCAGGGGGAGGCCAACCGCCTCCCCTCTGCACTTTGCAAAACTTCCAGCGTGAGTTATCACATCAGGTGAACATGAACCTTAAGATTTTCTCCCACATCCTTTTGCTGATCGCTGTCGCCGCAACCCTGCTCCTTTCAGCCTGCGGCAAAACAGAGCTTTCCCCCATCCAGGTGCAGGATTTCAGCGCCGGAGACCTGCCTTTCGACGACGGCACCGGCGTTTTGCTGAAATGGCGTCCGGTGGACAAATCCCACCGGGTAATCCAATACAACATCTACCGGGGACACGATCCCGACAGCCTGTTCCTTGTCAGCAAGATCGAAGTGGATGCCAAAACAGGCTTCCCGGGCGAATGGATGACCTACTCCGACATTTATTACTCCGCGCTGGTCGAGTTTGAGACCGCGCCGGCTGGCTTGAAAAAGGAAAAAGCCCGCGCCGCGGAGTTCCGGGGCGAGCCCTTTCCCGGAGGCAGGCAGACCAGTTCCTCAACCCTCTACAAAGCGGTCCCCCGTGACGCGAACGTCCTGAAAGGGATGCTCGGACACTACAACGTGATGGGCGACATCAACACCCCAAAGTTCTACCATGCCGCCAGGCGCGTGGAGAAAAAAGGGGAGAACGGGCCTGAGACCTATGCCGGATACAAGCTCAACCAGTTCAACAACATCCTGGTCTATCCAAAACCCAACCAGACCTACTACTATTGCGTGGTCCCCGTCTCCGAAACAGGCCAGTTGCTCAAGCCTTCCGAAGTAAAAGCCGCGACTCCCCGCCACAACCGCCCCGATACCACGGCCGTGCTGCACAGCGTTTACCTTGCGGACAAAGAGGAACTGCGCTTCGAATGGAGTCCGCCTTACGGCAATTACAGCATCTACCACTGGGAAATGTGGCTGATGCCGAAAGCAAACCTGAGCGTGTTTCACGCGGACCAGAAAGCCAACGCCGCGGAGCCGGACAGCCTCTTCGCGGAAGGCCTGCCCCATCAGAACTGGAAGCAGAACTCCCTGCTGGTGCATGTCGCCGAACCCAGCTACGGAGCTTTGATTTTCTACGACAAAACGTCTGCCGATAATGGGCTTGACCCCATTCCCGGTCCCGACAGGCTGCGCGATTATCTCCCCGTGCTGATGTATCAGGACTACTTCTACGCCGAAGGCGCTCCCGCACCCGAGATGTACTATGCGGCGGCGCTGGGCAACGAGATCTCGATCTCCGGTTCTGCCAGCCTACCCCCCCTGCCCGCCTATTCCGTGATCGACAAGCCCAACGACAAGGGCGACAACCTGATCCTCTCTTTCGGCAAGCCGCTGGCCTTTGTGACCCAGGCGTCCTATGCCAACAAGGCGCAAAACCGCATCCGCCTGAACTACGAGTTCTCCGAAAACGGCGTCAGCCTGATCGAAAACATCCGCTTCAGCTTCTTCGATCCGAAGGGCAAGCTGCTGGGAACCGCCAAAGAGAACTATCCGGACAAGATCGTCGCCTTCGACCTGCCCAAAGACCTGAAAGACTCATCCCGCCTGATCGTCCGCGTCAAAACGCGCCTGCGCGGGGATAAAAGCTTCGGCGACGACGAACTGGTACAGGAACTTAGCTACGACCCCAAAACCATGATCTACACAAGCGGTCCGGTCAGCTATGGAAACTTGGAGTTGAACAACGCCTTTTACGACATCTTCAGCAAAAGCAAGCTCTCGACAGCCTACTCCCCCGGCATGCGCATCGCCGCCCTGTCCCGCTCATATGACCACACGATCGAATACCCCGGCTACGTTTATCCCTTCCCCGCCATCCTGGGTTATGACGAAAAGAGCCAGCGCTTGCTCCTTGATCCGGAGATCACCGTCGCCGTCGACCAGGACACCGGCGCGCCCCTGAGCGTTTCCCTCTTTCAGGGCGATTTCCGCAACAAGATCGAGGACTTGCGCAAAGACATCAGCAAGCGCGAAGCGGCGTTCAAGAAACTGCAATCCACTGCCTCGGGTGATCCGCTCCAGCAGCAAAACATAGCCGCCTATCAGGACACGCTCTCTTCCCTGCGCCAGGACCTGAAACTCATCACCTCAAACCCTCTCTACAAAGCGCTGGAAGCCAAGACCGGCGACCGCGCCTGGCGCAAAAAGTTGCGCGGCGAGTTTGAACAAAACAGCCGCACCTATGCCTACAAGCTTCTGGCAACCAACGGAAAAGGGCTCTGGAGCGACGAATCGGACTTCCCCAAGCTCTTCGCCGCCAACGCTGGCAAGGATAACTGGCATTATCCCAAAAACGAGTGGTTCGACAAAACCAAGCTCGCGACCCTCATCGCCTCCATCATCATGGCCATCATGGTCGTCTACGCGCTCTACATCACACGCCGCAAGGAGCTATACCTCCGCCCCATCGCCGGCTTGGAAGAACTTGACAACGCCATCGGGCGCGCCACGGAGATGGGCAGGCCCGTGATGTTCGTTCCCGGCTGGGGAACTTTGGGCGACCCCTGCACCGTATCCGCGATGATGATCCTGCACCAGATCGCCAAAAAAACCGCGGAATACGACACCCGCCTGATTTCCCCGCACACTGACTACTTCGTCGTCCCGCTGGCTCAGGAAATGGTGCAGACCGCCTACAGCGAAGCCGGACGCCCGGACGCCTACAACCAGAACGACATCTTCTTCGTCTCGGACGTGCAGTTCGCTTTCAGCGCCGCCGTGAATGGCATCACCATCCGCGACCGCATCGCGACCGTCTTCTATATGGGCTATTTCAACGCCGAAGCCCTGCTGATGACCGAAACCGGCAACCAGAGCGGCGCGATCCAGATCGCGGCTTCGGACGCCATCACCCAGATCCCCTTCTTCATCACCACCTGCGACTACACCCTCATTGGCGAGGAATTCTACGCCGCCGCCGCCTATCTCTCCCGCAACCTGGAACTTGTCAGCATGCTGAAAGCGCAGGACTACTTCAAGATCCTCATCGTGATCGCCGTTCTGATCGGAACCGCGCTTTCCACCCTCAATATCCACGCCCTGCTGAATTTCCTGCCCTTCGAGTAAGCAGCCGGCGTTTCCTATAGCAGATAATCCCGGAGCCAGCCTCCGGGATTTTTCTTGCTACTAGATTAGCTACATAGTGCCATTCAAACATGCAACTGGGTTTGATCGCCACTACCCAGCAGGGCTGGGTGAGAATCTCTCTATAAAATCACAAAATGAGTTTTGCGAATGCTTTGATCTACGGCGAGTCCGCGTGGGCAAAAGGCAGAACGATTGGGGCCAAGGAGCCGGGGATTAACATCAGAAGATAAAAGGTTGACAATGTTGGCAGGTGATTATACTGAGTTTTTGGGAGTTTTACTCTAAAAAATACGCGGCTATATGAGGTGTCCATGATCACTCGCAAGATGTCAGAAGCGTTAGCCCAGTCACCGCTTGGCTTCCCGGTTCTGGCAGTGGTAGGCTCCCGGCATATCATCCCCTGTCTCCTGATCTTGATAATGCTGGTTTTTTGCGGTTTATCAGCCCAGAATCATCTGGACGTGATGGCAATTCTTCAGGGTGAACCTAATACCCTGGGCATGGGATGGGGTATAGCAGCCTTGGATTTCAACGGGGACAGCATCAAGGACCTTGCTGTTCTGCAGGGTTGGAATCCGCGTCCTGAAGACGTGGGAATTTACGAATATGGCAGGATCTTTTTCCTATTCGGAGGATCAGGTTTCGATACAGAGGCAGACTTCATCATCTATGGTGCTCCTCAGGATTATTTTTTGCCTGGCAGCATAAAGAACGCAGGTGACGTGAATGGCGATGGATTTGAAGACCTGACTGCAATCCGAAAAATCAACGCTGCAACCATGGATGCGATATACCGGATATGCGTCTATTTTGGCGGGGAGCAGCCTTCTCCAACCCCAGGGATGCTGTTTGACCATCCCGCCTACTGGATGCAGGGTCAGTATGTAGATTGGTCGGAAGTATTCGCTTTGGGAGATATAAACGGAGACGGTTTTGACGATCTGGGCTTGGTCACTAAGTGGAATAATCCAGACAAATTTAAACTTGATATCATGTTTGGTGGATCATATCAGCTCTATACTATTTATGAAAGTGTCACAGAAATTGCAACCAACGCCAGAATAAATGGTGTTGGCGATGTTAACGTCGACGGTTTTGATGATTTCATCCTGACTTATACCCACAATAATGATCATGATAACAGCAACGTTGACCTCTACTATGGCTGTCCTGACATCTCAATGTGCGAGATTGTCAATCTTGTCTCAGACAGTAGTCTTGATTATGAACGCAAACCCCTGGCAGCAGGTGATGTTAATGGCGACGGATATGCTGACTTTATAGGCAGACTTATTCGTAACGGGACTGATTATTACGGTGCTCTTTGGTTGGGCGGAGAAACGCTATCTCCGGTCTTTGACGTGGAACTGCGTCCGGATTATTTCGGTTTCGGGTGGGCAGATATAGGTTTTACCTTCGGTGACCTTAACGGGGACGGTAAAGACGACCTGATCGGGTCCAAATATACCGCCTATGCGGATGACGGGGCCGCGGTTATCTGGCTGGGGAAAACGCACTTCAATGGCACTCACGACCTGTTGCTGCGCCGTCCTGCAAGCGTTGCCGTGTATTCCAGCTTTGGCTATGCCATGGCGTCCGGCGACTTCAATGCCGATGGACTGGACGACTTGGCAATTAGCGCATCCCACCGCCCGCCGGGATTATCTGACACTCCCGGTGCAATTATCATCTATGCTGGTAATACCGGGTTAGTGGATACCACCGTGGCAATTGATGATCCCACCCAGCAAGGCGATTCCGCTTGCCTGCCGGTGGTCTATTACCCCAATCCCCTCAGCGCCGGGACCGATGCAGCCATCAACTTCCGTTTTCCGGAAGCCCCGGCAGGCTCTGGCGGCGAGGCAAGCGTCACCCTCTACGACATCAAGGGGCGCAAGGTCGCGGAACATGTCCTTTCCCCCTCGGAATTGCTCTGCGGACAGGGGACGCTCCGGACGGACAGGCTTGCCCCCGGGATCTATCTGGCTGCCTGCCGGATCAACGGCGTAAGGCTCAGCCTAAAGCGGCTCACCGTGATGTGATGCCCGCCCCTCAGGCCGGGTCCGCAATCCGCGCCGGAACCAGAGTCCGCCGCGGACATCCAATCCTCTGATACCCAGCCCCTTCCTGTTAACATCTCTTAATCACTTCTTAATCACTAGTTAATCACTTCTTAATAATTAAGGC
>CAZKAA010000088.1:0-5924 GCA_964550575.1 uncultured Candidatus Cloacimonadota bacterium
CACCCTATCCTACACTCTTTCCCTACACGACGCTCTTCCGATCTGATCGAAACGATCAACCCGTTCCACGGCATCTACTCCGCGATCCAGCGCAGGAAAGCCCTTTCGCCCTTAACGGCCGCGTGGATGCCTGCCCAGGGTTTAACTGCCCCTGAAGCCATTTATTGCTATACGGCGGGGGCAGCCATAGCTTCCAAATCCATCAACGAACAGGGGTCGATCATGGTTGGCAAGAATGCCGATCTGATCGTCTTGGAGGATTTCAACAATCTGCCGCACGAATATTGGCTGGATGCGAGATCCCTGTTGACGATGCTGGATGGGCGGATTGTCTGGCGCGATGGAATATAAGATCATGATTATAAATAGAATAGGAGTTATCAAATGTCCAAGTTAGGTTTCGACTTCCCCTCAACACCGCGCAGGACGTTCCTCTATGAACTTGAGGAAAACTGGTATTTGCCCCTGCTCGCCCAGAAGAAAGGGATTCCCTTGCAAAGCATCAAAAGAAGCAACTTCGGCGAGTACGACATGGCGGTCAACTATTTGACCTCGGTGCTTGAGGAAGCCGCGGCAGTCAATACTCTCGCGATCTACAATATCGACCACATGGCGCAGATCCGCTTCTGCGGAAATGACGCGCCGGCGTTGCTCGACCGCGCGCTGGCGGGCAGTATGAGCGAAATGAAGATCGGGTCCTGCAAATACACGCTCCTGCTGAACGAAAAGGGCGGAGTCCAGGACGATATGATCCTGATGCGAATAAGCGAAACAGAGTATATCGCGGTGATCAACGCTGGCCACGACATCACCGACCAATCTGGCGAGAGCGGGCTGATCGCGGACATCGACCGAATCATGGCGCAGAAATCAGCTGATGAAGATGTGACGGCAACAGATATCTCTGATCAACTGGTCAAAGTAGATATTCAAGGCCCTTTGTCCTACAAGCTGATCAAGTCGCTCTATGGCGCGGAAGTGCTGAAAAACAGGATGCAACCGGAAAAGAACATGAACTACTTCACCTTCAACGAGTTCCAGCGCGAAGGCCACAACTACATCATCAGCCGCACAGGATACACGAATAGGTGGGGCTGGGAGCTTTATCTCCCAGTGGCAAACGCAGCTGAGGATTTCAAGCGCATCGTTTCCGGAGCCCTTGATCTGGGCGGTCTGCTGGTCGGCTTGGGCGGAAGGGACGAGAACAGGATTTCAGCCGGTCCCTTTGGTTTACCGTTGATGGGAAGCGAATACGATCCGTCTCATACGCCGATTAACGCCCCCCTCTTTGATGCCGCAGTGGATATGGGCAAGAACTGGTTTGTCGGAAAAGAGGCTCTGGAGAAAGAGCTTTCCGGGAATCCCCAAAAAACGTTGCTGATCCTGGTCAGCGAAGGCATAGCAGCGCACAGGAAAGTGTTTTTGGACGGCGAATGCCTCGGAAGCGTGACTTCCAGCATCAACTCGCCTAATCTCAGCCAGGAGCAAAGGCTCGCGCTCGGTTCATCCCGCAAGAATGTTAATGCGCCGGATGGAAGCGCGGCGATCGGGCTTGCCTGGCTGCATAGAAATCCGTTCCCGCTTGATTCAGAAGGAAAATCCCCCGCCGAAATCGACGGCAAGCCGGTCATCGTTCCAGTCCAGTTGTTCAAAGTGGACGAAAGCGACAACCCGGTGGGTTCGCCTTTGGCAGGGTATCTGACCATTAGCGGCGTATCTCCCGCGACTGCGGGGAAGCCTCTGAAAAACATCGAGAACCTGTAGCAGGATAACAGATTAAGAACTCAGGCCGCGGATCGCTACATGGTTTTCTCCGCGGTCTGTTTTTTTTGTGCAGGAATCCCATATCGGCAGGTATTATTTGTAGAAACAATCATTCCCTTAGGAGGATGACATGAGACTCAGAATAGCGGCCATAGCCATGTTCACCCTGATAGCGGGTCTGCTGGGAGCCCAAAACATGTTCGGGGCGTTCCAGATCATTACAGAACCCACAGGCGCGACGATCACCCTCACCGGAACCAACCAGTATCTTGGTTCCACGCCAAGCCAGATATTCCCCGTGATGATGGACCAGTATATGGTCTACAACTGCGGGATTCCGGGCAGAGTCTTTAACATCTATATCACCAAAAACGGATACATCCCCATCCAGCAGGAGATCTTTGTGCCTTACAACAAAGCGTGGCAGCAGGATGCGATCCGATATCCGACGATATTCAGTTTTGCATTGACCAGGGAATATGTGCAGCCTCCAGTTTATTGCCCCCCGCCACTTCCTCCCAGGCCGGCGCGTCCACCCAGGCCAGTTTTCTGGTACAATTGGCTCTACCCGAGGCCACACTATCCGCAACCATATTGTCCGCCCCCTACACCTCCCAATCCGCCCAATCCCCCTCATCCGCCTGGCGGCGGGGGTCCCGGCAGCGGCTATGGAGGCCACGGTAGCGGCGGAGGTCCTGGCGGAGGCCACGGCGGAACAGGCCATGGCGGTGGCGGGCACTGAGCAGCAATGATTTAAGCAACAATATCCGCCAACCTCTCGGACAGCAGGACAACAGCAGCCATCCCTCCCGCGGGGATGGCTTTTTTTTGTGATAATTGATTTAGTCTACTATAGCGTTGTATCTATACTCAGGGATGTTTTTTTAATAGATTATCGTAAATTGGAAAAGCTTCAGATACTTCGGGTTCCCTTGGCCGGCGAAGCGTTCACATCCAGGCCGGAGAATTGTCCGGCCAGGAGTTTGGGTATTGCCGCAGCGCCTACCATTGCTGCGTTGTCCACGCACAAAGAAAGTGGGGGATAATGCGCAGCGATCTTGTGCCTGGCTGATTCCCGGTCAAGCTGCAGCCTGAGGGCGGAATTCGCCGCGACTCCTCCCGCCAGCAAAATTGTTTTGATGCTTTCCTGATTAGCATAGGCAAGCGATTTACCGATTAGAGGATCAATAATCGCCTGCTGGATGGATGCCGCAATATCCGCCTTGTGAGTCTCAATCTGGTTGGGGTCGCTGGCTGTGAGATACTCCAGGACAGCTGTTTTCAGGCCGCTGTAGCTGAAATTGAGGTTGCCTTTACGGTTCAGGCCCCGGGGAAATCGATGATAGGCAGGATCGCCATCCCTGGCAAGCTTATCGATCGCCGGTCCTCCGGGAAAACCAAGACCCAATAGCTTGGCAGTTTTATCGAATGTTTCTCCCGCCGCGTCGTCAAGTGTCTTGCCTACGACTTCAAAATCCGTTAGCGACTTGAAGTGGACCATCTCCGTATGTCCGCCGGATACCACCAGGGCCAAAAAAGGCGGGTTGATGCCCGGTGTTTCGATGAAGTTGGCGAAGATATGTGCCATCATATGGTTAACCGTGATCAGCGGTTTACCCCAAACCCAGGCGAGGCTTTTGGCGAATGACAATCCCACGATCAGCGATCCGATCAGACCTGGGTTTGTCGATACGGCAAGAGCGTCGATTTGGCCTGCTTCCAGCCCGGTCTGGTGCAAGGCTGTTTCAGTTAAATGCAGTATGTTTCGCATGTGGAGGCGGGAAGCGAGTTCCGGCAGAACCCCGCCAAACGCGGCATGGGAATGTTGGGTGGATACAAGATTGCAGAGCACTCTGAATTCTGTATCCAGTATGGCCACAGATGTATCGTCGCAAGACGATTCAAAAGCCAGAATGCGTTTCATTGAAGTTGGATGACTTCGGTTGGAGTTATTTTTAACAGGGTCAGCCCGGGAGGCAATTCCCATTTTAAGGCATACTTGCCATCGGGACGGGGGGTCTCCTCCGTAGTGACTTTCAATCCGGCAGGCAGTTTGGCCACAAGAGTCTCGGGACCCTTGACCTGAATCGTCGCGGAACCGGGGAAAAACTGCTTGCCGGAAACATCATTGATTCTGACATCTAGTATTCTTTCCACGGTCGCTTCAGGCTGTTGGCTTTGCAATGTCTGAAAGGCATTCTGGGCTGGTTTTTGCTTTATCGCGATCGTTTTGAAAAAACCAGGCTCAATGCCCGTCAGGTTAACTTTCAGGTTATGCGGAATGCCTATCGGGGTGTAGTTCTTTTCGTTGCCGGACAGATAATCGTCGGTCGTCATCTGGATGACCGCTCTGGAATGCCTTAGTTTGATGATATCAAGGCCTCTGCCTTCGACCAGGCAAGGAATCCTCTTCTCCGCTTGAGGCGGGATGGGATTCACCACCGTTGGAATCAGACGAAGGGGCAGCATTGCTTTGCTTTGATGCTCCGCCATTAGGGTGATTTGCACCCAGATCAGGATGGCGGTCAGCAGCGAGATTATCTTCAAACCGAGGTTCTTGGTCATTAATGTTCCTCTGGAAGTTGGGCAATGCCGAGTATCTTCATCTTCTTGTAGAGAGTGGTGCGTTCCAGACCGATCGCTTTGGCGGTTTTGCTCACCTGCCAGTTGTTCGCTTCCAGATAATGCAGGATATAATCCCTTTCGAAAGCTGCGCTGCTGTCTTTGATGTTGTTGATCAGGTAATACTTGTCCATGCCCTGAATCCCGCCGTCGGAATGCTGGAGCATTTTGTTGTGGATATGCCGGAGAATGGTTCTGGTGCTAATCTCGCGCTCGTTGATGCAGATGAACTTGCAAAAGTTTTTCAGTTCGCGCACGTTACCCGGCCAATTGTACTTGAGCAGTTCTTCCTTGATAGACTTGAGGTCCAGTTCGACGTTCAGGTTGTAGTTGCTGGCATAGTTTGTGATGAAATAGCTCATCAACAGGAGGATGTCGTTGTCCCTTGAGCGCAGAGGCGGGATTTCAATCACGCTTCATTCGATGCGGTAAAAGAAATCACGGCGAAAGCGAGAAGTATCCGAAAACGTCTTCAAATCAGCATTGGAGGTGAAAATTAGGCGTGTGTTTACTTTTTTGAGGTTACCTCCCACCACTTGAATTTCCTTGTTTTCGATCGCCCTCAGAATCTTGGCTTGGGCTTGAAGCGAAAGATTGGTAACCTCATCCAGAAAGAGGATGCCTTCGGAGCATTTCTCAAAGAAACCGATGCTGGATCTTGCGGCGGGATCGGCGAGGTCTTTTTCCTGTCCGAAGAGCTCTTTTTCGATCAGGTTTTCCGTCAGCACACTGCAATAGACCGTCTGAAACGGCTTGCCGAACCGCTTCGAGTTTACATAGAAATAATTGGCGGCTACTTCTTTGCCAGTGCCGTTTTCACCAAGGATCAGGATGTCCTCGTCAACCTCCGCGAGTTTCATCAGCTGTTCGCGCACGCGGTTTATGCTATCGCTTTCTCCGATGAAAGGAAAAGTGCGGGTGAACTGCTTTTTCAGGTTAAGGTATTCTATTTGAAGATCGAGGTTTTGTTCTTCCTGGCGTTTGAGGGTGACCGCATTGTCGATGTGAAGCAGAAGTTGGTTGATGCTGAAATTGGCGCCCTTCTCGATGAAATGGTATGCGCCAAGTTCCCGTATCTGATGAACCTGCTCTGACTTCACTTCGCCGGAAATCACGATGACCTTGTAATTGAAGTCCAGGTTTTCACGCAGGTACTTGAGGACTTGCAAACCGTTGAGCCTGCTGCCGACAAGGAAAACGTCCAACAGGATGACATCCGGCATATACCCGCGAAGTTCTTCGAAGAAGTTGTCCGAATTGGTCGAATGCAGGACAGAATAATCGTTCTGCTTCAAGATTTTTGAGATCTGGCTGGCCAGTATATTGTCGTCTTCCAGGATTATTACTTTGCCTTTCATATCACTTCCTGCTCATTATCCTTTCCTCCAGATCCGCAAGCGCGCTGATGTAATAGATGTAGGCCTGATCGGGAGAATCGTAGGGTGAGAAGTATTTGTGCACGTCTCCGTCTTGGAAATATTTGGTGCACATGTAATAGAAGTGATCCGAAGTGCTCAGTTTGCGAGCTGTTTCCAGCA
>CAZKAA010000088.1:5934-9121 GCA_964550575.1 uncultured Candidatus Cloacimonadota bacterium
AGCAGCTGCGGATCGCCGGTTTGCTTTACCTGTTCCAACAGGCCGAAGAATGTCTCGATCGCGTTTTTTTGCATGTCGTTTTCCAGCCAGGCTGAGAGATCGCGTTCCTCATCCGCCCAGGATACCGGATCAGGGAATGAGAGTGATTCCTGCTGATAGTTTGCCAGAGCGAAGGTCTCTTTGGGGGTTGCGAAGCCGAGATGCGGTCGCGAGAGAACCTCAGCGGGGAAATGCTGCATAAAATCAAAGATGCCGGACTCTGCCCATTGGTGCTCGCCAAAAGTCTCGTAGTCCATAAAGAGGTTGAGGAATTGATTCCTGCCTTCCTGCTCTGCCAACGTCAGATGATCGATCCAGTTCACAAACTTATCGACCGTGAGAGGATATTCCGGCCAGTCGCGGTTGGAAAACCTGAACGCGATATCGTCTGATAATTGATAATACTTCAGCAGCAGGTTGATGTCTTTGGAGTAGTTTTTATAGGCGTATAGGGGCGTCCGCCACTGCAGAATCCTTTCCACGCCTTCCGTGATGATCGTTTTGAATCCTTCGATCTCGAAGATAAGGTCCGAAAGCCTGTCCTGATAGATCAGTTCAGTATTGCGGAAAGTCTCTGTATGATAGCCAAACTCGCTCTTCATCAGTTCCCTGTGCATCGCCACCTGGTCCAGAAACTCGTTGGTGTCGTAAAGAAAGGCGAGAGAGTGATAGTATGTTTCGCCCAGAAGTTCCACGCAGCCAGTATCAACAAGTGCTTTGAAGGAATCAAGCGTTTCCGGGCTGTATTGCTTGAACTGCTCGATCGCCGTACCCGTGATGGAATAAGCGATTTTGAACCTTCCCTCCATTTTCCGGATCAGGGAGAGGAGCAGTTTATTCGTCGGCAGATAGCATTTCTCTGCGACTTTGACCATTACCTGCCGGTTGAGGGTGTCATTGAAGAAATCGGTGTTTTTGCCAATATCTAGCACATTGACGTGGCGCAACCTGTAGGGTTGGTGAACCTGGAAATAGAAAACAACGTTAAGCATCCGACACCTTCCTTAGGTATTTGTTTTCAGGAATTCCGAAAGCATGGACGAATAGATAACTCTGATCTTATCCGCCGCTTCCGCCCAATGGATGTTGTTGACCTCGTGCATGCCGTTGATGCCCATCTTCATGCAGGCGTCAGGATTCTCGATCAGGTGGTTGACAGTGTCCGCCATCCTGTCCACATCCCAGTAATCGATCTTGAAAGCGTGATGAACGACTTCTGCCACGCCAGATTGCTTCGATATGATGGATGTGATGCCGAAAGCCATCGCTTCCAGGGGTGAAATTCCGAATGGTTCAGATACAGAGGGGAGGATATAGATATCGGAAGCGCGAAGGATCTCTTCGACCTGCAGGCGGTTGAGGAAGCCAGTGAACAGGAATCTATTGCCCATCCTCTTGGTTGCGGATTTTCTAAGCAGTTTGCGTCCCATATCTCCGGTCCCTGCCATAATGAACCTGGCTTCGGGATGTACTTTGAGCACCCGGTCCGCGACCTCGAGGAAATAATCAGGTCCTTTCTGGAGGGTTATCCTGCCCAGGAATAGAACTGTGGGTCCCTTGAACAAGCGCTTCTTGGCCAGCACGGTATCTTCGGAAAGCGAGAAGGCGTTGTGCACGATCCTGATCTTTCCGGTGTCAATTCTGTATCGGGACATGATCATCTGAGCAGTATATTGCGAAACTGCGATAACCCTGTCCGCGTAGATTAGCCCCGCGTGCTCTATCTTGTGAACCCTCTCGTCGCCCGGTCCACCGGCGCGGTCAAACTCCGTGGCATGGATATGCACCAGCAGGGGTTTTTTGGAAATCTTCTTGGCGAGCATGCCTGAGGGGTAGGTCAACCAATCGTGGGCATGGATCAGGTTATAATCAAGCTCTTTGGCGAATCGCTCAGCCCTCAGAGTGTACTCCTGCACCTTTTTGATCAGGTCTTCCTCGCCGATGAGATGGGTGGTCAGGTCTTCCCAGATTTGCGTTTCTTCAGGGCCTCCGCCGCCGGAGATCCACTGCTCGGTCCTGACCGCGGCTATGTATTGCTGCAGTTCGCTGAGTTGAAGGTAGGATTCGGGTCTGCCGCTTATGCCGATGTATTCCAGTTTGTCACTCAGGGTTGGGAAACTTCGGCTCAGATATTCCGATTGCAGCACCGGATCCATGAACACCGCGGGCAGAGTGTCCACATCTGACACTTCCCTGAGCGGGAAATAGACCATCTCTTTGGTCGGCAGCACGAGATCGATCTTGATGCCCAGCGCCAGAAGGGCTTTCACCATGCCGTAACACGCCATTCCAAGGCCGCCGGAGATCAGTGGGGGAAACTCCCAGGTGAACATCAGAATCTTCATTCCAAACCTCCAGCCGAGGCGATGAATGATTCTATGTTATAAAGCGCAGAGACGCTGATGGCTTGCGCGGGAGCCCCTTTGGGAAAATGAGGGTTGTCTCCGTCCCAGACCTCAGCCAGCGAGGCTATGTGCCCCCGCATGTAACTTGAACGAAATGTTCCGATGAAACCGCTAAGCTGCTCCGCAATCTCTTTGTCGCTCTTGATCCCTCTATGTATCTTGAGGTAGAGCCCGCAGAAAGGACCAAGCAGCCAGGCCCAGACGCTTCCGTTATGATAGGACAGGTCCCTTTCGCGCTGGGTGCCGTAGTACTTTTTCCTGAAGCGGGGGTCCTTGGGGCTCAAGGAACGGATTCCGTAAGGTGTATAGAGCTCATTGAATGCCTTCTGCCATACTTTTTCCATTTTGTCCTTGGAAACCAGTTCCCAAGGCAGGGAAAGCGCGATCAGGGCGTTTGGCCTGATCTCCGAAACTGGCGCGTCGCCCACCAACCTGTCTCCCAGATAATCGTTGATCCAGTATTTCTGGAACGCCTTGTGAACTGCTGGTTTCAGCGAAACTATCTCCTCATAAGGGCTGTAGCCGATCCCGGACAGTTTCTGATATTCAAGGCACATCGCTTCATAACAGCAGATCGCGTTGTACCACAATGCGTTGATCTCAACCGGAGCCCCGTTTCTGGGGGTAACTGCTTTTCCGTCCACCCTCACATCCATCCAGGTGGCGTGGGCAAACTCATCCCTCAGCTCGATCAAGCCGTCGGGACGGACATAGAAGGGATCGTTGAAGGTGGTGAGAAAGCC
>CAZKAA010000089.1:0-9118 GCA_964550575.1 uncultured Candidatus Cloacimonadota bacterium
AAGAAGTGATTAAGAGTTGACCTTAGGGACGGAGGAGGAAGGTGCCATGTCAGAATCGGGATTTGTGAGGGTGATTTGGGAGGTTTTATGAGGTTTTTTTAACGCCTGTTTAGGCATGGCGCTGATTCTGGAACCGGAGGAATAGCAACCAGCGATATAGAAGAGAAACCCGGTTCCTCCCAGGCGAACCGACCCGTGAGGCAGTCTCAGCAAGCCTGGAGGGAACCGGAGTTGAAGAAGTTAGACGATGGGGATCCAGATCTCCATGATGGAATCCGGCTGCCCATAATTGAAGCGGCCGTCGTATAGCTCGAAATCGTCAGCGTTCTTGCGCTGGCGACCGCTGGTGGGGAACCAGTCGTTATAGATGGCGGCGTAGGTGTCGTGGAGCGTGTCCAGGCTGCCCTGATGCTCAAACACCGCATACTCCGAGGCGGGGACGACCCTTTCCCACATCCCCTCGGGGAGCTGGGCGTCGGAGGAGACTTTCATGCTTGCCAGATAGCGGAAGGGAGTGTCGCCGGTCATTTCTTCCGTCTCCTCATAGAAACAGACGCCGAGGGCTGCGTCTTGATCCCGCGCTCCCGGGATGTTTGGACAGATCTTGTTGAATTCGTCCCAGAGCGCGGGGATGCTGTTGGTATTCATCGTGGTGACGCAGCCGATGCCGATCACCCTGAATCCTTCCTTGCGCCTGATTTTCGGTTCTTTCATAGGTTCTCCAGTTGCTTTGAATGTGATCCTGGGCTGGTAGCAGATGAGCGATCTGGCCTGTTTCCGCAGCCTCCCGGGAGTGCTGCCGCAGAAACTTTTGAAACTGCGGGTGAATGCCGCCTGGGATTCGAATCTGTAGTCAGCCGCGATCTGCTTGATGGGGCGATCGCTGCCGACAAGTTCCCGGGAAGCTTCGCTGAGCCTGCGCTTGCGGATATATTCACCCACAGTGGCGCCGGTCGAGGAGTAAAACAGCCGATGGAAGTGCCAGGGGGAGTAGTTCGCCACAGCGGCGATCTCCTCGAGGCTGAGGCTGTCTTTCAGATGCTCCTCGATGTGGCGCAGCGCTTTCTCGATCAGTTTGTGCCTGCTCATTCATCCACCTTTGCTCAGTTGATATGTTTTGCTATGCCGCGCGGCGGCGGAGTTGTCAAGCAAAGTTGAGGGCGATCTTTTGACATTTCTTGCGCTTTGCTCAGTTAATGCCTATGTGGATTGGATTTGAGCCAAACGCCGGATCAGGAGATGCGCAGTATCTTGTGAAGCTGGAGTTGCAGGCGGGCCGGGGCTCCGTCGGCAAGCATCCAGGCCGCGAGGGTTTCGGCGGGAAGAACTGAGGTCACGGGAGAGAAGTGGATCATCCGTCCCCCCAGCTTGTGCTCGCGGATGAAATCCAGGGCGAAGCTGTAGTCGATATGGCTGGTGAGGACGAACTTCAACTCGTCGTGCGGCTGCAGGAACCTGAGGTTCCATTTGGGAAAGCTCCCACCCCAACCGCTGCCGGGGCACTTGACGTCCACGATCTTGGCCACGTAGTCCGGCACGTCGCCCAGATAGAGAGACCCGTTGGTCTCCAGCAAGATCTCATATCCGTCGTCATGCAGGAGCGGCATGAGTTCGCAAGCTTCGTCCTGCAACAGCGGTTCCCCGCCAGTGAATTCGACAAGTTTGACGGGATAAGCGGCAAGCTCGCGGCGGATCTGGCTGAAATCCATGCGCTTTCCCTGAGCCCAGGATTGGCGGGTATCGCAATATGAGCAACTCAGGTTGCAGCCGCTGAGGCGGATGAAGGCGCAGGGCCTGCCCGCGTGGGAGGATTCGCCCTGAAGGCTATAGAAGATTTCGCAAATCTCGAGGCTGTTCAAAGACGCAGTTCTTTCACCCGCTTGGTCAGCGCCGGTATGATCTCAAAGAGGTCTCCCACGATGCCGAGGTCGGCAACCTTGAAGATCGGGGCGTCGGGATCCTTGTTGATGGCAATGATATAATCCGCGGAGGACATGCCCGCCAGATGCTGGATCGCGCCTGAGATTCCGACCGCGATGTAGATAGTGGGCTTGACGGTCTTGCCGGTCTGGCCTACCTGGTGGGAATAGGGAATCCATTCCGCGTCAACCGCCGCGCGGGAAGCTCCCACGGCTCCGCCGAGGGCTTCCGCGAGTTCCTCGAGGAGGACGAAGTTCCTGGCGTCCTTCATGCCGCGTCCGCCGGAGACGATGATGTTCGCTTCAGTGATGTTCACCAGGGTCGTCTTCTCCTTTTCGAAGGAGAGCCATTTGCTTTCTTCCTCGTCAAAATCGAAGATCACCTGTTCGCGGATCACGATGCCCGAGCGGGAATCGTCGCGTGGGAGGGGGTCCATGACCTTGTGGCGGACCGTCGCAATTTGGGGGCGATGGTTGGCGGTGATGATCGTGGCCATGATGTTTCCACCGAACGCGGGACGGGTCTGGAGCAGGTTTCCGGATTCGGGGTCATACTCCAGTCCGGTGCAGTCGGCGGTCAGGCCAGTATGCAACTGGACGGCGACTCTGGGAACGAATGACCTCCCCGTGACGGTGGCTCCCGCCAGTATCACGGCGGGTTTGTATTTCTGCGCCAGTTCAGTGAGCGCTTTGGAATATCTGATATCGCGGAAGTGGGCAAGCTCGGGATCGTCCACGACGATCACCTGGTCGGCTCCGTAGGCGATGAGTTCTGATGCCAGATCTTCAACTTCCGAGCCGAAAAGGACCGCGCTTAGCTCCTCCTCCATCTGCTCTGCGAGGTCGCGTCCTTTGCCCAAAAGCTCAAAAACCACCGGGGCAATCACCCCATCTTTCTGCTCCGCGAAGATCCAGATGCCCTGATAGTCATCCTTATCCTCCAGCACGGAAGTTTTCTTTCTGATCACGATGGCGTCGAAAGGGCAAGCCTGAACGCAGGCTCCGCAGAGGGTGCACTTGTCCGTGTCGATCACGGCGAGTTTGCCTTCCAGATGGATGGCATCGTAGGCGCAAGCGCGGATACAAGCGCCGCAACCCACACACTTTTGGTCGATAACTTCAATCATGGGGTGTCTCCTAAAGCGCAAATGCTTTGGGGATAAGCTTTCTTGTCAAGCCGATTTTTAGACCGCGGGCAACGGGATATTGAGAAGCCAGCGCGTGCCGGCGCGGCATCAAGCTGTGGATGCCTGTCCACATTGCAGGCTTGCAAGGATGTAATAGCGCCAATAATGGCTTGACAATGAATGAATTTGATTCTGGATTAGTTTGTATAAAGATATAGCGTGCAGAGATGTCATTTCGGGCGCTTGGATGTGTTCCGACGCCATCCGAATTCCGGGAATGATGCTTAAACTATTTTTAACATTGTTCAAGCCGGGAGGTGCTTATGAAAGCCTTCTTCACCGCGTGTTTCATCCTGCTGGCGTGTTCGCTGCTCCTATCCGCTCCCCTGCGGAACAGGGAAACCGAATTGAGGCAGCCGGACGGCAGCGTTTTTTCGTGCTTGATGTCGGGCGACGAGTATTACCATCGCCCTCACGACAGCAACGGCTACACCATCATGCTGGACAACCAGACAGGTTGGCATGTCTATGCCGACAAGCAGGGACCAGACCTCGTGCCCACAAGCCTCATCCCCGGCGTTGACGATCCCGCGGCAAGAGGTCTGACGCCGAACCTGATGCCGGATATCTCCATATTACGCAGAAACTTCGAAAGCTTTCGCGGCTCGGGCGGAGACCAATACGGCCGCGCTCCGCATACGGGAATCGTGAACAACATCTGCGTATTCATCCGTTTTTCTGACCAAACTGAATTTGGTTTGCCGATTTCTGGTTTTGACAACATCTATAACTCATCTGTAAGCGCTTCGATGTACGGGTATTTCAAAGAGGAAAGCGATGACCAGCTTGATGTTACGACAACTTTCTACCCCAATCCCGCCGGAGGTCTGATCGTCTCTTACCAGGGGTCAAATCCCCGCAGCTATTATTTGCCGCAATCGCCGGCTAATCCGGGAGGCTATCCCCAACCCGGCGGATCATGGGATCACTCGGTCGGCTACCAACGGCTTCACAACCTTCTGTTTGCAGCGTTGGTCCATATCGCGCCGATGGTGCCGCCTGGCCTGAACGTGGACATGGACGGCAACGGAAGCGTGGACAATATCAGCTTTATCTGCAAGGGCCCTGCGGACGCCACCGGAATCCTGTGGCCGCACGCGTGGGTTTTGGACGCGATCTTTCCGGTTCCGCTTGCCGCGTATATCAACGGCGCCATGCCGGATGAGTACAACTTCGAGCCGCAACTCGCCGATCCGATTTATGGAGGAGGAGGGGCGGACGTCGCGATCGTGTGCCACGAGTTTTCACATTCGCTGGGATTTCCTGACCTGTACCATTATGTGGGCGACGGCATCGATCCCTGCGGTTGGTGGGACCTGATGGATCATTGCTTCGGCACGCCCCAGCATCATCTGGCATACATGAAAATGAAGTATGGGCAATGGTTCCAGCCTGCAGAGGTGCAACCGCTTCCACCTATGGGAAGCGCCACCCTGACAGCATTCAGCGGGGGCGATCCCTTCGACTGCTTTAACTACCAGTTGCCCACCGGCGAAGAAATCTGGTTTGAATACAGACGAAACGTCGGGACCTATGAATCTACTCTCCCGGGGACGGGATTGATTATGTACCGCATCAATCCCGCAATGACGGGTAACGCCTATGTCAACGATCCCATGTATCCAGGCTTGCTGGACGAAGTGTATGTTTACAGACCCTATGTTGCCCCCGGGAATCCAAACGGAGCGATAAACCTTGCCCATTATGCCTGGGAACTGATGCGGACGGCGATCAACCAATTCACTGATCCCGCGCCTTCATCAGCGTCAAGTCCCGGATTCATTGCCCCCCTGAATATCTATGCCATCGGCACAAACGGCAGTACATCCATCAGTTTTGAGATAATGACGGCAGGCAGCCCCGTTCCAGTTATCTGGACAGGCAAAACAGACAACAACTGGTTCAATGCCGGAAACTGGACAACCGGAGTAGTGCCGACAGCCTCGGACTTCACAATCATAGCCCAGGATCCCTATATGGGGGTCGCGTGCACGATACCTCTCAGCCCGGGGCCCGGAGCAGCCTGCGGTCCCCTGAGAGTAGAATATAACCTGACCATGTATCCCGGAGCCAGTTTGGGAGTCAACGGCCATCTCAACTCGATCGGCTGGATTGTCATGGATGGCAATCTGCTCAGAATCACCGGAAATCTGATCATCGAGGAGTGGATAACGACCGCGCCTCCTCCATCGCTGACCTGTCAGATGATCCCGACGGCGCAGATCATGGTGGGGGGTAATTGCCGGTTTGGCGGGGGTGCGATGATCAACCTCAACACCGGGCAATTGATCTTTGCCAATATCGGAGTCTCGCCGCCGGTCAACAACTTCACGGTAGACGCTTTTGGGGTGGTTTTGCATGACGTGATCGTAAATAAAACCAACTCGGCGCTGAGTTACAACAGCATAAAGATATTCGCTCTGCCGACCATGATCAGAGGCAGCCTGCAGGTGCTTCCACTTTCCACGCTATACCTTTCGTCCCCGCAGATCATCAGTGTCGATGGTAACATCAACGTCGATCCCGCAGGATTTCTCTATGGAGACCTGGGAACAATCTCCCTGACCGGCAACCCGGGACCGCAGACGATAAACATAGCAAATCCGATGAGCTACCTGAACAATTTGGAAGTGTCCTGTTCGACCGGATTGACCACAAATCTGGTCAGCAATATCACCATAAAGGGAGATTTCACAATCAACGCCGGTATATTCGCCGCCAACACATTCACAATGAACATTCATGGAGACTGGATCAACAACGTGGGTTGGGGCGGATTCCAAAAAGGCACTTCACGCGTCAGGTTTTGCGGTACCTCGCCGCAGCAGATATTTGTGGGTAATGCCACAGGCCCCTCGAGCGAAGATTTTTATATCCTTGAACTCGCCAATAGCCAGCGAGATCCGGGAATCCTTCAGATTAACTCGCCAGGTTTGATGGTTTCCTGCGATATCTATGACCATAGCAGCGGAATCATTGTTGTAACTGAGGGTATGTTTACAGCGCTTTCGCTCGCCGACATCTGCATCAGCGGAGGGTTCCAGTGCGCGGCAACGGGAATCATCAACATATATGACCAAGGCAACGCAGACATGGGCGCGGATATGTGGATATATGGAGGAACGGTTAACATCTATTCAGGAAACCCTGTGCCGGGAGGTGTCTCAACCTGGGGAATGTACAACGCTTCGCTGACCATGAGCGACGGGCAGATGACGTTCCACAATACCGGAGTCAATGTAGTTCCGATGGGCGGAGCTCTGAGCACCTATATAACAGGCGGAATCATCACAGTGAACGGCGATTTCACCATTCACAGGGCAGATTTTAATCCGCTGGACGGGATCATTGTCGTTCAGGGATCAAATCCGGTTGCCATCTCCGCTGCAAATGGCGGGAATTTCCATGAGTTGAATCTGCAAGCGGCTCAGGTTAATACGGCTGCCGATGTCTTGGTGAACGCAAATCTTAACATAGGCCCGACCACTAACCTGAGCGTAACCGCTAACGTAAGAGTAGTGCAATCGACAATGGTGGACGGCGTAATGGACATCTGGCCGGCGGCCACTTATACGTCTGTGGGGGTGATGAGCATCACCGGAACTCTAAATCTCCATAATGGAGCCACACTCATGAGCGCTGCCGAGATAGATGTCTTGGGCTTCATGAATTGCCTGGGAGCACCTGGCAGTCCGGCAATCCTGTCCGGAACAAATAGGGCTCATTGGAAAATGTTCGTGATGGGAACTCTCGCGGCAAGCTGGACAGATTTCAGCCAGTTGCGCGATGAAGGCATCTGGTTGGTGGGCAATATGGACCTCAACCATGACTTTGACCATTGCCGCTTCGATGACGGCGGAAACAGCTTCATTACGGTAGAAAACGCCCAAAACCTGAGCATAGACGACATCTGGTTCGAGTCCCCGGGAACTTACAACATCACCAAAAACGCCGACGCCGGGGACATAATTGTAACCAACGCGCAAGGCAACCTCGCTGGTCCCGTTTATGAATATGACCCCTGGGGCAGAATCTATTGGGTTGGCTGGAATCAGAACCTCATTGTGCAAAGCTTCACGGTGAGCGATGATCAACCCTACGTCGCTGATCAGATTAGCTACGACGTGGTGATCAAAAACGCCGGCTCAGATGCTTTGAGCGAAGGTTTTTCAGTCTACCTGTTCCTCAACCGCAGCACCCCTCCGGGCTGGGACGAAATTGGCGACCTGGGGCATGACTGCCCGGCATTGGGGGCCGAGGAGACCTACGCTTTCAGCTTCTCAGGAATCTATTCGATGATTCCCGAGGACTGGACCTCCTGGCTGCTGATCGACCCAGAAGACGTGATCTGGGAAACAGATGAGACGGACAACCTTGATTCGCTAGGCGTGAGATGGCTTGAGCTTCCCATCGCGGATCAAGTTTCCATAAGCGCTGTTTCTGCCAGTCAAGGGCGCATCGCTTGGAACTATCCGATCTGGGCAACGCGCTTCATTATCTACGAATGCGACGATCCCTATGGTGCATTTGATACATATACGGGGGAAACATCTCTCCTGTATTATGACGTCTATCTCAATGATGACAAGGTGTTTTATCAGGTGATCGCGGAACGCGATGACCCATTCCCCGCAAAGTGATATCAGCACAACAAGCAGTAAAAGCGGCCCCGGATGCTTATCCCCGGGGTTTTTTTTGTTAGCTCTCTTTCAAACTAAGTGGGTAGATAAGGCACATAGCAGTATAGATGTTCTGATTTGTGTCTCCTTCTTCGCTCTTATTTGATTCCTTGGTCGCACCAAGGATAGAAACAGGAGCCATATAGGAAAACAATGAGTATACACTATATGAGATGATTTTAACTTCATGCTGTCTGATCCCTCGTTTTCTCAGATACAAGATTTTTTTCGCATGCAGATCATACCGCAGCATGAGAGCTCTGTCTGTTGAACAACAAGGGATTATGGTTGATGCAGATACAAACCCGCACTTTTTTGGTTGACTTTGGCGCAGGAGATCAATTCGTGGTTTGTATCAAAACTGAAAGGTAAACAATGAAAAATATAATCATTCTGTCACTGCTCCTGATCGCCGCTGCCGGTCTGTCAGCGCAAACCGGCCTCTATGGCGTTTCATACGGGGACAACCTCAACAAAGCTGATTCCCTGATGTCTCAGAACGGATTGGTCGCGTGGGACGTGGAAGGATCTCTTGTGAAGTATTCCTCAGAATACAACAAGTTGGTGGAATCAGTCATACTTTTTGTCAATCCTGACACTGAGATTGTCGCGGGTTGGTTCGTCCGCTACAATAGGGATAATACGGAGGCGCAAGATAAGTATGTGATCGACAACCTACACAGGATGCACGGAGAAGAAGTGATTGTCGAGAAGCAAAAGGGGAAAATGAGTTGGATCTTCGACGAAGCCAGGACGGTGACTGCTGGTTATGACGAACTGGGAAGCCTGTGCGTCTATTACTACGATTCTGATTTCGCGCAGTTCTTTGAACTTCCACCTAGTGCCAGAATCGGAGTGGAAGAATAAGCCATCGCGCGCTCTTGCCCTGTTCAGACGGGCGTTCTTGGTTGCGGCACCAGAATATATTAGATAATTCAGCCGGGCATGGAAAAATTTTATTAGGGTTCAGAGCCTTACCGCAGTATTATTTGTATATCTGACTTTGAAGGAGTTGAATAATGAAGAAGTCAATTATACTTACGATATTAACCCTTTTAAGCGCTTTGGCGCTATATGCCAAGCTGGACATGAAGCTGGTCGAGGGTGGCAGTTTCATGATGTCCGCCGATTCGTGGGACACGGAATTCATCGGCGGGGAAGTGGAGTTGAACTCTTTCTGGATGGCGACTTATGAGATCACTGTCGACGAGTTCACTGAGTTTGTAGAAGACACCGATTATCGCACTACCGCCGAGGAAGTCGGCTACAGTTTTGGTTTTAAAGAAGGAGATCGGAAGAGCGTCGTGTAGGGAAAGAGTGTAGGATAGGGTGT
>CAZKAA010000090.1:0-9046 GCA_964550575.1 uncultured Candidatus Cloacimonadota bacterium
TCATCCCGGGTGAGGGTGCGCAAGTCAATGGTGGGGTCTGCTTTCGCCATAGCGTACATAATGCGGAGATAGAGGTTGTTCCAGGCGCGGATTGGTTTCTCCTCGCCCGCGGGAGTGGCGTTGTAGAGCCGGATATATTCCCGCAGGTCTTGTTTGTAGCCTTCGGAGGGGTTGAGGCGCATCAGGTTGGCGGTGATGGAGCCGGTCTTGCTGTTTTGCTCCGATAGTTTGGGATACACATATCGTCTGGCGGTGATGAGCTCTCCGCCGTTGTGGCTGCAATACACGATGCCTGTTTTCCTGTTGGCCGGTTTTCCCGGGTTAGGTTTCATTTTCACTTTCATAGGCAATCCTCCATTGGTTTCTCCAAGTCATTTATTGTAACCAAATCTCCAGCCTGGCAGGATCGGTCAAGCCATTATTTCTGCCAGCCTCCCTTTGTTCCGCCCCTGTTTCTATCCTTGGTCGGACCAAGGATAGGAACAGGAGCCGATCAAGGCGCGATTCCGTAACACGAGGGGAAAAAGCGATCTCGTCAACTCTAAACGGAGCCGACATCCCTTGCGCTGACCGCTATTTGATCCGGGCAATGCGTTTCCGCGCGGTTGCCCCATCCTGCGACACGCGCAGGAAATAGACTCCGCTGGACACGCTGTGGCCGAGGTCGTCGCGCCCGTCCCAATCCAGGATCAGGGATTTGCTTCCCTCACCGAAGAACAGGGTTTTAACCAGCTGGCCGCGAAGGTTGTAGATCCCCGCCTGGACTGGCGTGGCATTCTTGAAGTCCACGCGGAAGGAAGCGCGTTCACGGAAGGGGTTCGGTCCCAGGCCGGTGATGCCGATCGCCGGCGGCGAGGGGATCTGGGGATCGTCGGCGTCGCTGAAGCTTTCGCCGAAATGGGTGGTGAAGAGATGGTCCACCATCGCGCGCGCCTGGTCCTCATAGATGTTGTAGAGAGGGACGCTGAGGGTCAGGATCTTGCCGGGGTGGTTGAGGTTGAGGACACCCACGGATGAGCCGTTGAGCAGTCCCTCTGGCTGGGTCAGGGCGTAGTCCGAGCCGTAATTGTAGGCGGAAACGCAGTCGTCGGCAACCATCAGGCCTTCCACGCGGAAGATGTGCCCGTTGAGGTTGGCAAGGGTCTTTTGGGGATCGACCTGCATGGGGGGAAAGCCTCCCACGGGAAGGGCGTATTTGAATCTCGCCCCCGTGGAGTAGTTCGCGCCGATGATCCCGAGCACGGAACTGATGTAGGAGTCTTCGTCGAAGACTGCCGGGTAGCTGGCGTTCAGCTCAAAGGCGAGGGTCGGCAGATAAACGCTGAAAAGGATGTTTCCTCCCGCCTGTATGTATTCGAGCAGGGCGTCGCGGACCGCGTAGGGATAGTCCATGCTGGCAAAATCGTTTGCGTGCCAGACGAGGGTGGAATAGACGCCGATATCCGCCAGGCGCAGGTTTTCGGGCAGCGTGGTCAGGTCGAGCTGGGCGGTGTCGAAATGCTGGGTGATCGCGCTATAAAAGGCGTCCGCTTCCGCGTCCGTGGGCTGGAAGGGGTTTCCGCCCCCCATATCCTCCGTCTCGTCCACGATCAGAATTCCCTGGTCCAGGGTGAGGGGCCGGCTGCGCACGACCTGGGTGAAGGAACTGGCGTTGTTGCCGTGGTCAACCGCGCAGAGGCTGTAGTAATAATAGAGTTGCGAGCCGACAACGTCGCTGTCCAGATAGGAATTCGCGGCGATGAGCCCGCCGATCTGGTCGCCGGGGACTCCTTCCTGCTGGGAGCGGTAGAGCTTGTAGCCAGCCAGATCCAGTTCGCCGTTGGGATCCCAATTCAGGAGGATCGCGTCCGGCTGCGGCTGGTCAGCAAAGTTTTGGGGCTGCAGGGGGATTGAGAGCGGGATGCCGGTGGCGTAGACCATGTAGCTTTCATTGCCGAAAACATCGACGGAACTGACGGCGACGTAATAAAGCTGGCCCTGGCTGAGGCCGCTTATCATGTATGTGGTGTTTGATGTTGTCAGCGGAGTGCCCCAGTCGCCCATGGTGGTGCTGTAATACACGTTGTAGTATGCAATCGAGGGATCATTGTAGCCCAGCCACTCGGCTTGCAGGGAGGTTCCGTTCCCGTGGTCCAGTACCTCAAGGTCGTAGGGGGCGGCGGGCATGTCCGCGAAGGTCGCCGCGCAGGCCACGGAAGCCTTGATCACTTCGGTGCAGTAGGCGGGGTTGAGGTTGGCGATGATGTCGTTTGAGGAATGGTAGACGGGGGAGAAATCGGACTCGAAGAAATAGATCACATGGTAGCCTCGCTGCCAGAAGGGATGGCTGTCGCTGCTGCCGCTGTTCATGGAGCCGTAGTATGCTTCCAGGTCGGTGTATTGCTCCGTGATCTGCGAAGCGTAGGCGCTGTGGTCCAAAGAGCCGTCGTAGGGCATCAGGCGGACCTGCCAGGTGCCGGGGCCGGTCTGGTTGGCGATCATGTCGTGGTTGATCATGAGGCGGATGTTTTGCCCGGCGTCGAGGGCGGTCTGGGCATAATGCTTGGCGCCCCAGAGGCCAAACTCCTCCGCGGCGAAGGTCACGAAGCGCACCGAAGTGCGGGGCTGGTAGCCGCTTTGCATCATCACGCGCGCCATTTCAAGGGCGGCGACTGAGCCGCTGCCGTTGTCGTCGGCACCGGGGGCGAGGACGTAGGGATCGCTGTTGTTGGAGATGGAATCGTGATGGCCGCCCACGATGATGTACTGCTCGGGGTAGACGGAGCCGGGTATCGTTGCCACCACGTTGTATTGGGTGGTGTTTTGCCAGGTGAAGGGTTGCAGCACGGCGTCCGTGACCCCGAAACTGACGAACTGCTGGCGAATCCACTCCGCCACTTGCAGGCGGTTGTCCGCGCGGGCATAGCGGGTCTGGAAATCCTGCAGGCTCTGCAGCAGGCTGAGCACGGAGGTCTGGCTGACCAGGGAGACCATCTGGTCGATATCGGTGCGGGTGGATTGCGAGGTTTCCAGTGTCAGAGAGGTTTGGGGAAACCTGATTCCTTCCATGCCTAAAAGTGTGAAGGGCAGATCGGTTACATCGCGCAGGCCGATCTCGTCCAGGTCCGTCTCCAGAAGCAGAGAGGCTCCGAGGTCGAGCAGAACTTTTCCCGGAAGGGCGGAAGGTGTTTCCCTGCCGGGCAGCTTGCCCAAAAGATAGAGATTGCGCGGCGCGGGGTAGGAGGTCAGAGGCGTCGCGGAGGCAAAGGTACGCGTGGGGGCATCGGGAACCGCGGCGACGACGAATTCGCCGTCATAATGGAGGATCCTGTATCCGGACTCGCTGAGTTCGCGCAGTTCGCTGTTCAGACTGCTGCGGGCCTGGCTGCCGAGGATGTCCGGGACCGGGATCGCGGCTATATAATCGGCGCTCAGGCTGCTCAGGAGCGCCAGCGCCAGCAAGAGGGCAAAATAAGCTTTTTTCATGAAATCTCCCAAAAATGCATATCATTTAACCGGCGAATTCTTGGCAAGAAAAAACGCAGGATAGCCGGAGTCTGGGCGGCTGACGCATACCCCGCAGGCAGGACTGGATTGGAGGTTGAGAATCCTCAACAACCAGAGGGAGCCGGGGGTGTATGTTGCACGCGTATCCGCAGGCAGGTCAAGATGTTCCGTTCCGGGCATGAATTCGCGATATTCACTTCTTCGCCAAAAAAGCGCTTGACGTTTTCGAGACCGCGATGAAAATGGCGTAAATCACCATTCCAGACCCTGGAGGTTTACAATGAAGAAAACAATGTTACTGCTCATCGCGATGGCAATGTTCCTCGGTTTTGCCTACGCCCAGTTCGAGGACGAGAATATCGATCTGCGCTTTTTGAACCTGGATCAGGCGCCGGTCATCAGCAATGTCTATTTTGGCATCTATGTTTCCGAGTTGGACCCGGATGACGCGGAAGACCTTGGCTATTATGAGGATTACGGCATCCTGATCACCGAAGTCGTGGACGGTTCTCCCGCTTGCGAAGCCGGGCTCGAGGAAGATGACATCATCATGGCGATCAACGAAGACGAAATCACCGATCTGGCTGAATTTGACCGCGTGCGCGCTGAACTTGAACCTGGCGACGTGATCTATCTGACCTACTGGCACGAGGGAGAGCTTCGCGAGATCGAAATGACGATGCAAGCGCGCCCGGGAGCCGAAGTCAAAAAACAAGTGATCGTCATGAAAGACGAGATGCCGCGCAAAAAGAAACTATCAGTCGGCTACGGCGGCGGCAGTTGGATTCCCGTCTGGTTTAACACCGAGATGAGCGACGTGAATGAACTGATCGCCAATTTCGGCTACGGCAGCGACGCCATCAGCGACAAGGGCGTGATCCTTAACGGAGGCGCCGGCAAAGGCAATGTCGGCAAAGGGTTCTTTATCGGCGGCGTGGGAGCGGGTTATTCCTGGGAAAGGAAACTTGCCGGGGACGACACCAAGATCAGCTATGATCTGTCATTCGGCGGCGCGACTCTGGACAAGCGCTTCGCCCTCGCCAGGAACTTCGTCGCTTCGGTTGGCGTGATGCTAGGCGCCGGAACCCACGAAGTCAAATACACCAAATACGACCAGGATTACGACTGGAACGATCCGGACGCCACCGCGAACTTCACCACCAAGGCGACGCGCGAATTCTTCGCCGTGCAGCCCCGCGCCGAACTGCTCTATGAACTGCTCGGTTGGCTGGGCATCCGCGCCGAAGTCGGCTATATGTTCGGCTATTCCGGGAAGGAAGGCTGGCAGGTCAAAGCTGACAACGGCGACGACTATCATATCGCCAATTCGCCCAACACGCCTTATCAAGGGCTGACGATCAGCATCGGACCCTGGTTCGGATTCTAAACGTTCAATCCGACAGCAATACCACCCCGGGAGCGAACGCTTCCGGGGTTTTGTTTTTTTGCGCCGATAGCATGCATCATGGCATGATGAGGACTGCTCTCCTAAAACCGCCTTGCGCGGACAGGGGGCGCGGGTTAGATTTATATGCATTGAAAATAAAGGCGCTAAGGGGATAAAGATGCCTGAATTACCGGAAGTGCAAACGGTCCTGACCGGAGTTGCCGATGAACTGAAAGACGTTTTGATCAAAGGATTGGAGTGTTTCTATCCCGGAACCGTGGTACGAGATCCGGAACTTCCCCCGCAGCCTTTTCCGGCAAAGCTATCCAGCCACGAGAGGCGCGGCAAGTACATGATGCTGCATCTGGACAACGAAACCAGCCTCATCGTCCATCTGCGCATGACGGGAAAACTGGTTTCCGACAAAGCGTCGGGAGGAGACTCAAAGCACGAGAGGGCGTGCATCCTCTTCGGGAAAGGCCGCAAGCTGCATTTCATCGATATCAGGACATTCGGCAAGATCATCCACTGCCGCACGGAGAACTTGAACAAATATCTCCCCAAGCTCGGGATCGAGCCTCTCTCCGAGGGATTTGACGAGCAGCATCTGCGGGGACTTCTGGCAAAGAAATCGACCCCCATAAAAAACGCCCTCCTCGATCAGGCTCTGATCGCCGGCCTTGGCAATATCTATGCCTGCGAGATCCTCTATCGCGCGGGCATCCATCCTGAGACACCTGCGAAGTCACTTGACCGGAAAGAACTGAAAAAAATCGTCCGGCATACTAAAGATGTGCTGACCCAGGCGATCGCGATGAACGGCACTTCCATCTCAGACTTCCGCCGGGTGGACGACAAGACGGGGCAGTTCCAGAACTTTCTGCAGGTATATCAAAAAGAAACCTGCCCCAAGGGGCACGTGATCAAGCGCATCGTGATGGGGGGGAGGGGAACTTTCTTCTGTCCGGTCTGCCAAAAACAGAGTTCCAATCCAGTAACTCGCTGACCGGATTGTTTACGGCTCATATCTGGCGAAACGAGCGCTTGTTAGTAGCGTGGATGCCATAGGTCTGTGATCCAGAGGATACTTAACAAGCATCAAAAGGTGCCGCAAGAATAAATGAAAGGTTGCCCATGATAATCGGGGAACGCGGTATTATAGGCAGATTGGGCTATAGTAAATAATACAATTGAATATTATTAAAAAAAACATCTTGACAAACCGGCAATCATAACTAAAATGTTATCTGTAGTCTATGAAGACGAAGATATCTAGCGATATTCACAAACGTGGAGGTTATGATGAAAACGATGCTTAGGATCACCGTCCTGCTGATGCTTGTCTGCTTCAGCACGCAATTGGCCGGTCTCCAGTCAAGACCGTGTATGTCAGTTCCCAGTTTCGACCCCACTCCCCGGCAGTCTCTTTCAACTCTATGCCCAACCCGGGGCATGGACAGCATGCTTTCCCAGTATTTCGAAAACGGATGGGTGGATTCTGAGAGAATGGAAGCAGAATACGACGGTCAGGGCAGGATCGCCGTGATCTATGGATATTGGGCGGAGGTTCAACCCGGCCCCTTGGAACTGAGTTATCGGACCAGATTTGAATACCGAGACGACGGAAGGCCCCTGCACATATTTCTTGAATCGGTGAGCGAGGGGGAGTGGTATCCCTTCGCGCAGGTTGACTACCAGTATGAAAATGAGCTTCTGCAAGAGATGAGTACCTGTTATCTGTACGGTGAAGAACTTCAGTTGCGTTTACAGACGATGTTTGTCTACTGGCCGACCACCAACATCCTGAAAAGAGTGGTGGAGTTTTCATATTCAGACGTCAGTCCGGTGCCCTCTATCACCAAGTATGAGATCACCATGGACGCGGGTTGCCGGCCCTCCGAGATCGTGACTTCCTGGATCAGCAACGATTTGGACCAGTGGTATGCGTCCGAACGCAGGACCTATATCTATCACAACGAAGACCAAACCACTCACGCCTCCTACATGCAGCAGTTGGAGTTCAGCTGGCCGGTGTATGCTCCCTTCTTCATCGGCATTCAGCCTTCCAAACTGCTCGAAGAACGAATTTACCGCCGCTATGTCAATGACGAGGACTGGATCGAGAGTTCCCGCCATTTTCATCAATATGGCAATGACGGTCAATTGGACTCCATCGAATACTATGACAGGGAAATTACTTTCGACACTGATATCTGGACCCTGACGCTGAGGCGGGACTATACTTTCCAGGAAGGCTTCCCGATCACCGAAACCACCTACCAACTGAGCCCCGGCGACACAGAACTGACCCCTCAATATCGGATTCATCTGGGATATCAGGAGATAACTGCCGCCGAGGACCCTGTGATTCCTGAAGTGATCGGTTCTCTGGGCCTGTATCCCAATCCCTTCAACCAGAGCGCGGGAGTCAGTTTCAGGCTGGAGGAAGCGAGCCAGGCGGAGATGGCAGTCTACAACCTCAAAGGCCAGAAAGTGAAAACTCTGCTTGACGGATTCACCACCCCCGGGATTCATCAGACCGTCTGGGATGGCAGAGACGCGGAAGGAAATAAACTGGCGGCGGGGATCTATATCATCAGACTGACTGCCGGACCAGAAACCCGCACGGTGAAAGCGATTTTGGCAAAATAGAGATATCTGCTGACCAGATCTCTCTGGTCGTAATCTGTTCAGCAACCGATTTGATTCAGGCTGCCGGGAAACTGGCGGCCTTTTTTTGTTCACGCATGGGACTGAAGTTTTTTTTGCCAGAATTGCCCGCCGGGTTTATACTATCAATGTAGGATATGTTTATCACACAGAATTTTTGCAATGAGGCAACATCATGAAAGCGTATAAGTTAAGAGAAAACATCTGGTGGGTGGGCGCCATTGACTGGGACCTGAGGAATTTCCATGGCTACCTGACCCAGCGGGGTTCGACCTACAACGCCTATTTGATCATAGATGAGAAAGTCACGTTGATCGACAACGTCAAATACTATCTGTACGACGAACTGCTGGCGAGGATCAGCAGCGTGATCGATCCTTCCAGGATAGACGTGATCATCCAGAACCACGTTGAAATGGATCACTCCAGCAGCCTCCCGATGCTGATGAAACTAATCCCCCAGGCCAGGATATATACCAACGCGAACGGGATCAAGGGCTTGAAGGCGCACTTCAAGCAGGAATGGGATTTTCAGGAGATAAAAAGTGGCGACAGCATCAATATCGGCAAACGCGACCTTACCTTTCTGACCACGCCGATGGTGCATTGGCCGGATAACCAATTTACTTACTGCCCGCAGGAAAAGATCCTCTTCTCCAATGACGGATTTGGGCAGCATATCGCCTCCAACGAACGCCTGGCAAGCGAGTTGCCTCTAAGCATGGTGATGGAGGAAGCCAAGAAGTATTACGCGAACATCGTGCTTCCCTACTCCCGGCAGGTGCAGAACGTGCTCAAAGCCGCCGCGGGGATGGAGTTTTCCATGATTGCCCCCAGCCACGGCGTGATCTGGACGGAGCATATCCCGCAGATACTTGCCGCCTACACAGACTGGGCGAATAACGTTGCCGATCCCCACAGGGCTCTGGTGATCTACGACACGATGTGGAAATCCACGCAGCATATTGCTCAGGCGATAGCGGACGGATTTGAAAACAAAGGCGTCAAAGCCAAGATGCTGAACCTGCAAACAAACCACATCTCAGACATCATGACCGAGGTGATGGACGCCAAATACATCTGCGTGGGATCGCCAACGCTGAATAGCTCCATCCTTCCCACAGTTGCGGCTTTCATGTATTATCTCAAGGGCCTCTCCCCCAAAGACAGGATTGGGCTTGCCTTCGGCTCCTATGGTTGGGGAGGGCAAAGCATACCGATTTTGCAGCAATTGCTGGGTGATCCCAAAGAATGCGGATTTGAAATGCTGGAACCCATCAAGGTGCAATATATCCCGGACGCCCAGACATTGGCCGGAATCACAGAAAATATTGAACAGCAACTAAGTAAATGAATAACAGGAGACTACAATGATCAGCAAGACCTTAGAAAAAGCGATCAACAAACAGATCAACAAAGAACTCTACTCAGAATATCTCTATGTCGCGATGCAGGCATGGTTCGCGGATCAGAACCTGGACGGTTTCGCCAATTGGATGGCAG
>CAZKAA010000091.1:0-8989 GCA_964550575.1 uncultured Candidatus Cloacimonadota bacterium
TTGTCCCACGCGGCGAGCCACCCTCGACGAGTCCAGCGCACGGGAAGGTATTCCAGTTTTCCGTTGACGCCATAAACGCTAAGGGGCAGCGACGCCCATCCTCCCGGAAGCGCGGCTCTGCCGTTGGCGGGCAGGAGTCCGAGCTTATACATCACGAACTGCTGGGTTTCGGGAGAGATCAGATATCTGACGAACTTGACAGCGGTTTCGCGGTTTTTGCCCCTTGACGAGATGGCTGCCGACTCCACATACTGGAAGCATCCTTCTTCGGGGTCTTGGAACTGGATGTGGGTCTCGGCAGGCTCCTGGTCTGTGATCCACGCCGGAGAGCTGTTGAATCCGAGCAGGATCCCGCATTCGCCTTTACGCAGGGCTTCCAGCGCGGAACCGGCGTCCGGGTAAACCTTATGGACGTTCTTGCGCAGGCTGGTCCAGAAGTGCTCATAGCCGGATTCCCCATAGAGGGCGAGCGACCAATAGAGCTGGCTGCGGCCCAGTCCGCTCTTGAAAGGATCGCAGAGGGCGATCTCGGAAAAGAAGCGTGAGTCCTGCAGGGCTCCGAAGGATTGCGGGGGCTGGGAAACGATCCTGTTGTTGTAGAGGAAGCTCAGGTTGGCATAGGCATAGGGGACAAGGCGCTTCTGCGGATCGCGGGGGATGTCGAAGATGATCTCGTTGAGCGCGATCTCGGGGATGGGCGAAAACGTCTCCAGCAGGGAATCAGACAGGGCGAACGCGCTGTCAATCCCCAGAATGACATCCGGAGCACCCTTGAGAGAATCGGAAGCCGCGGCCAGCAACTCCGCCACGTCGGGGAAGAGGACTAGTTTCAGGGTGGTATTGTTTTCCCGGGCAAAGTCTTTGAGAACCACTGCTTCGAATCCTGTATCGCGCAGATTCTGCAAGGCGTAGATGGTCAAGCTGGTGGGCGGAGGTTTTTCCTCGACCGGCGGCTTGGTCTCGCGGCAGGCAGACAGAAGTCCGAGCGCGAGCATTATAACCGCGATGAGTGGGGCAATACGAGATTTTAATCTCAATTTTATAAACTCCCCAACAGCACCCAGGCGACTATGAAATCCATGATCAGGACCAATACGGCGGAATAAACCACCGTGAGCGTGGTGGCGCGGCCGACTCCTTCCGCTCCGCCTGAGGCGCGGTTGCCGAAGAAACAGCTCAGGGAGGTGATGAAGAATCCGAAAACCGCTGATTTGACGATACCGCTGAGCAGGTCGAAAGTCTCAAAATAGCTGCGCATGCTGTTGAAAAAGGTGTGGTAGTGAATTCCGTAGCGCAGCCAGGAAAAATACCAGGAGCAGACGATGCCGATGAAATCCGCCAGCACGGTGAGGATCGGGAACGCGACGATGCCGATCAGGACCCGGGGCATATAGAGAAACTCCTCGGGTTTGATGCTCATGCTCTGCAGGGCGTCTATCTGCTCGCTGACCCGCATCGCGCCGATCTCGGCGGCAATGGACGCGCCGACCTTGCCCGTCATGACCAGCGCGGTGAGCACGGGAGCAAGCTCGATCATGGTGGATTTGCCGATCAGCACGCTCAGCAAGTGGATCGGGATGTATCCTTTGGACTGGTAGACCGCCTGCAGCGCGGTGACCAGACCGGTGAAAGCTGAGGTCAGGATGATCAGGAAAATAGAATCATAGCCTATGCGCTTGAGCTGAATGACAAGTTCCTGCCTGCGCTTGAATGCTTTGGGGAGGCAGGCGAAGACCCTGCCGCAAAAAATCGAATACTCGCCTACGCCCGCCAGGAAATCAGTGGCCGTGCTCATCGCTGTAACCGCGGAACTTGGTGTACTCCTTGTCAAAGAACAGGTCTGCGGAACCGGTCGAGCCGTGGCGGTTTTTACCGATGATGATCTCCGCTACGCCGGGTTTTTCCGTTTTGTCGGGATAATAATATTCGTCGCGGTAGATGAACATCACGAGGTCTGCATCCTGCTCGATGGCTCCGGATTCGCGCAGATCGGCGAGGCGGGGGCGCTTGTCCTCTCTGGTTTCCAGCATGCGGTTAAGTTGTGAAAGAGCGACGACGGGAATCTTCATGTCTTTGGCAAGGATTTTGAGCGCGCGGGAGATCTCTGCGATCTCTTGCTGGCGGTTGTCGCGGTCGCGGGGGAGAGTCATCAGCTGAAGGTAGTCGATAATGATCAGATCCAGGCCATTAACCTCAGCTGCCAGGCGGCGGGTCTTGGCGCGGATTTCCAGAGGGGTGTTCGTTCCCGATTCGTCGATGAAGATCTGCTTTGAGGAAAAAACTTCCCCCGCCTGCATGATGCGGGTAAGTTTCTCCTCGTTCATGCCGTAACCCTTGAGCATTGAATCCATATTGACTTCCGCGGCGCTGCTGAACATGCGCATGATGACTTCGTCGGCAGCCATCTCCATGGTGAAGATGGCTACTTTCTTGCCCAGATCGACCGCGGCGTGGGCGGCGATGTTGAGGGCGAGCGATGTCTTTCCCATAGCGGGACGGGCGGCGATGATGATGAACTGGCCGGGGCGGAATCCGCCGGTCAGCTTATCGAGGTCGCCGTATCCGCTGGGGACTCCGATCACCGGAATCTTGGTTGAGGCGATCATATCTATGGTGTGGATCACCTCCGCGCTCAGGGCGTCAATTTTCTGGAATCCCTGATGCTGGGGCAATTCGGCGATCGAGAAGATCTGCTGCTCTGCTTCGTCCACGATGGTCTTGACGGGTTTCGGAGAGCTGTAGCAGGATTCAATGATGCCGTTGCAGGCGAGGATGAGGTGGCGCAGAAGGGCCTTTTCCACCACGATGTTGAGGTGGTAGTCAAAGTTCGCGCTGGAGACGACGAAGTCCGCGATCTCGTTGATATAGGGGATTCCGCCGGCTTTTTCCAGCGTTTTGTTGCGGTTCATGCGATCCGCCAGAGTGACGGGATCGGTCTCCACCCCTTCGTTGAAGAGCTCGCAGACGGTGCGGAAGATCAGCTTGTTCGCGGTCCGGGACAGATACTCTTCCTTGATCATCTCGATGCCCTTGCTGACGATCCCGGAATCGATCAGCATGGCGGAGATCACGGCCGCTTCGGCATTAACGTCCGTGGGCAGGCTGCGTTCGGAAATCTGGGTTATCTCTTTGGGTTCTGCCGCTTTCTTCGCCATGTGTCAAACCTTGTATCTGGCGGCGAGAGCGTCGCGGACGCAGGCGGGAACGAAATCTTTCAGTTCTCCGCCAAGCTCTGCCAATTGGCGGATCATTGAGGAGGAAAGATACATGTAGCGCAGGCTCGGGACCAGGAAGATGGTCTCGATGCCGGAATCCAGTTTGGTGTTCGTCAGAGCAAGCGACAACTCGTATTCAAAATCGGAAACCGCCCTCAAACCACGGATCATGACTTCGCATCCCTGCTGGCGGGCGAACTCCACCGAGAGACCTTCGAATGAGATGACATCAACGTTTGCCAGATGCTTGGTCGATTCGACGCAAAGATCGTAGCGCTCTTCAAGCGAAAAAAAGCTCTGCTTGCCCGTGTAAGCTGCAACCGCGAGGGTCACGTGGTCAAAAAGCTTTGATGCCTTTTCCAGGATATTGATGTGGCCGAGCGTGATGGGATCGAAGGTTCCGGGATAGATCGCTTTTCTGTTCATTTTTGCAACGCTTTCATGCGGATTGCTTCGATATCGCGGATCTCTTTGGGAATCGATTTGGACATGACCTCATGCCCTTTTTTGGTAACCAGGACATCATCTTCGATGCGTACGCCAAGTTTTTCTTCCGGGATGTAAATGCCGGGTTCGACAGTGATGACGTTGCCGGCTTCCAATACAGCCTCGCGGCCTCCAAGATCGTGCGTGTCCATGCCCAAAAAATGGCTTACGCTGTGCATGTAATATTTGATATAGTCCTCAGGTTTGGCGATGAGCTTTATCTTCAGCATTCCTTGCGTGAGCAAATCGGCAGTGGCTTTATTGAGCTCTGACAGCTTTATGCCGGGTTTGATCATGCCAATCACTTTCTTTTGGACTTCAAGCACCAGACTATAGATCTGCGCCTGACGCTTGCTGAATTTGCCGTTGACCGGGAAGCAGCGGGTAATATCGGCGCTGTAACCGTTGCAGGAAGCTCCCACGTCGAGCAGCACCAGGTCATTGCTTCCCAGCTTGCATTCGTTCTTTTCATAGTGGAGCGTCGCTGCGTTAAGCCCTGTAGCGATGATCGGCGCGAAACCCCAGCGGGGCAGTCCGTTGACCTGCATCCGATAAAAAAGGGTCGCTTCAAGCTCATATTCCATCATTCCGGCGTTGGCATTGTTCCAGATGTCGAGGATGCCCATGCCGGTGACGTCGATCGCTTTCTGAAGCTGCTTTATCTCCCAAGAGTCCTTTATCTTGCGCAGGGGGGCGACAAGGTCGTCCATCTGCCTGATCTCGATCCGGGGATGCTTCGCCCTGACAGGTTCAAGCATGAACATGGGATATGTCGGCGGCTTGTTCAGCGCGGCAATTCCCAGATTTGAGAAGATCCTTTTCAGCAGGGGACAGTATCCTGAGAGTACAGGATAGAACTCATCCAGGTATTTGACTTTCTGGATGCCGCTTTGAAGTGAAGCTTTGTCCGCGCCGAGTTTCTTGCCTTCCCATACTTCCCTTTCCGGATCTCCGCGCTGGATGAAGAGAATATCGATGAATCTGCCTCCCAGCTTAAATGCCGTGTAGATCAGTTCCGGATGGTTCAAACCGGTGAAATAGAGGAAGTTCTTATCCTGGTTGAATTTTTCCAGATTAGCTTGGGAGTTGGCGAAGATGATCACACTGTCGCCGTCTTCAAGCAAGGCGGCCAGCTTTTCGCGCCTGGCGTTCGTGGTGTCTGCTGTCATGCTTACCTCTGTTGTTCTGTTCTACGCTGGGAATTGCGGTTGTTCAGCATCGACTCCTGCCTGCGGGATTCCTTGGAATCGAAATCCGAGAGATCAAGGTAGGTGGTGGAGTTCTTAACAATTGGCTGGTTGTATTTGAAATATGTGGTCAGGTTGCTGGCAACGACCCGCAAGTCCCAAGATCCCTCCGTTACAGTCCAAAGGGTGCTGTCACCCGGGGCAAGGTTGTTGCTTAGGTCGTTGTCGCCCCAGTTCGGTTCGCCGGTTGGGGAGATGTAGACTTCGGTCAGAGCCTGGCTGCCGTCGTTACGCAGGCTGAAAGCGCCTCCGTCCGGCTCGATATCGACTGTGGTCACAAGGTTCTGGCGAACTTCGCGGGTGATCGTGTTGGCAAAGACATAGTTCCCAGAATAGGTGATCGTGGCGGTTTCGTCTTTGGGATAATACTTCGACCAGTTCGCCCACGAGGGTATGGTGTGCGGGGCAGCGTCGTCCACGCTGATGTAAATCTCAGCCGCCGTACGGTTGCGGATGCGCAGTTCGCCGTCGGTATCGCAGGCGGAAACCATGATTGCCAGGGCAGCAAGCAAGGCCAACAGCGCATGTCTCATTCAGTTACCGCTTCCGGCCGACCTGCGGCGCGCGGGTTGCGCTTCCGCGAACCCATAGTCCGGTTCGGCAACGCCTTTCACGACGTCCGGCGTTATCCTGCAGGATTTTACATTTGGCATCTCCGGAATGTCATACATGATCCGGAGCATGAATTTCTCCATGATCGAGCGGAGCCCTCTGGCGCCAGTTTGCTGCTTGATGGCGATATTGGCGATGTCGCGCAGGGCGTCTTCGCCGAATACCAGTTCCACGCCGTCCATTTCGAAGTATTTCTGATACTGCTTGCAGATGGCGTTCGTGGGCTTGGTCAGAATGTCCACCAAGGCGCTCTCATCCAATTCGTGGAGCGTGCAGAGAACTGGCATGCGGCCGATCAATTCGGGGATGAGCCCATACTTGAGCAAGTCGTGCGAGGCAGTCTGCTCAAAAATGTTTGTTTCATCTATGCTCACGCCAAGCTTCACGTCAAACCCGATCGCCTTTTTGTCTATCCGCTCTTTGATGATCTTTTCCAGGCCGAAGAACGCTCCTCCGGCGATAAAGAGGATGTTCCTGGTGTCCATCTCGATGAAGTCCTGCTGGGGGTGCTTGCGTCCGCCCTTCGGGGGCACGTTCACTTTGGTCCCTTCGAGGATTTTCAGCAAAGCCTGCTGGACTCCTTCTCCGGAAACATCCCGGGTGATCGATGGCGTCTCGGATTTCCGGCTGATCTTGTCGATCTCGTCGATATAGACGATGCCCCGCTCCGCTTTCACAACGTCATAATCCGCTGCCTGGAGCAAGCGCACGAGGATGTTTTCCACGTCCTCGCCGACATATCCGGCTTCGGTGAGGGTGGTGGCGTCTGAGATCGCGAAAGGAACCTGCAAAAAGGTTGCCAGCGTTTGCGCGATCAGGGTTTTGCCGCTGCCTGTGGGGCCGATCATGAGGATATTGCTCTTGTCGAGTGTGGTCTTGCTGTCCTGAGGATAGCGGAAAATCCTTTTGTAATGGTTGTATACAGCCACCGAGATAACCATTTTGGCTTTGTCTTGGCCGATAATGTAATCATCCAGGTAGGCTTTGATCTTGCTTGGAATCGGCAGATCGAACTGCTCCGTCTCCGGTTCAGGCGCGCTGGATTCTATGATGTTATGGCACATGGCGATGCACTCATCACAGATGTTGCCGGCGATGCCCCGGATCAGGGTTTTTACTTCGACTTCATTTCTGCCGCAGAATGAGCAGCTCAGATTTTTGTATTTATCCAAGCGATCCTCCTTGTCTGATGCTTCGTGTGGAAGTTCAAGTTCATAGCGGTTGGGTTTAAGATTCCCGTCAAGTTATTTCCGGTGGGTTATCATTTCGTCGATGATGCCATATTCCTTGGCTTGCATCGCGTCCATGTAGAAGTTGCGGTCGGTGTCCTCAACAAGTTTTTTGAGATCCTGCCCTGTATGCTTGTGCAGGATGTCATTCATGCGTTCGCGCAGGTAGAGGATTTCCCTTGCCTGGATCTCTATGTCGCTGGCCTGGCCTTGGGCGCCGCCCAGCGGCTGATGGATCATGATCCGGCTGTTGGGAAGGGCGGTTCTCTTTCCGGGATGCCCTGCCGCGAGCAGAAGCGCCGCCATGCTGGCAGCCTGACCGATGCAGATGGTGCTGACGTTTGGCTTGATATACTGCATCGTATCATAGATCGCCAGACCGGAGGAGATGATCCCGCCGGGGCTGTTGATATACATATAGATGTCGCGTTCGGGGTCTTCGCCTTCCAGATGGAGTAACTGCGCCACAATGGAGTTTGCCAGATTGTCCTCGATCACTCCGCTGACGAAGACTATGCGGTCTTTCAGCAGCCGGGAATAAATGTCGTAGGCGCGTTCTGTGCGGCCAACTTGTTCGATCACGATTGGGATGTAGCTCATGCTTCCTCTCCGTTTGCTTCAGTGCTCTCCTCCGCTTGTTCCTCGGCCGGCGGTTCAACGAACGTGCTGGTTGCGGCGATCTGGCGCAGGATCATGTAGTTCGCGACCGCTTCCGAAAAATCTTCATCGGCGATCCGCTCCTTGTTCTCCTCTCTCCAGGCAAACGCGGTCTTGTCTTCCAGGATTGCCCGGTGCTCAATGTACTGGTCAGTCATTTCCTCCGTCACATCGATCTTGATCTTGCCGCGGAGGGATTTCAGGATATAGACTCCGGTCATTTCCTGCATGATCTGTTGCATGAAGTATTGGAACATAATCTCCCGGAGTTTGGGGTCTACTTTCTGCACTTCCTCATCGAGGATATATCTGGTGGTTTTGGGTGGCAGGGGAAACTTGTTGTCCATAAAGAGTTTGGCAAGGATCGCCCCGTGTTCGCCCTCGATGTTGCGGTGTTCAACTTTCAGGCGGAGGTCGTCCGCGATCTTGGACCTCATCTCCGCTTCGTCGGCGAATTCCATGTCCTTGGCGAATTCATCGTCAATGGCGGGAACCACGAAACGCTCGATGTGTGAGACTTCCAAAACGCAGGGATAGGTTTCCTCGTTTTCGAGATGCAGGCTGCTTTCGCGAGTCAGAAGCTTGATCTGCTTGCCGCTGAGGTTCGCGTTGACCTTATCTCCCGTTTTTGCGCCGATGAGTTCAGCGAGCGATCTCTGAGGAAACTCGTCGCCGGCATACATGGTGACCTGAAACTGGTGGCTGTGGCCGTCATGTTCAATGCTCAGGTCAACGTGCACCTGGTCGTTGCTTTCCGCTGCATCGACATCCATGATTGTGGTATGCTCCTTGGTCAGATCAACGATGAAGCGCTGCACTTCGTCTTCCAGAAGTATCGGCCGGTAGGGGACTTCGAGGTTCTCGGTCTGAGTGATGTTGACCGTGGGCTCGTGCTCGATCTCGAACTTGATCTTCATCTCGGAGCCGCGTTCCCAGTTGATCTCTTTGACTTCCGGATATAAGAGGAAATGGATGTCGTGCTCGCGTGCGGCTTCTGTGAAAACCTCATCCACGAAATCCTTCTCAAAATAGTCCTTGATCCTTTCGCTGTGGAGTTTTTCCACCATGCCCAGAGGGGCTTTGCCTTTGCGGAATCCGGGAACTTCCAGTCCCTTTGCCGCTTTGACCAGATACTTCAGATATGCTGCTTCAACCCGCTCAGTTTCCACTGTCAGGTCGATCTCTTTGCTTGTCGCGTTGATCTCTTTGAATTCTACTTGCACTTTATCTCCTGCATAATGTGGTGCGAAAGAGGGGATTTGAACCCCTACAGGATGAACCTACTGGATCCTAAGTCCAGCGCGTCTGCCAATTCCGCCACTTTCGCACATTCTTTGTTCAAAATACTGTTTTTTCTCAGGGTCAAGTTTTTTGGCAGGCATCACTTGTCAAGCAATCAGTTGTTTTCCGGCCCTCCCGGATGGGATTTACCGGCTGATGCTTGTTGTCTGGTCTGGGAAGCATCTCAACTTCTGCCGCGCTTTATCTTGTGCCGCCAGATCGGAAGAGCACACGTCTGAACTCCAGTCACCGCTCATTATCT
>CAZKAA010000092.1:0-8906 GCA_964550575.1 uncultured Candidatus Cloacimonadota bacterium
GATTCTCAGTCACGCAACAGGGGTTCGATTCCCCTACGGGATGCCATTTTTTTTGCCCGGGTCTATGACTTGGAATAATCTCCGAACTGGGCCGTAAATTGCATCATAGCAAGCAAAATTAATGATAACAAGGAATTGGCTTACATAGAGATGAAAGAAGAAGAGCGCTTGCGCGAACTCTATCCGGAGACCTATCCCGACCGGAGGATCAGGCTGATTCTGGACAACATGGGCAGCAAGCACAGCCTCACGCTGCATCCCTGGCTGCTGGTGATCGCCGGCGGGCTGTTGATCGCGGCGCTGGCTTGGCTGGCGGTATCGTTGATCAGCACTCCGGAAAAGGCGGACGGGCCCCGGCTGAAGAAGCTTGAACTGGAAAACGGCTTCCTGCGGGAACGGCTCGACCGCTACGCCTTGGAACTGGATTCCCTTAAATCAGTGCTGGACAAGAATCCTGCCTATCCGGACACCTTGGAAGGGGTGTTCCCCTATTTTAGCGGAGGCGAGCCCAATCCCATCGATAAGCTGCGCGTCAATCCCGGACTGGTCACCAAACTCACGGAGATCGACATGGAGCTGGGCGAATTGAAGATGCGGCTGGGACTGGCAGAGCCGTTATCCGGAGGGCCTCTGAACCTGCCGGATGGCTTTGTGGCGCAAGGCGACGGCATTCCCGCGATCTATCCGACCTTTGGGCGCTTCACGGACGGATGGGGCACCCGTGTGCATCCCATCACCGGCGAAGTTGAAATGCATGCCGGGCTGGACATCGCCAACCGGACCGGAACCCCGGTCTATGCCACGGCGGACGGGATCGTGACCAAAGCCGAGTATCAGAACGGATTCGGGAAAGTGGTCACCATCGCCCACGCTAAGGGCTACGCGACGCTATACGGGCATCTCTCCGGCTTCCGGGTCAGGCCAGGCGAGGCGGTGCACAAAGGTCAGATCATCGGACAGGTCGGCAGCACCGGCATGTCCACGGGTCCGCACCTGCACTACGGCGTTTACCGGGACGGAGTGTCGCTCAACCCGAGCAGCTTCCTGAACCGGATCGACGCTCCGGAACTCACCCTGCGATGATACCAAGGTCGGCGGAAAGAGCCTGGATCTTCACCACAACAAGCCCGAAGGAGATTTTCTCGTCCTACTCGTCAATTGATCCCGGCAGGGACCTGCTGGTCGCGGCGGACGGGGGACTGGAGCGGATGGCGGCGTTGGGGTTGATTCCGGACGTGATCATCGGGGACATGGATACCGCGTCAGGGGAACTGGTCGAACGCTATCGGGGCGTGCCCGTGCTCAGGCATCCCGCCGCGAAGAACGAAACGGACAGCGAACTGGCGGTGCTGTGGTGCCTTGAGGGAAATGTGGGCGAGATAGTTATCTGCAACGGCCTGGAAGGCAGGTTTGACCACAGCTGCGCGCTGCTGCAGAATCTGGCGTTTATCCACAGCAAGGGAGCGCGAAGCAGGATTGAATCGGAAGTGCAGTTGCTTTTTTTCCTCAACAGCGAAACCGATCTGGGGGCTTGGGAAGGCTGCCTGCTGTCATTGCTGGCTTGGACGGACGAGGCGAAGTTCTCCGGCTCCGAAGGCTTGGAATATCCGCTGGAGAACGTGGTGCTATCAAGGCTCAGGCCCCGCGGGATGAGCAACCGCGTGCTGACCGGCGAGGCACGGATCAAGCTCCTGTCGGGCCTCGTTTTGGCAATTCTGACAAAATAAGGATTGACAATTTTAATCCCATATTTTATAAAGGGCGGCAAAATGTACGCATTTTTGGAGAACAAGCATGAATGAGTCCCCGGACAACACTCAAATGAGTTTTGAGAACGCCCTCAAGGCCTTGGAAGGCATTGTGGAGCAGATGTCATCCACCTCTCTGAGTCTGGACGAGCTGATCGCCATGTATGAAGAGGGCATCCGCTATCTTCACCAGTGCCAGAAGGATCTGGAGGCTGCCGAACTGAAGATCAACGCGCTCAACGAACGGATCAAGGAATACTCAGGCAAAGAGGACGACAATGGATAGAAAGGTATTGCTCAAGAAAGACCTCAAAGAGAAACAGGAGCATGTGAACATCATCCTGGACCGCTTTCTGCCCCGTAAGGACGAATATCCTAAGAACATACACAAGGCATTGCGCTACAGCGTGTTTGCCGGGGGGAAGAGACTTCGCCCCTATCTGACCATGTGCGCCTTCCAGATGTATCAGGAAGACGTTGAGCCGATCACTCCCGTCGCCGCCGCGATCGAGATGCTGCATACCTTTTCCCTCATCCACGACGACATGCCGGATATCGACAACGACGAATACCGTCGCGGCAAGAAATCCTGCCACGCGCTATTCGGCGAAGGGGAAGCCCTGCTGGCGGGAGACGCTTTGCTGATCGGGGCTTTTGAACTGATCACCTTCGCGGAGATCAAGCCGGAGCACCGGATGATGTTTGTGCGCGAGCTGGCCGAAGAATGCGGCGTTCGCGGCCTGATCGCCGGACAGATGGTTGACATCGAATCCGAAGGAAAGAAAGTCGATAAAGATACAATTAACTACATCCACGAGAATAAAACCGCCAAGTTGATCAAGCTCTGCCTGCGCTTCGGCGCGATAGCCGGCGGCGCTCCGGAAAACGAGCTGAAAGCACTGGAAGAGTATGGGGCAAAGGTCGGTCTTGCTTTTCAGATCACGGACGACCTGCTGGATATCGAAGGCGATCCGGATGAGATGGGAAAAACCGTGGGGAAGGACGAACACGTCCAGAAAGCGACTTATCCCTCCGTGTATGGACTGGCGGAGTCAAAACGCAAGGCGCAGGAACTGATCGCGCAAGCCAGGGAAAGCATCGCCCCGCTCGGGGAGAAAGCGATGCTGCTGGATATTGTGGCAGATTATCTCTTAACCCGAAAATCATGATCATTAAATACAAACTGCTCAGCCCAAGCGCGGTTCCGCCAAAGCGCATGACCGCGCAAAGTTCCGGCTGGGATCTGAGCGCAGACCTCAAGAATTCAGAGATTCTGGAACCTGGCGACAGATGCGCCGTTCCCACCGGGATTTCGGTGGAGATTCCCCCCGGGTTTGAGGGACAGGTTCGCCCCCGCAGCGGCTTGGCATTGAATCTGGGGCTCGGTGTGCTGAACAGCCCGGGAACTATCGACGCGGATTACCGCGGTGAGGTCAAAGTTATTCTTCACAACGCCTCCGGAGAAGCGGTCGCCATACATCCCGGGATGAGAATTGCCCAATTGGTGATCTGTCCCGTCTGCGAGGCAGATTTCGAAAACAGCTGTGAACTGGAGCCCAGTCTCCGTTCAGAGGGAGGGTTTGGACACACTGGGATCTGATCGGGCTGGAAGAAGAATGAATACTATCGAACGCATCAATATGCTCCGCAAGGAGAAAAACGCGCTGATTCTGGCGCATAACTATCAGGCTATTCCCGTGCAGGAGATCGCCGACCACAGGGGAGACTCGCTGGAACTTTCTATCATTGCCAAGAAAGCCAAGGCGGATATTATAGTTTTCTGCGGGGTCCGGTTCATGGCGGAAACTGCTGCCATCCTCAATCCGGGAACCAAGGTCCTGCTGCCCGTGCTGGACGCCGGATGCCCCATGGCGGATATGATCACAGCGGACCAGTTGAGGGAGTTCAAATCCAAGCATCCCGGCTCGCCGGTAATATGCTATGTCAATTCCTCAGTTGAAGTCAAGGCGGAAAGCGACGTCTGCTGCACCTCGTCCAACGCTGCCAAGGTCCTGCGCTCCTTGCCTGGCGACAAGCCCATCCTTTTTGTCCCAGACCAGCATCTGGGCACCTGGGCAGCCAAGCAGAGCGGCAGGGAAGTCATAGTCTGGAACGGATTCTGCCCTGTGCATCATTGGGGTTTCACCCACAAGCAGCTTCAGCATATCCGGCATAAGTATCCCGGTTATACTTTGCTTGCCCATCCTGAGTGCGACGAGGATGTTGTTTCTGTGGCAGATCACGTTCTTTCCACCAGTGGAATACAGCGTTATGCCCGCGAGCATGACAAGCTGATAATCGCCACGGACGCTGCTTTCACTGAAATGCTCAGGCACCAGTATCCCGAAAAAGAGATCGTTCCCCTGAATTCACGAGCCAAGTGCATGAACATGCGCAAAACAGGCCTGATAAACGTTCTGGACGCATTGACCCTGGAACAGCATCACATATCTGTTCCTCCAGAGATCGCCGCCCGCGCGCTGAGGTCTTTGGAGAGAATGCTGGAGTTGGCTGACTGAGAAGCTTCAGGCGCGTTGAACTGGGTCTGGGCAACTGCTGTATCTGGCAGGATTCCCAAGCCCAGGCAGTCAGCCAGGCTTCATTCGCCCTGCAGAAAGCAGCATTAGACCTTGCCCTCGATGGAGGTTCTCGCGTGTTGGATTTGGGAAGCGGCTGCGGCATCGTGGCGATCATGCTTGCCCTGCAGCGTCCGGATTGGCGGGTAACAGGGCTTGAAATCCAAGATCATCTTGTGGAAATGGCACATCGCAACTCCGACGAATGCGGGACGCAGATCGACTGGCTGTGCAACGACCTGAAGGCATACGCCGCGGAAGAGCCTTTCGACCTCATCGTGGCCAATCCGCCCTGGCAGAAGCCAGGTTCCGGTCTGCTCAGCCCACACCAGTCAAAGAGCATAAGCCGCGTTGAGCTCTTATGCTCCCTGGCCGATGTTCTGGGTTGCGTATGGCGGAACCTATCCCCCAATGGCACTGCGCTGCTGCTATATCCCTCTGAGCGCTCGGAAGACATTCGCCGCGGGGCGGAAAAGTCTTTGCTTGACATAATCTCCCTGCTCCCCGCCACTGGTCTTCAAAACCATGTTGTCTGCCATGTCAGGCATAAAGGAACTTTCGCATGAATGCCAGATTCGCGATCATTCTGCTGTTGATAACCGCCACGCTGCTGGCGTGGACATATATCCACTATCAATATGAGGACAACCGCCAGTTCAGGCTGAAGCAGCTTTCCGAGCTGCAGGTCTTCGTCTATTCCGAGGATGAGGCAAAGCTGACTTCGCTTTCCCGCGAGCTTCTCGCCAAAGTCCCGGAAATCGACTCCCTGGCTCTGGAAAGCGGTAAAACCGCCGCACTCGATCTGGTCAGGGAATACAAGCTGGACATCGAGCCCACGACCCTTGAAAGCTATGCCCTGCCCTCGATCATGACCCTGACTTTCAAGCCCGAGCCATCGTCCTTCAAGGCTCGCGACCGCGTCGAGGAACTGCTCAAGCAGGCTCAGGTCCCGCCTGCGGACATCGAACTGCAAGCGCCGGCCTGGAGCCTCGTCCAAAAAGAGCTTGGCTATCTCAGGCAGCGCTGGGGCGCGACAACCATCTTTTCCGCGATCCTGGTCTTCATGCTCTTCGTTTTTGCCCGCATGTTCCTGCTGACATATCAGGAAGGCAAGACAGGCGGCAGCCGGGAGTCCATCATCGAAAACATCCGCCAAAACGAATCCCGCAAATGGCAAAGCGCTTTGCTGCTCGTGGTTCCCGTCGTGGCAAGCATCCTTGTTTACCAACTGCTTGTCGTGCTCAAATCGTTGCATCCTTATGTGGATTGGATCTTCTTCCTGATTCAGTTTGGCACCCTGCTTTCCGCATCCCTGGTCGCCCTGTTTCTTGACGGAATGGGCGTCAACAACCCCAATCCCAACAATCCGATGATCACCGTGGCGGTGCCTCCCCAATCCGATGCGCTGGATTCCTAACGCCCTGACGCTATTGCGCGTCCTGATGATCCCTCTCTTCCTGTGGCTGATCTTCGGCCACGGAGAACCCCGTCCCGCGGCGTGGGCGCTGCTGGTATTCGCGCTTGCCTCCTTCACAGACTTTCTGGACGGATATCTCGCCCGCAAATGGAACGTGATAAGCAACTTCGGGAAGATCGCCGATCCTTTGGCAGACAAGCTCCTGGTGCTTTCCGCCCTGGCAGCGCTCACATGGCTGGAGCCTTTTCGGCTGTGGCTGCCCTTCATCATCCTGATTTTCCTGCGGGAACTGGTCATCACCATCTTGCGTGAGGTTTATCTCAAGCGTGGGATTGTCCTGCCCGCAGACAGGCTTGGCAAGATAAAAACCGTCGCCCAGATGATCGGGATCATCGCCTGCCTGGCATGCTGGGCATGGCTTTCGCCAGTTCCGGCTGGAATCGTGGCGGCGGCGCAGGCCTGGTTCGCAGTGGTCACCATTCTGACCCTTTACAGCGGATACAACTATCTGAAACCCAAGCTCAAGGCTTGAGCGACGAGGTATTATGAAAAGCATGGTTTTTCTGATGCTCCTGGTGGGACTTCTGATCCTTTCCGGATGTGAGCAAAGCAACAAATATGACCGCTACAGCGAACTCATCGACAGCTCAAAGCCCCTCGCCCAAGGCGGCGAGAACGAGGTCTATCTGTTCATGGGCCTGCCGAACATGGGCGAAACGGTGGCTGTGATCGATTCCTCCGTGACCCGCGAAATGAAGCTGATCTATGACGAGCCCTACTTCTTAATCTCCTCCGGCAAAGACCCGGAAGAACTGAGCAACTTCCTGAAATATCGCAATCTGATCCTCTGCGGCACCCTGGACAGCCCGGATGCCGTTTCTGCATACATCCGGGGAAGCCTCGGCCCGGATCTCGTCCAGCGGGCAAAGAGCTCCGGCGGCGAATTCTTCGTGAACAACAACCTCAATTCCCGCGACCAGATCATCCTCTATCTGCTGGCAGCCAACCGAGACAGCCTGGCGAACCTGGTGGAAAGCCGCAAGGACCAGATTTTCGAAACCCTGCTCGACCGCTACAGGAAGCGGCTTGCCTACCAGATCTACCAGCAGCAGGTCAAACCGCTTTCCACGTTCAAGGGATGGCCCTTCACCATCCAAATGCCCGAGTTTTACGAACTCGACCGGAACGACCCCCAGGGTTCATACATATCTTTCAACTTCGGCCCCGAGAACAAAGCAAAACGCTACATCGCCATCTACAGCGAAGCGATGCAAAGCGATGCCATCACTCCCGATTGGCTGCTCCAAACGCGGGACAAGCTTGCCAAAAAGTATCTTGAAGGCGAAGAAACCGTGGGGGAACCCATGACCGAAGCGGCTACGATCGCCGGCTACCAGGGCTTGCGCATGTATGGCGGCTGGAAGAATGAGACGATCCCCGGCGGCGTGGGGGGAGCGTTTCAGACCTATGCTTTCTGGCACGGACCCGGCAAGCGCGCCTTCGTGATCGACACCTGGGTCCACCATCCCTCCGGCGGCAAGCTTGAGTCCTTGCTGGAACTGGGTATGATCGCCGAGTCGATCGTCATCAGGTGATCCGCAGATCCTTGCTTTGGGCGGCGGCGGGACTGGCCTGCTGCCTGCTGGCTGCCTGCGCCGGCAACAGACGCATGCCGGAGGATGCCGCGCCGCGAGATTTATCCAACCCCAACTATTCATCCATCTACTACTTTCTGAGCGGAAGCTATGTCGCCGCTCAGGGCGATCTCCAGCTTGCCGATCTGCTCCTGGGCAAAGCAATCGAGTACGATCTGGGCAGCTATCAGCTCAGAAAAAGGCTGCTGCTCAATGCCCACAAGCTGTTCCTCTCCGGCGAAACAGGCAGGGAGCGCGTGGACGGGCTCCTCGATCTCTACCTCCCCATGCTCGGAACTGACGAAGAAGTCCTCTACTCAAATTACCATTACTACGACGCTTTGGCGGACACAACCAGCCTGCGGAACACCATCAAATCCATTCAGCGCCTCTATCCAAGCGCCCAGGCAGACCTGCAGCGCTTCCTATTCGAACTGAAGTATTACAACCGCGATGACCGGGAACTGCTCAATTCCTCTCTGCAAAAGGCGCAGAATACTCCCCAAACCCTGCAGTTGCTGGCTCGTATCTTCTCTTATTTCGACCGGGAAAAGGAAAAGCAAGCCCTGCTGCGGCTTTGGGTGCTTGATCCCAGCGAACAGAACCGAGCCTCGCTCGCGGGCTACATTGTGCGAAACCAGGACCTCGCCCTCGCATCGGAGTATGTCTCGGAACTTGAGTACCCGCACGATCTGGCGGGCTTTCAGAGCCTGGCTGACGAAGCTCTCTCCGCCCCGGGCGACAGCGTGCTGCTTGCGGTCGCGCCAGCATTCATTGCCACCAAAGACCTTGCCCTGCTGCAAGCCCTTGCCCTGGAAGCCTTGCTTGCCGGGCGCGACGATGTTTTAAGCCAGATCGAAGACATAGTTGCCGAAGTCTCCGCGCCCAGCCCGGACAGCCAGCCGCTGCAGGCGCTGCTCATCGCTCATTCGATCCTGCGGGGGGAGTACGATGCCCTGGACGGAAATCTTGCCAAGCTGGAGGAAACCCGCTATTACAACGATATCCTCGCCTACTACAACTATGCCGTGAACGGCGGCCTGACGGAGGACTGGAGCATCAGAGACCCCAACGCTTATGCCGCGTTTGCCGCCCAGATCGGCCAAAGGCTTGCGGACGCTCCGCCCGCGCGTTATCTTCTGGCCCTTGTTTCCGCGGTGCAGGACAGCGCCGGGGCCGATTTCACCGAAGCACGGGCAAGCCTCGCCGATTATCTGCGCAAACGAGTTACGCTCTCTGCCGGAGACTATGAGTTTCTGATGTCCCGCCATTTGCGGCGCGGCGAGGAAGAGCAAAGGCGCGCGCTGTTGCTGGAGGCTCACGCGATCTATCCAGACAATCCCGGTTTCTGCAACGACCTCGGCTACTCCATGCTCATTAGCAAAGGGGACATGAATGAAGCCGGAAGGCTGATCCGCCTCGCCGTGGCGGTTGATCCGGAAAACCCTTACTATCTGGACAGCCTCGCCTGGTATCATTATCTGCAGATCGGAAGAGCACACGTCTGAACTCCAGTCACCGCTCATTATCT
>CAZKAA010000093.1:0-8849 GCA_964550575.1 uncultured Candidatus Cloacimonadota bacterium
AACTTTCCGATCTCTGCTTTGTCGTGTCAGCTTGGAGCAATTACGCAAAGGTCTTTTTGATTAAGATCCAACAGAGGTTGCCGATATGATTACAAAGACAGGATTGATGCATTTGCTCTTACTGGGCGTATTGCTATTCCCGGTAATTCTGAATGCGGTGAGTATAGTGGCAAACCCCAGTTTTGAGATCAGCGGATCAGACGGCAACCATTTTGGCGGCTGGAACCAGTTCGGCGCCACAGGAACGTCAACCCAGGCATTGCACGGATCCCGCGCAGCCAGAGTGAACTCTCAGAACAACGGAGAATTGAATGTATCAGGATTTTGGCAGCCACTGGAAGGCGGACCGGGGCAAAGCTGGATGCTTGCTGGATACGTGTTGAATCCATCCGCATCTCCCCTCCAGGGAGCCGGCTTTGCTCTTGTCAATCTGGAGTGGCGAAGCTCCGCTGGCGCTTTGATCGGTTATGACACATTTACCGTAGCCACCGCCGCCACCCTGCCCGGTGAATATGCTCACTTCCAACACGTCAGCACACCTGCACCAACTGGAACCGCCTATATCCATGTGTTGGCAGGCTTGCTGCAGACGGCGTCCGATCCTTCCATGTCAGTGATTTATGATCAGATAACCTGTTTCAGCACCTCTTTTCCCACCATTGACGTTACCCAGTGGCTGGACTTTCCCGGCGGAAGGACTTTGGAGTTCTCGAACCGGTCCTGGCGGGTAAAGGGTCCCGGCTGGTACGGCCCAGGCCCCAATTATTTCAGCGATTCGGAGCAAAATGTGTGGGTGGACGCCCAGGATCGCCTCCATGTCGGCCTTCGGCAGGTTGCAGGCTCCTGGCATAGTTCGGAAGTCACGTTGGAAGAAGCTTTGGGTTATGGCGACTACATTTTCACAACTCAAGGCCCTTTGCAATCGCTCGATAATAATACAGTGCTGGGCCTGTTCATCTGGCAATACGGACCATCCGGCACTGCTCCCGGCTCTTGGTGGAATCCCTACAATGAGATTGACATCGAATACAGTCGCTGGGGCAATCCATCAGCGGATTTAGGCCAGTATGTCGCGCAGCCTTGGGACTGGGCGGGAAACATCTATCGCTATGGCGCTGCGTTTGGCGCGGAGCAGCTTGCCAGCCATGCTTTCCGCTGGCTGCCGGACAGAGTCGAGTTTCGAAGCTGGTTTGGTGGCCCGGATGACGAATCGCCGGCCAATCTGATTTCCAGTTGGACCTATACCGGGCCTCACATCCCCCGCCCGGAGCAACCCCGGGTGCATATCAACCTCTGGTATTTCACCACTCCCGCGCTGGCTTATCAGGAAGTTGTGCTCGATCAGTTCACATTTATCCCTCTGGGCTTCTCAAACCCGCCCCATGCTCCGAGGAATGTGATGCTGGAACTCGAAGGCAGCGACCTCCGGCTGATCTGGGATGACGATCCTTCGATCTTGTACTGGACAGTATGGTCTGCGGATGACACAGAAGAGGGGTTCAGCCTCAGATCGACTGTGAGTACTAACAGTTGCTTGCTCGAAGACGAGATCCAAGCCTATCCGAGAAGATTCTATCAGATCATTGCCCACTACTGATCCCTTGTATTTGTAACCTCTTTCTCCAAGCCTTTCTATCCGATTCACGCCAATACCCTCTAATATTCGTGTCCGGCGCTGTTGTCTTTTGTAAAGCTCTCTTTCAAATCGAGTGGGCAAGCTGATCGAATGTAGTCAAAATAGCCAAAATTATCTCATATAGTGTAAACTCATTGTTTTCCTATATGGCTCCTGTTTCTATCCTTGGTGCGACCAAGGAATCAAATAAGAGCTAAGAAGGAGACACAAATTAAAACAGTGATGCTGTTATGTGTCCTTATCTACCCACTTAGTTGGAAAGAGAGCCTTTTGTTATTGACAAAATGGCATCTAATCCAAAGATGGATTATACGAGTAGAAAAATATGGCAGAAATTATCAGCACTCATAACCTGATCAAGGACTACGACCTGGGCAAGGTCAAAGTCCGGGCTTTGAACGGAGTGGATCTAAGCGTGAATGCCGGGGAGTTCGTTTCCATCATGGGACCCTCAGGCAGCGGAAAAAGCACCCTGATGCACATCATCGGATGCCTCGACCGCCCCTCGGAAGGAGACTATTTTCTGGACGGAATCCGCGTGAGCGAGATGGGTCGAAGCGAACTGGCTGCCATCCGCAATCGCAAGATCGGTTTCGTGTTTCAATCTTTCAATCTGCTGCCGCATCTGAATATCCTGAAAAACGTGGAACTTCCCTTGATGTACGCCGGAATGTCCCCCCGCAAAAGGACGGAAAAGGCAAAGACGATCCTGGACAGCGTGGGGCTGAGCGACAGGCTGCGGCACAAGCCGACGGAACTATCCGGAGGTCAGCGGCAGAGAGTCGCGATCGCCCGCGCCATCGTCAACGATCCGGCGATCCTGCTGGCGGATGAGCCCACGGGCAACCTGGATTCCCAGGCCGGAGGCGACATTCTGGAGATTTTCGGCAAACTTCATCAGAGCGGCAACACTGTGATCATCGTGACTCACGACCTGGCGGTGGCAAAACGTTCCGACCGCATCATCCGCATCATGGACGGAAGGATGGCTGATGGCGATTTCGCTGTCTGAATCCCTGCAGGTGGGTCTTTCGGACATCCTCACACGCAAGGTGCGCAGCGTGGTCACGATCGTTGGGATCATACTGGGCGTGATGTGCATCATGGTGGTGCTGGCGATCGTGAACGGGATGAACAAATCCACCATGGATTGGATGAGCGAACGGGGCGGACTGAATAAGATCGAGGTCCGGCGCAACTGGTCATACGATTTCAGCAAGGGCGGCGATCCGAGTTTTTCCCTGCGCGAAGTTGACCAGATTCGCAGACTGGTGCCGGAAGCCGCAGCCTTCAACCCCCAATCGATCCTCGATCCGCAGGAAATGGTGATCGGCGAAAAGGGATTTGTCTGCAGCATGGTCGGTTGCTATCCTGATATGATGGAGGTCGAGGACTGGCAGGTTGAGTCAGGCCGCTTCGTCAATCTGGTGGATATCGAGAACCACAACAACGTGGTCGTGCTGGGCACGACGACCCGGCGCGAGCTTTTCGCCTCACGCAATCCGCTGGGCCAGTATGTCAGCTTTGCCGGGCAACGCTTGCTGGTGGTGGGCGTGATGAAGATGAAGTATCTGAAAAACCAGGGCGGGGGTTCCGCCTTTGGCGACAACGCCTTGGAATATATGAACCAGCGGGCGTTTGTGCCGCTTTCGACCATGCTCAGCAAACTTTCCCCCGGCCAGCGCATCGGTTCGCTATCCCTGACTGCGGACTCGCCGGAAACCGCCAAGACTCTGCGCCAGAAAGTGGAAGACATCGTGCTCAACCTCAAGCAGGGCAAGCGCTTGTTTGAAGTCAGCTCCGCCCAGGAGCAGATGGAGCAGATGAAGCAAAACTCGCTTATCTTTTCCTCCATCTTCGTTTTGATCGCGGTGATCTCGCTACTGGTGGGAGGGATCGTGATCATGAACATCATGCTGGCATCGGTCAAGGAGCGCACCCGCGAGATCGGGGTGCGCCTCGCGATCGGGGCAAGAAGGCGAGACATCTTCACCCAGTTTATGGTCCAAACCGTGCTTATAACTTCGCTGGGCGGGGTCTTGGGCATAATTCTCGGCTACGCGATCCTGGACGCGGTTGGCAACTATCTGCAACTGCAGGTTATCGCCTCGGTGCAGATGATCTGGGCCGCGTTGGCGGTCTCCGTGGGAGTGGGGCTGGTTTTTGGGGTCATGCCCGCTGTTCAGGCGAGCAAACTTGATCCCGTGGAAGCTTTGAGGGAGGAATAGATGCCAGGCGAAACAGCGGAAAAAGGTCGCAAGAGCCTGCTGGCATGGATCGGCACGACGCTAACGACAGCCGGGCAGGACCTGCTTGGCGCGTTCGCGTATCTGACCAAGCCTGAACAGAGAAAGATCTGGCTGCGCGATCTCAGAGACCTGTCGCGGCGCTTCGGCAAGCGCTTTGGAGCCGAAAGCGTGGGCAGGGAAGCCGGTTCGCTCACCTATCTGACGATTTTGGGTTTCGTTCCCTTCATTGTGCTTATCGTGATGCTGGCTCCCGAACTGCCTTTTTTGAACCTCAAGGAAAAGATATTCGTTACTATCTCGAACAATCTGATGCCCACATCGGCGCTGGCGGTGAACGATCTGATCGAGGACATGCTGGCGAGGAGGGCGGGCTTCAACATCTTCAGCTTCGTCATTCTGATCCTCTCGTCATATTCGCTGTTCAGCGTGATCCGCAAAACCTTCGACCGCATTCTGAACATTCCGTTGGAAAACAAGCTGGACATGCTCACCCAACTGATCAGGTTTTTGGGCACGATCATCCTCGGCGTGCTGATCATGGTGGTGTTGTTTTCCAGCACCTCATTGCCGCTTGTGACCCGCCTGCTCCGGCTTCCCTATCTGAAATGGATGGGCTGGGTGATGCCCTTTCTGATGCAGTTCTTTGGGCTGTTTTTCCTCTATATGCTGCTGCCCTCGAATAAGATCCGGCGCTCCGCCCTGATCCGCGGCGCGTTTTGGACGACTGTGGTCTGGGTTCTGGTCAAGAGCGGATTCGATTTCTACATCGTGAAGCTGACAAATTTCCAAGCGATGTACGGAGTCCTGGCGGCGCTGCCCATCCTGCTGCTGTGGATCTATGTGAACTGGATCATCATCCTGGGAGGCATTGTGCTGGTTTCCACGATCGAAAACAGGAACGATGCGCCAATTGTTGAGAAAGGCGGGGAACAGATGGTGAAGCTGACCATGGAATTCTACAAAGGCTCAAAACTCAAAGAGCGGCTGGAGCGCGTGCTGCGGGAAGAGCAAATCGCGGACCTCGGTTCTCCGGGCACAAACAAGGAAGAGCAATGACACGCTGCGCGCTGATTTCCGCCTGGGACAAAACAGGATGCGGTGAGCTGGCCAGGGATCTGGAGACCCTTGGCTTCACGATTCTGTCAACGTCCAGCACGGCGAAGCACTTGCGCGGTTTCTGCCGCGCGGTGGTCGAAGTTTCAGATGTCACGGGATTTCCCGAGATTCTGGACGGAAGGGTCAAGACCCTGCATCCGAAGATCCACGGGGCGATCCTTGCCGACCGCGATCAGGCGTCTCACTTGCAAACGCTCGCGGAACACGGCATCGAACGCATCGACCTGGTCGCTGTGAATCTTTATCCCTTTGCCGAAACCATGCGCAGGCAGGGAGCAACGGCAGCGGAGATCATCGAAAACATCGACATCGGCGGTCCAACCCTGATCCGTGCCGCCGCCAAAAACCACCGCCACGTGCTACCCCTGACCGATCCGGCGGACTACCCGGCGGTGCTGAATTATATGCGCGGAGAGGGCGAAATCCCGCTGGACTTCCGCAGATACCTGGCGGGCAAGGCTTTCGCGCTGGTCTCGGATTATGACAGGCTGATCGCGTCCTGGTTCGCGCCCGTCAGCGAAGCTTCTGCGGAAGTCCCCCTCGAGTACAGGCTCAGTCTGAACCTGGCAACTCCGCTCCGCTATGGCGAAAACCCCCACCAGAAAGCCGGCTTCTATCTCAGCGGCGCGTCCGGATGGGAGGTTCTGCACGGCAAGGAACTCTCCTTCAACAACCTGTTGGACATCGATTCCTCCTTTCGCGCCCTGCGTCTGTTCGAGCGTCCCGCCGCGGTGATCACCAAGCACTGCAATCCTTGCGGGATCGCCTGCGCGGAAGAGCTTTGCGACGCTTACGATCTGGCACTTGCCACCGATCCGGAATCCCCCTTCGGAGGCATCGTCGCCGTCAACCGCGAGTTGGATCTGGCAACCGCGGAAGCCATCAACCGCCTGTTCACGGAGATCATCATCGCCCCCGCCTTCGCTGAGGGAGTGATACCTTTTTTGCAAAAGAAGAAAAATCGGCGCCTGATCCGCTTTGACGCGGATGCCATGGCGCGAAGCGACAGCCCCTGGGAAGTCAAGAAGCTCCTGCGCGGCGCGTTGCTGCAGGAGTGGGACGCGGTTGCCGAGGATCCCTCGCTCTGGCAGGTCGTCACCAAACGGGTTCCCTCTCCAGACGAGCTCGAAGCCCTGGCTTTTGGCTGGAAAGTCGTATCACTTCTGCGTTCGAACGCCATTGCCCTCACTGGCAGGGACAGGGTTTTCGGCTTGGGCGGCGGTCAGACCAGCAGGGTGGACTCCACTTACCTTGCGATCTGGAAAGCCCAAAAATACGGCCACAGCCTTAGTTCCGCGGTATGTGCCTCGGACGGCTTCTTTCCCTATCGGGATTCGCTGGACGAACTTCACAGGCACGGCATCCGCGCGGTCATTCAACCCGGCGGGTCAAAGTCCGATCCCGATGTTATCCAGGCCGCCGACGAATTCGGCATGGCCATGATTTTTACAGGATACCGCCATTTCAAGCATTGATTTTGTATTTGACAGAATACTGGGTGTGAAAAGCATGGCGACACCCAGACGCGGAGATGTGTCCGAGTTGGCTGAAGGAGCACGATTGGAAATCGTGTGTATGTGCAAAACGCGTACCCTGGGTTCGAATCCCAGCATCTCCGCCACAATTTTTAACAATCACCATGTTGTTCATGATTATAGAGGAGTTTTAGCATGAAAACCAAATCCGCAGTATTCTTAGGTTGCGGCGTCGTATTGTTCATCCTGGTCGGAGCGTTTCTGGCAGGATATCTGATGTTCAAGGGGCCCAAGGCTCCCTCCGTTGCCAGCGATTCCTGGCTGGTGCTGGACATCGCCGGCGAAGTGCCGGACTACAACGAAATCCGCACCACAGGCTTCTGGGGCGTGGGAACGCCCAGCGTGGACGAGATCTGCCGCAAGATCCGCCGCGCCACCAATGATTCCCGCATCAAGGGAATCGTCCTCAAACCTTCCGCGGCGATGGTCAGCTACGCCAGCCTGAACGAGATCGCCGCCGCGCTCAACGAATTCAAGGCCAGCAAGAAGTCCGTTTTAGCGCACGGGGTGATCCTTTCCCAAAAGGATTATCTGCTTTGCTCCATGGCGGATCGCGTCTATATGGACCCCACCGCCTCCGGCGGGCTGATCCTGGAAGGGGTTTCCGCCAATGTCCTGTTCTACAAGGAACTGCTGGACAAAATCGGCATCAAGATGCACACTATGCAGTCCGGCGAGTTCAAGGGCGCCGCGGAACCCTACACCCAGACATCCCTGAGCCCCGGCACGGAAGAGAATCTCCGCCAGGCCCTGAAAGGCAGGTACGACCTGATCAGGGCTGACCTCGCCAAATACCGCAAGTTAGATCCCGCCAAGGTCACGGACGTCTATGAGAACCGCCCGGACCTCGTCATTCGCGCCACGGACGCCCTCAAGCGGGGCTTGATCGACAAAACCGCGACCTGGGATGACTTCCTGACCGAAAACGGCATCACGGAGAAAAAGCGCGTCCTGATGAAGGACTATCAGAGTTCCAGCGACGAATTCGCAACCGGCGGCAAAATCGCCGTGCTCAACCTGAACGGCGGCATCGGGCCTACCGAAGGCTATCTGGGCGAAAGCGGCATCAGCGCCGCCAAGGTCGAGCGCATGCTCAAGGCCATCCGCGACGACAAGAGCGTCAAAGCCGTGGTGCTCCGCGTGAACAGCCCCGGCGGCTCTGCCACGGAATCCGAGATCATCTACCAAAAACTGCTCAAGCTGCAGATCCCGATCGTCGTCTCCATGGGGGGCGTCGCCGCGTCCGGCGGATATTACATCAGCTGCGCCGGCGATTACATCGTCGCCGACCCCTACACGATCACCGGTTCCATCGGCGTGATCATGGCGCTGCCGGAAGCCACCAAGCTGGGCGACAAGATCGGTCTGGACAGCCAGACCCTAAGCTACGGCAAATTCGCCGGCTTCGGCAGCATCTTCGAACCCTACGACCAGGAGTTGCTGAATTCCCTGCAGCGCAACTCCACCGGAGTCTACAACGAGTTCAAGCAGCACGTGATGGATGCCCGCAAGATCGGTCCGGACAGGATCGGCGAAGTCGCGGAAGGCAGAGTGTTCAGCGCCGCCGACGCCAAAGCCGTTGGCCTGGTCGATGAGATCGGTGGCCTCGATTTCGCGGTCAAAAAAGCCGCCGAACTTGCCAAGGTCAAGAGCTACAGCGTGCAGCATTTTCCCCGCCAGGTAACTTTCTTCGACGTTCTGCGCGACGCCGGCCTGTTCCGGATGTCCGCCGAATTGCTTGCCGGCCGCGGCCTCAGCCTGGAAGAGCGCCTGCAAAAGCAATTGGAGAAAACCCTCGCGACCAAAGAGTGGCTCTATTTCTGCCCCTTCAAGCTGGACTGAGCTTTCTCGCGATAGGTAGTTATTATGCAAAGGAATACCGTCATGAGAAAGGACAAGTTCAACACCGAGATCATCGTCAACGTCCACCCTCTGGAAAAGCGCGTCGCTGTGCTGGAGGACAATCGCCTCGTCGAACTCTTTGTGGAGCGGAAGGATAAGCAAAACATCGTCGGCAACATCTACAAAGGCTTCGTCAAGGACGTCCTGCCCGGCATGGGGGCGGCGTTCATCGAGATCGGGCTGGAACGTACCGCCTTTTTGCACTATTCGGACATCGTGCTGGATTTTCTCGATATCTACGAAAACGAGAAGCAGCGCCCAAAATTCAACCCCAAGGACTCCTCCCAGATCGGCAACCTGCTCAAATCCGGACAGGAGATCGTGGTTCAGGTCCACAAAGGCCCCATCGGCTCCAAGGGCGCCCGCCTCACAGGGCAGATCTCCATCCCCGACAAATACCTCGTCCTCTTT
>CAZKAA010000094.1:0-8836 GCA_964550575.1 uncultured Candidatus Cloacimonadota bacterium
CCAGGAACCTTTCCCGCGGATCATGGTGACGCGTGACCTCCGGAAAGACGGCTCGAAATTCTTCGGACCCTTCACGGATGCCAAATCGCTACGCATGACCATGCGCAATTTCGAATGGATCTTTCCCATCCGCACCTGCTCGCGAATCATACCCGCCGATAAAGTCCGCTACAAGAACGCCTGCATCAACCACCAACTCGGCAAGTGCCCCGGACCTTGCATCGGAGCTATCTCCCAGGCAGATTACGCGCGCATCGTGAAACGCCAGATGAGTTTTTTCGAGGGCAAGCATGAGGAACTTCTGGACGAACTGCGCGCAGAGATGAATTCTCTGGCTGAAGCGCTGAAGTTTGAGGAAGCAGCGCGCCTGAGAGACAGGATCGTTGCCATCGAGCGCATCCAGAAGCGGAATGTGGTGCATTCTCCAGACAATAAGAACACTGACGTATTGGGATTCTATCAGGAAGAAAAGCTGGCAGTCTGCGTGGTGCTTAAGATCATGGGCGGCATGGTCGTCAACCGGGAGGAGTATCCGCTCAACAACATTGAGGATAGGGAAAGGGAACAGATCATGGCCGCCTTTTTGAAGCTTTACTACGCCGGAAAAGAGGATCTACCCCACGAGATCCTTGTGCCTTTTGAACCTGAGGATATGGACGAGTTGAACGGCTGGCTGGGAAACAGGTTTTTCGTCCCGCAGCGCGGGGACAAGAGCAAACTGCTCGCTATGGCGAAAATGAACGCGTTCAACCAGGTAGAGGAACGAAAACTGGCGCATCTGAGAAAGGCAAACCGGACTGTGTATCCCATTCAGGAGCTGAAAGAAAAGCTCGCTTTGCCAAAACTGCCGCGCAAGATGGTCTGCATGGACATATCCACGATTCAAGGCACTGATACCGTTTCTTCGGCGGTGTTTATGGAAAATGGCGTGCTGAAGAAGAAATTCTACCGGCATTTCATCATCCGCAGCATCGATACCCAAAATGACTACGCCGCGTTGCAGGAGACATTGGAAAGGTTCTTGCGCGAAACTGAGAAGGAACCCCTAATGCTGCCTGATTTGGTGATCATTGACGGCGGAAAGGGGCAATTGGCGGCTTGCGCGGAGACTCTTGGTGCTTCGAACCAGCCTGATCTGCTGATCATCTCACTCGCCAAAAGGGTTGAGGAGATTTATCTGCCGGGGCGGAGCGAGTCAATTGTGCTTTCCCGCAACTCCTCTGCCTTGAGAATGCTTATCAGGCTGCGTGACGAAGCGCACCGGTTCGCGATAAACTTTCATCGGTCCCGCCGTACGCGACGCACTTTGATCAGCGAACTGGAAGAGATTCCCGGCATCGGAGAACAAACCAAGTTTTTGCTCCTAAAGGAACTCGGGTCGGTGGAGGAAATCCGCCAGGCAGATATCGAGCGCCTATCATCGATAAAAGGGATCGGAGAAAAAACTGCCACCCAGATCTATGAATATTTCCATGCCGAATCGTGATGCCTGGCAACGATGGCGAACTCTCTCCAACTCAGTAAAAGATAATCTGGAAAATATTTAGTAACGCTACGAAATCAGCTTCTTTTCAACTTCCTTTTTTCTTCTATTTTCACCATTTTGAGCATTTAAGCTTGACAGAATCTCTAAACCTTTTTTTGATTGTTAACATAAAGAAATAAAGAAAAAACGAGGTATCAAATGGAACTGTATCCGCGACCCAGGAAGAAGTCTGTCATGCCTACGGACTACCGGAATAAGATTCTTTCAGCCGCGATAAAAGTATTCGCGCAAAAGGGTTATGTCAATACGACAATGTCCGATGTGGCGATTCACGCCAAGGTTGGAATCGGAACTCTATACAACTATTTCAAGAACAAAGACGACATGCTGCTGCAGTGCATGAAAAAAACAATCGAAGACGAAATCGTCCAGATCCGGCAGGCTAGCGACAGCATCAAGGATCCCATCGACAAGTTGCACGCTTTCTTTGTCAAGCACGGCGAGCTAATCAACAGCAAACCCTATATCGCCAAGTTCCTGGTTGTCGAACTCAGACAGAGCGAAGCGTTTTACAAACGCAATCCCTCCTACAATCCCATGCACTATTACATCGACTTTGTGAAAGGAATCTTCACCGAAGCCATCAATAACGGCAGAATCAGGAAAGTTGATATTGACGCCATTACCTTTATGATCATCGGCGCCATGGATATGATCTTTACCCAATGGCTGATCAGCGGCAAGACTCTCGAGATAGAACCCCTGATCGACAACATCCGCCAGATCCTGAAACTTGGCGTGGGAAAATAACTCAGAGAACAAGATCAAAGCATAAGAAACCCGCTATAGAGCGGGTTTTTTTTGATCGTATGTCAGGGAGTGAGTTCATATCAATGTTTAGTATTTGCGTGAGAACATGCATGATAAACCATGATATACCATTATATCATACAAGAAATTATAATTGCGTTATGAATACATAGGTTTAACATCATATATCTATGAACATGATAAACAATAATATACTATGGCGTAATTTAAGCAACTTGAATCGTTGTATCCTTGTCAGTACATATACGCCTATCGGGTCCAAAGAGGGAGCAAGATTCCCTATCGCCACAGGCAAGCCGCAGCTGTTTGAACTATGTGAAGATTTTACTTGTCAAATGCCATGAGTGTTTAAAATTAGGAAAAAAACAATTTCAGAGGATATACCATGAAGCTGTCTCAAAGAGCGTTGGAGATTCAAGCTTCTCCGATTCGTAAACTTATGCCTCACGCCGTGGCGGCGAAAAAACGAGGAATAAAGATCTATCATCTCAATATCGGGCAACCAGATATTCCAACCCCCCGTGAAATGCTTGACGCATATCATGGTTTTTCGGACAAAGTCCTGGCCTACGGTCCTTCCCAGGGACTGGATGCCTATCGCCTAGGTCTGGTTGAATACTACGGCTCCAAGGGGATCGATCTCAAAGAAGACCAGATAATCGTCACCACGGCAGGATCGGAGGCGATAACTTTCGCCATGTGGGTTGTGGGTGAAGCTGGAGACGAGTTTCTCGTGCCCGAGCCATTTTATACAAACTACAACGGTTTCGCGACAATGGCAGGAATCACCCTGAAACCGATCACAACCTATGCCGAAACGGGATATCAATTACCTGACAGCAAAGCGATAGAAGCGCAGATCGGACTAAAGACAAAAGCGATCATGCTATGCAATCCCGGTAATCCCACCGGCACCGTTTACTCCCGCGCTGAAGTGGTCCGCATGGCGGAACTAGCCCGCAAACATGACCTGTTCATCATCTCAGACGAAGTCTACCGGGAATTCGTCTATGACGGAGCCAGTCACACAAGCATCCTGGACATCCCAGGGATCGAAGACAGGGCAATCATGGTGGATAGCGTGTCCAAACGTTACAGCGCCTGCGGAGCACGCATTGGCTGCATCGTTTCCCGCAATCGCGAACTGATGGCGGCAACGCTGAAATTTGCCCAAGCACGTCTCTGCCCGCCTACCGTTGACCAGTTGGCGGCAAACGCCTGCGTTCATCTGGGTGATGATTTTTTCGGACCCCTGATCTCGGAGTATAAAGCCCGCCGTGACCTTGTCTACAACTCCCTGATGGAGATTCCCGGCGCTGTGTGCGTCCGACCTGAAGGGGCTTTCTACATTTTAGTCAAGCTTCCGATCGAGGATTGCGAGGATTTCATTATCTGGCTGCTCGACGAGTTCCAAATCGACGGAGAGACGGTCATGGCTGCTCCCGCTGAAGGGTTTTATGCCACCCCGGGACTCGGCCGGAACGAGATGAGGCTGGCTTACGTGCTCAACGAAGGAGAACTGCGCAAGGCGATGGATATCTTCGCTAAAGGATTCGCCGCGTATAAAAAACTCAAATCCTAACCCCAAGCATTGGCGGTAATATGAAAACCAAGCATAAGATTACGCCCTATCTGTATGTGCTTCCGGCGCTGGCTCTGCTGATCCTGTTCCGCCTTGTGCCGATCGTGATGTCGTTTGTCATCAGCTTCTTCGAGATGACGGTCACCGGCTCCGGCAAGTTCATAGGCTTTGCCAAATACGGAGAGATGTTTGTCGATCCGGAATTCTGGCAATCGATGCTGAACACATTGTGGCTGGTGCTTTTCGTTGTGCCGGCGAGCATTATCTTTCCCCTCATCTTCGCTGTTCTGCTGAATCAGATCAAATGGCTTAAAGGCTTTTTCCGCACGATCTACTTCATGCCCTTTGTGACCTCGCTGGTCGCAGTTTCCATCGTGTGGAAGATCATCTTTTCTGAGCAGGCTGGCCTTGCCAACACCTTTTTAGGTTGGATCGGGATAGAACCGCAGCTCTGGCTGGCTGAACCTAAGGGCATTTTCACCCTTCTCTTTGGAGCTCTCGGGGTTCAAATTCCCTCCTGGATGGGAGGACCTTCGCTCGCTCTGTTCAGTATAATCATCATGACAGTTTGGAAGGGGCTTGGTTACAATACGATAATTTATCTGGCAGGACTTCAGAATATCTCCAAAGATTATTACGAAGCCGCGGCAATTGACGGTGCCAGCAAATCCCGCCAATTCTTCGGCATCACGATACCGCTCATCTCCCCCACTACCTTCTACGTGTTGCTGATGACGACTATCGTAAGCTTTCAGGCATTCGCGCAGGTTTATTTGATGACCGACAAGGGCGGACCGCTGGGCACAACGAAGCTGATCGTATATTACATCTATGAAAAAGGATTCGACGATCTTGATATGGGATACGCCAGCGCGGTCGCTTTGGTCCTTTTCGTTGTTATCCTTGGTTTGACGATTCTCCAACGGCGTTTGGAAAAACACGTGAACTATTAGGGAGGTTATGATGACAAAACTTGGAAACGTGCTCACATACTTCTTCCTGATAGTTTTCGGACTCTTCATGATCGTGCCGTTCATCTGGATGCTCTCGACCTCTTTGATGACCCAGTCCGAATTCAACAAAAATGACGCGATCTTTATCCCCAAGGAAGAGTATTACGTTTGGAACCGCGACGGTGAAGAGCATAAGATCATCCTTGTAGATGAAAAAGGTTCTCAAAGAATCATCCATGTTCTGGATAAAGACGACCAGATATCTCCCGATTATCCTGAATACATGAGCGTTCCAGCCGCTGAAGTCGAACTTGTCACCAAGAAACCCAGCTTCCACTTCGAGAACTTCAAAACAGCCTTCAACAAGGTTCCTTTCGGCAGGTATTTCGCCAACACGCTTTATGTGTCCTTCATTACCCTGATCGGAGTGTTCATCACTTCGGTGCTAGCGGCTTACGCGTTTGCCAGAATGGAATTCAAGGGTCGGGATTTCATCTTCTATCTGTTTTTGAGCATGATGATGGTTCCCGAACCGATCTACCTGATCTCATCCTATATCCTGCTGGATAAATTCAACTGGCTGGACACATACAACGCGCTCATCATTCCCTGGTGCGTGAACATCTTTACCATCTTCCTTTTCCGGCAGCATTTCAAGTCATTGCCCAAGGAGCTGTTCGATGCCGCCTCGATAGACGGATGCAGCACTTTCGGCATGCTATGGAGGATTATCCTCCCGCTCTCCAAGCCAATTATCGCCACTGCATCGATCTTTTCCCTGATCGGCAGTTGGAATAGCTTCATGTGGCCTTTGGTGATGACAGACCGGCCGGAACTGCGCGTGCTGCAGGTCGGGTTGAGTTATTTCAACCAGGAAGCCTCCACTCAAACCACCCTGCTAATGGCGGCTTCAACCTTCAGCATCCTGCCGATCCTGATCTTGTTTTTCATCGCGCAGAAGCAGATCATCGCGAGTTATGCCAAAACCGGCCTCAAAGATTAATAACGGAGCAAACGCATGAATAAGAACAAAACCGATATCAAGCAGATAAAACAGCAGATTCAAAAGAGCTCAGCTTTACCCAAATCAGGCAAGCCGGCTTACAAAGTCCCGGAAAAGACGGTAAAGACGGATGACACTTTGCTGCGCCCGACACAGCTCGTTCCGGTCAAGCTGAACCGCATGGTCGCCTGGGCAGTCTTTGCCTTCACATTGATCATCTATTTGCTGACCCAGGCCCGCTCCCTGTCTTTCTGGGATTCCGGCGAATACGCAACCTGCGTAAGCATCTTTGGGGTGCCCCACCCTCCGGGAAACCCATTTTACGTAATCTTTGGTAAAGCCCTGGTATCCATCTTCGGCGGTTTCATCTCCCACGCCTGGATCGCGGCATTTATATCCGGACTCGTCTCGGCTTTCGCCGTGATGCTCACCTATTTGATCACGGTGCAGCTAACCAGCATGATCAAGATCAAGCATTGGGAATCGGTTTTCGCGAGCGTGATCGCGGCTTTGTTTACGGCTTTTTCTTTCACCTTCTGGATGAACGCCGTGGAAGCGGAAGTCTATTCCGGACTGGTCCTGTTCGTGAATCTGATCATTTGGATAACGCTCTGGTGGGTGCAGCATTCGCGTGACTTCCACCATCAAAACTATCTGCTGCTGATCCTATACCTCTTCTTCGTTGGTTTCAGCGTACACCAGACTGCCCTGCAGATCGCTCCTGCCATCCTGTTCATTGCGGTGTATCCCCTGCTTCATCAAGGCTCGAAAAGAAGCAGCTTCTGGTACAAAGTGGTCGGTTACGGAGTCGGTTTGATCCTCACCTACCTGATCTTCCAGATCATCGGCAAAGGGCTGAACATCGATGCTCTGGACCAGATCGGCTTTGCATTGGGGATTGGTGTGATCATGATGATAGAACTGCGCAAAGTGATTGACCGAAGAGTATGGCTGCTGGGAATTCTGATGATCATCCTGGGAGTTTCAGCGCATGTCTATCTGCCGATCCGCGCCGCGGACAGCCCCTTCATCAATCTGGGTAATCCCAGCACCCAAGAGAGTTTCGTCAAATATCTTACCCGCGACCAGTATGGACAGACCTCGATGTTCGAGCGCAGGGGCAATTTGTTTACCCACCAGATGGGCTATCATTTCTTCCGCTATTTCAGCTGGCAGTGGTTCAAGCCGGACACGCTGCACCGAATGTTCAAGATCCCGGAACTCGTAACCACGGTCTTCGGTGGATTGCTGATCGCTTTTCTGGGACTGTTTGGGGCGGTGTTCCACTTCAAAGGAAACAAGCACAGCTTCCTCTACTTCCTCTCCATCGTCATCTGCACAACAGTCTTGATGGTCTTCGTGATGAACCTCTCCTCGCAGGAAGTTCGCGACCGCGACTATTTCTTTGTGGTCGCCTACAATATGTGGGCGATCTGGATGGGCGTCGGCGCACTCGCGGTATTGAGCCTTTTCCGCGAAAAAAGCGTGCGCGTTGCGATGGTCGCCATTATGGCTTTGATCCCGGTCCTGAACATGGCTCTGCAGTATCATGAGCATGACCGCTCGCGGGAACTGATCGCGCTCGATTATGGTGTGAATCTGCTGAACTCCCTGGAAGAAAACGCGATTATCTTCACCAACGGGGACAACGACACCTATCCTCTCTGGTACGCGCAGGCGGTGCACGACAAATTTGCCAAAGAATATGTCCATGAAGCGCGCGACATCTATCCCACCTCGGTGTCGCAGGCTGCGATCAAGAAAGCGATGGATTATAAGAATGCCCAGTTGAAGGGTATCCGCAAGGATGTGACCATCGCCAACTTCTCACTGCTGAACACGTCCTGGTATATCAAGCACCTGAAAGAACACGAAGGCGTGATCATCAACTGGGATAACAACAAGATAGACAATCTGGAGCAGGGAGTGATGGGGCAAACCGTCAGCTTCAACGGTGGCGGACCCGGCGGAAAGATGGATTTCAGCATCGATTACTCCGAGTTGCGCACTTTCAGCGCTCCCACGCGAACCGATCCCCGCGACCAGCTCTACCATCCCTCCGATCAGGCTGTGATCCAGATCGTGAAGGACAATTACGGCAAACGCCCGATCTACTTTGCCGTCACATGCGATAGCAATATTGGTTTCGACGACCATATCCGCAACGAAGGCATGGTTTACCGCATCGTCCCAACCAAAGACGAGTTTGAGCAGCAGATCGATGTTGATCGCTTGCTTACCAATATCGACAAGGTTTATCAATACCGTTCGATTTTCGATAAGCGGGTTTTCAAGGACGACAACATGACCCGGCTGATCGTGAACTACGGTGCCGCCTACAACCGTGCCGCCGTGCACTTCACTAAGCAGAAAGAACTCGGCAAGGCTCTTAAATACGCCAATCAAGCCAAGCGGTTCATGGGCGACAACTATGAGATCAAGATGCTTGATTTCTATACCCGTTATTATGCCGCGTCCGAAAACTACAAGGAATTCAACCGGCTGATCGACACCTATATTTTCCCGCTGGAGGATACCAGCGAGGATTCGTCACCCTATAACAAGTATGTTTTGCTGCCAATCGCGCAGCAGCAACCGGATATGATCGGCGAATTCCTCGCCAAGGCATTCAACCGTTATGAAAACAACGACCGCTACCTGTATCTGGCTTATCATTATGCCAAGAACTACAATCTGAAGCCCCAGATCGACGCGATGTTTTCTTCCATGGGTCAAAGTATGGTGGACAAATGGAACGATGCCTGGACCTATCTGCAAAACCCGGAGTATTACGATAAGCAGGCAGCGGAAGCAGATTCACTGCAAGACGCCGCCTGATACGCGATAAAAACGAAAAAGCGGATTCTTCGGGATCCGCTTTCTTTTTGCGCCTCCAATCAGGAATCCGCCAGCTGGGCATCGAGGTTATAAGTTCTCACCCAAATCTGCAAATCGATATCACATGTCACAGTGGTCGTATG
>CAZKAA010000095.1:0-8719 GCA_964550575.1 uncultured Candidatus Cloacimonadota bacterium
ATGCAGGCATGGTTCGCGGATCAGAACCTGGACGGTTTCGCCAATTGGATGGCAGTCCAAGGTCAGGAAGAGCATTTCCACGCCATGAAATTCTTCAACTACCTGATCGAGCGCGGAGGACGCGTCGAACTATTGGCGATAGAAAAGCCGCCGAAGGACTTCACAAAACCGCTAAAGGCTTTCCAAATGGCGCTTGAGCACGAGCAGTTCATTACCAAAAGCATTAATGAGCTGATGGACCTGGCGATCAAGGAAAGCGACCACGCGGCTAAAAGCTTCCTGCAATGGTATGTGGACGAACAGGTGGAGGAAGAAGCCTCCGCCGATCGCATCGTGCACCGGCTGGAGATGGTAAAAGACAATCCCCAGGGCTTGTTCATGATGGACAACGAGTTGGGACAGCGTGTCTTTACACCTCCCGCGGCAGAATAGTGATTTACAGACAGACAAAGCGGAGACCTGGTAACTCGTCTCCGCTTTATTTTTAGTTGACATTCTAACCCCGAAGATCTTGCTTGCGCCATGAAACGGGAAGCCAGACTGATCTTGGGAGGAGGAGCAGCTTACGGGTTGGCGCATATTGGCGCGCTGGAAGCTTTGCTCGAACAATTTGAGATTACGGGTGTTGTGGGGACGTCAATGGGAGCAATAGTGGGAGGGCTTTTCGCCATGGGAAACACTCCCGCTGAAATCCTCGACATCGCTATGGACAGCGGATCGGCGTCAGTTTTCAATCCAATGTATTCCGCCAACGGAAAAGCCTTGTCGCTCAATCTTCTCAAAGGCTTGCATCCAGGAAGGGCGACTTTGAATTTGTTCGAAAGATGTACCGGAGGAGCAGTTATTCAGGACTTGCCAATACCTTATGTGGCTGTGGCTTATGACCTCAGAAGCAGAAAAACTATCCTGATAGACAAGGGTCCGCTTGCGGAAGCCATGCGCGCCTCATCATCAATTCCGATGCTGTTCCCTCCGCATCGCTGGGGCAGATACCAATTCGTGGACGGAGGAGTGGAGCATCCCCTGCCGGTTGCTTTCGGGGATAGCGTCCCGGGAATGTTCACGGTTGCGATAAACGTTCTTCCTCCCGTCTCCACTGAGGCGGAAAGGATCTTGATAGAACCCGCAGCCAGGCAAAGAAGGATCTGGCCTCATCAGGTGTTTGTACAGTCCCTGTTGCAAAACCAGGGGTATATCGCGATCCAGTCGATGCTCCACAAACCTCCCGACCTGTATATCGATGCGCACGACCCGCAGAAGAAAATGTTCGACCTCTTCCAGGCCAAGGAGTTCTATGATTATGGGCTCAGGGTTGCACGGATCAGCCTATCCCAAATGGAAGAACCAAATTTCATGGAGCAAGTCCTCAAAAAATACCACACACTGTTGATCCGCTTCTTCAAGAAATAAAGGTTCGCATTTGGTAAACCCAGAACCTGCGCAATACCTGCGAAGGAATTCTCAAGATTCTGCTTGACAAGATATACGATTATACACAGGTTGAACCAAAATCGTAAACAACGGATATATTGGTAATCATGACCAAGCTACTTGACGAACTCATCGGCAATGATCTCAGCGCAAAGCGCAAAGCCTTGATCCTCAGAAGCTTCGAGTTGTTTAAAAAGCACGGCTTTCAAAGGGTCAGTATCGAGGAGATTTGCCGCAAGGCGGGAGTCAGTAAAGTAACATTCTACAGATACTTTTCCAGCAAGGGCGACCTGATCCTCTTCCTCGTGAAAACTCTGTTCGACAGCTTATTGCAAAAAAGCCGGATCATTCTTGCTTCGGAGATGCCGATCAGCGATAAGCTTGACAGCATCTCGAAGCTTAAGCAGGATCTATTCAGGGAAATGGGGGATGAGAAGATGCAGTCGATCATGCATCATCCAACCGCCAGCAATTACCTGCAGGAGACGTTTCAGGTTTCCAGCAGGATTTTCACCGAGTATCTTTCTGCGGAACAGAAGAAAGGCGTGATCAATCCCGGCGTGAAGGTTGAACTGATCTTTATCCTCACACAGGAGCTTAATCGGCTATATGGCGAAAACCGGTTCAGCGGATTGTTTGACAGCCCGGATGAACTGATCAGGCAGGTAAACGAGTTGCTCTGGAACGGGTTGTTGGCACGGGGATGATTGTGGCAAAGCAGTTTCTTCTGATTTGCATGTTGCTATACTGCGTCCATGCCAATGCGGAGATATCTGCCGGCAACTTGTTTGCGCTTAGCGGTTATGGATCGGGTGCGCTGGATGAGACATCGCGGCATCTTGGTTTCCTTTGGCAACAGGATCTGTTTGCGGATTGGGGTGATCCTGATATAATTCAACTCAGCGGGAATCTCAGCACCCACGGTACCATTGACTTATTGGAGACACCCGATTATCTTGGGATGGACGTGTACCGGCTGTGGGGAAGCCTATCGCGGCGCGGTACTGAACTCAGAATAGGTTTGCAGCAGATTAATTTCGGCCCCGCCAGAATCCACCGTCCGGAAAAGTGGTTTGACGAACTGGTTCCTCTTGATCCCCTGCAACTTACAGCTGGAGTCAATGCAGGCTTATTGAGGCACTACTACGGCTCGAATTCAGCGATCTGGATCTGGGGAGCCCTGACAGATGAGACTTCCGGGTCGTCTGAGGAAGATGGATCAGATAACCTGAACATGGGGGGAAGAGCTGAATTTCCCTTGCTGGGCATGGAATCAGGAGTTTCGCTGAATCTATTATCCCGAGGCACTGAACTGACCTGGACTGATCAGATCAAACTGGGCGCGGACATTCGTTACGACGGATTTATTGGCGCGTGGCTCGAATCCTCTGCCAGCCAGACAAAGGCAGACCCAGATCCCAAATACTACGCAGAATTCACTCTCGGCGCAGATTACACCCTTGGCATCGGCAATGGGCTTTACTTGCTGCAAGAGACGAATCTTGGCTTTGAAACTCCAGAAGTTAAGAAAAGAGATACCATAAACCATGCCAACACATCAGTTCTGATCAGCTATCCGCTGGGATTGCTGGACAATCTGCAGTTGCTAGGTTCTCGCGATCACCGGCATGGCGCATGGGATTTCAATCTGCTCTGGCGCAGGACCTACGATTACCTGAGTTGGGACTTTGGTATATCGCACAGGCTGCAAAAGGGCTTCCGCTACAAGCCAACCTACGCGCTCAGGCTTAATTTCAACATATAAAAGAGGAAACATGAGTCAACCACTTATCAGCATCAGCAACATGGGCAAGGCTTTTCCCACTGGGGAAGGCCAATTCTGGGCGTTGAAGGACATCAACCTCAACATCGGCAAAGGTGAGTTCACGGGATTCGTCGGACCCAGCGGCAGCGGCAAGACAACCATGCTCAATGTGATCGGGTCACTGGATGTGCCCACCGAAGGCGATGTAGAAGTTCTTGGATACCATGTCAGCAAGCTCAGCCAAAAGCAATCCAGCGAAATGCGCAGCAAACACATCGGCTTTATCTTCCAAACCTATAACCTGCTTCCGGTCTACAATGTTTACGAGAATGTAGAGTTTCCCCTGCTGCTCTTGAAGATGGATCCCTCGAAGCGGAAGCAGGCGGTATTGGACGCTCTTGAATGGGTTGGTTTGACGGACAAGGTTAAAAACCGTCCTTCCCAACTTTCCGGCGGGCAGTGCCAACGGGTGGCGATCGCCCGCGCAATGGTAAAAAAGCCCTCCCTGGTGCTGGCTGACGAGCCCACCGCCAATCTGGATACGGAAAACTCCCTGCACATTCTGGATACCATGCAGAAGTTGAACAAAGACCTGGGAACCTCGTTCGTGTTCAGCACGCATGACCAAAAGGTCATCCAATACCTGAGGCGTGTCGTCCGCCTGATCGACGGCAAGGTGGCAAGCGATGATCCTCAAACTGGCGCTTAGAAACATCCTTGGCAATGGTTGGCGCAGCCTGATCAACATCTTCATCATGGCTTTCATTCTCATCGGCCTGATTTGGATGGAGGCAATGTGGATCAGTTGGATGCAGCTTGCCAAAACACAGCAAAAGGAATGGGAATACGGTTCCCTGCTCTTCAGGGTCAAAGCCTACGACCCCTTTGACGCGTTCTCTTGGGAAAAAAGCTTCGCGCCGATTCCCCGCCAGGCCTCGCGTCATGTGAACGCCGGCGAACTTGTCCCCATCCTCTTCTCCCCAAGCGTGATCTATCCCCACGGGCGGATGATGAACGCGATGGTCAAAGGGATTCCGTCGGATCAGTCAGTTTTGAAGATTCCTTCCACGCATCTGCGCCAAAACGATAGCGGCTTCATTCCTGTGGTCATTGGCGAAAGCATGTCCCGCACCACCAAGCTGCAAGAGGGCGACATCTTCACCATCCGCGTCAAGGATAGCTACGACGCGTTCAACACTCTGGATTTGCAGGTGGCGAAAGTCATGAACTGCCCTGTTCCCTCGCTGGACATGGGAACCGTCTGGGTCGATCTGAGCCAGTTGCAAGAGGTCAAGCAACTGGGCGGGATGGCGACTGTGCTCGTTTCCTCAGATCCGGACCTGACCCTGCAAGCTGAATCGGAGTTCCAGGCCATCCCGGAAAAGGAGTTCTTCGCCGATATCGACGAAATGGTGAAAACCAAGGCCGGCGGCCAGTCCCTGCTGTTTATCATGATGATTTTCCTCGCCATGCTCGCGATTTTCGACACCCAGACGCTGGCGATTTTCAAACGCCGCAAGGAGATAGGAATGCTTGCCGCGATGGGAATGACAAAAGGGCGCATCGTGAAGCTTTTCACCCTGGAGGGAACCCTCTATATGCTCTGCGGATCAGTTATGGCGCTGGTTTTGGGCTTTCCCATCTTCTGGTATTTCGGAACCAGGGGATTGCAATTGCCCGGCGGAACGGAGGGTTTCGGCATCCAGGGCTTCAGCGAACCCCTGAAGCTCATCTATCCCCCCGCCGCGATCGGCAGCACCCTGCTGCTGATCTTCCTGCTCACTGCCCTGATCAGCTGGCTGCCCGCGCGCAAGATAGCCAAGATGAACCCCACCGACGCGATACGGGGAGCGGATCATGCTTAAGTTTTTGATCAAGGGCGTCCTGCGGGACCGCCATCGCTTCCTCTTTCCGATCCTGATCGTATGCTCCGGCGTTTTTCTCATGGTCTTCGCACTGGCTTTCATGGACGGATTCATGCAGAGCTTCGTCAGGCAAAACGCTGCTTTCGAAACCGGCCATTTGAAGGTTGTGACGCGCTCCTACTCCGAGATCATCGAACAGAAACCCTATGATCTTGGATTCATCGACATCGGGCAAGACCTCGAGGCATGGAAGAAGGAGTATCCCGACCTGGATTGGGTGAGCCGGATCTACTTCGGCGCGTTGCTCGATGTTCCCGACTCCCGGGGCGAATCCCGCGAGCAGGGGGATGTGGTCGGCATCGCGGTCGATCTTTCACCCCAAAGCGGAGAACGAAACCTGCTCAAGCTGGACAAGGCCCTCGTCAGCGGCAGGCTCCCCTCCCGGCCGCAGGAACTCCTGTTGAGCGGCAAGGCTCTGGAGAAACTGCGCCTGAAGCTCGGAGACCCTGTGACCCTGATCACATCGGACATCTACGGCTCAATGGTGTTCATGCAGTTCATGGTCTGCGGCACCGTAAACTTCGGCGTCCAGTCTCTGGACCGGGGGGCTGTGATCGCCAATCTCGAGGATGTTCGCTCGATGCTTGACATGCCGGACGGAGCTTCCGAGATCCTGGCATTTTTGCCGGGCATGGCTTACGACCGGCGGATTGCATATGAGATCAAGGACAGCTTCAATCGCCGGCACAGCAAGCCAGACGACGACTTTTCTCCCGTCATGCTCGCCATGAGCGATCAAAATGACCTCGGCTACATACTTGGCATGATGGACAACGTGCTGGCAATCGTCAACCTGGTCTTCATTTTCATCATGGGCATCGTGCTCTGGAATTCTGGCTTGCTAAATGGGATCCGGCGCTACGGGGAGATCGGCGTCCGCCTGGCGGTGGGGGAATCCAAATTCCACATCTTCTTCTCGCAGATCCTGGAGTCCCTGACCATCGGAGTGCTTGGCTCGGTCGTCGGCATCCTGCTCGGATTGGCGATCAGCTGGTATTTCAACCGCAACGGGCTTGACATCAGCGTTTTTGGCCGCAACAGCAACCTCATGACCGAAAACGTCATCCATACATCGATAACCGTCAAAACTGCGCTGTCAGGGTTCATTCCCGGAATATTCTCCACCGTTCTCGGAGCGGCGCTGGCGGGCATCGCCGTCTTCAAGCGCCAAACCTCCCAACTCTTCAAGGAACTGGAAACATGAAAAAAATTCTCATCATAATCCTGGCGGTCTTTGCCATCCATCTTACCGCGGCGGAACCTGAGGTCGCCGGCATTCTGAAGGCGATCGACGCCAATATGACCTACGCCAGCAGCAAAACCAAGACCCGCATGGTCATCAAGGCGAAGCGCTCCACCCGCACCGTCGCTTCCGTCAACTACTCCCAGGGCAGCGACAAATTCTTCACCGAATACACCGATCCGCCCCGCGACAAGGGCACTAAAATGCTCAAACTTGGCTCCAACCTTTGGATCTACGATCCGGACACCGACCGCAGCATCCAGATTTCCGGCAATATGCTCAAGCAGTCGGTGATGGGCAGCGATCTCTCCTATGAGGATTTCATGGAGGAGACCAAACTTGTGGATGCCTATACCGGCGTCCACAGCGGAGAGGAAAAGGTGGACGGCCGATCCTGCTGGATCCTGACCCTGACCGCGAAACAGAGCAATCTCGCCTACCACACGCGCAAGCTCTGGGTGGACAAGGAACGCTATGTGGTCCTCAGGGAATACCTCTATGCCAAAAGCGGCAAGCTCCTGAAATCGATCAACGCCTCCAACGTTGCCAAAACCGGCGGACGCTGGTATCCGCGCTACATCCTGTTCAAGGACGAACTCAAGGACGGGATGGGCACCCAATACTACATCGACAGCATCGAGTTCGACGTAAGCATCCCCGCCAGCACCTTCACCAAAGCGATGCTGAAGAAGTAGCGCCTGATGCCCTTTTTCCCCGTGATCATCGTCGGAGCGGGTCCCGCCGGGCTGCTGGCGGCGATTTCCGCCGGCAAGGGCTCTTTGCTTTTGGAGCGGAATCCCGCGCCGGGCAAAAAGCTGCTGCTTTCCGGCAATGGGCAGTGCAACTTCACAAACTCCCTGGGCGGGGAGGATTTCCTCTCCCGCTGCGGCAAGGCGGCAAGCTTTCTCAAGCCTGCCTTGTATGGTTTCGGCAACCTTAGGTTCCGCGAACTGCTCGAGGGAGCGGGATGCCCTTCCTTTGAGCGTCCGGACGGCAAGGTCTTTCCCCAATCCCTCCGCGCGGCAGACGTGCGGGACGCGCTGGTCAGGGAGCTTGCCAGGTCCGGGGCGGAAACCCTCAACGGCTGCCTGGTCAAAGAAATTTCAGCCGGCGGGGGATTCCGTCTGGAAACCGAAAACAACGGCGAGTTTACCTGCCGCGCGCTGATCCTCGCCGGAGGCGGACGCTCATGGCCGCAGACTGGTTCCGACGGTTCGGTTTACGCTCTCGCGAAATCTCTTGGCCACGATATCGTGGAACCCCGGCCCGCTCTTGCTTCTGTACAGATTGAGGGTTACCGCCCCTTCCGCGATTGTGCCGGCATCACTCTGAAGGGACAGCATGCCGTTTTCCACAGCAGCTCCGGCAAATTCAAGGCGAGCGGAGATCTGCTTTGGACCCACACCGGCCTCTCCGGTCCGCTGATCCTCGACAATTCACATCTGCTGTCGGCGGGGGACGTCATCAGCCTGGTTCTCGTGCCCAGAGCGGCAGACCGGGTGGGCGAGATCCTGAAGCTCAATCCCAAACGCTCATTGCTGCAGGCATTGCGGCGCTTTAATCTGCCGGAGTCACTGCTGGGCGCCCTGCTTGCCCAAAACGGCATCGATGCCTTTCAGCAATGCGCTTCCGTGCGCCGCGAGAGCAGACTCCGGATCGTCGAATTTCTGGAGGGCTTGCGCCTCCAGGTGTCTTCGGTGGAGGGCTTTGCCACGGCTATGGCGACCAGCGGCGGAGTTCCGCTCTCCCAGGTTCGCGCCCGAGACCTCGGTTCGTGGGTCTGCCCCGGGCTTTACTTCGCGGGTGAAATGCTTGATTACGATCTTCCCACCGGCGGCTTCAACATCCAGATGGCTGCCTCCACAGGCTTTCTGGCAGGCGCTTCCGCCCGCGCATCCTCCACTGCCGAAAAAAAAGATTGACTCTCCGCAACATCCCGCCAAAAATGATTCCACAAGCCATTGATCATCCCGGATAGGAGGTATCGTGAAGTCACCGGAACAAAACGACGGCAGCCAGGGTCTGTTTCACGGCCTGGAAGAGGCGGCTCTCTCCGCTTTTCTCACCAATCTCAAGCATGTTTCATATAAAAAGGGCGAGCAGATAGCCGTTAGCGCGGACGGCGGCGGTTGCCTCCACCTGATCCTCAAAGGAGAGGTTTCCCTCTCCGCGAGCCCGGAAGGAAGCAGCCTGCCCGAAACCGCCCCGGCTGTGCTTGGCGCGGGCGAATACTTCGGCGAACTCACCCTCTTCGGCGATGAATCGCATCCTCCCCGCGCGGTCGCCAAAACGGACGCGGAACTGATGGAAATTCCCCAATCCGAGTTCCTGAAGATCAGCGTTTCCCATCCGGTG
>CAZKAA010000096.1:0-8661 GCA_964550575.1 uncultured Candidatus Cloacimonadota bacterium
ATCAGCGTTTTCGGGCATCACCACAAGGACGGCAGCGCGCAAGGCATCTTTTGCGCCAACGGCCAATGCGCCAAATGCACGGTGATCGCGGACGGCGTGGCGGTCAAATCCTGCATGACGGAAGTCAGGAGCGGGATGGAGGTGCGCAGCGCGGACGGGCTTCCCGAACTGCCAATGGAAGTAGCGCATCATGCCAATGATGCGGATATTTCATCCGCACGATCAGCGTCGTGCGCTACACCTGATGCGGAAAACTCAACCGCACGATCAGCGTCGTGCGCTACAAAGCGTCCCGCCATCGAACAGCTTGAGACCGAAGTGCTGATCATCGGCGGCGGTCCCTCCGGGCTTGCGGCGGCGATCGAACTGGGCAAACACGGGATCGATACACTGGTAATCGACGACAAGCACGCTTTGGGCGGCAAACTCGTGCTGCAGACCCATAAGTTTTTCGGCTCGGAAGAGGATAGCAACGCCGGCGTCCGCGGACACGACATCGGCAAACTGCTCGCCGCTGAAGTCGCCAGGCACCCTTCGGTGAAGATCTGGCTGAACAGCACCGTGCTGTTCGTGTTCAGCGACAGGAAGGTCGGCATCCTCAAGGAAGGAGTCTATAAGATCGTGACTCCCCAGCGGGTGCTCAACGCCGCGGGCGCGAGGGAGAAGTTCCTCCGCTTCACGGGAAACCATCTGGCGAGGATCTACGGCGCGGGCGCGTTTCAGACCCTGGTCAACCGCGACCTGATCCGCCCCACGAACCGGCTGTTCATCATCGGCGGCGGCAATGTCGGCCTGATCGCCGGCTACCACGCCCTGCAGGCGGGAGTCGAAGTCGTCGGACTGGCGGAAGCGATGCCCCAATGCGGCGGTTATAAAGTTCACGCGGACAAACTCAAGCGCCTCGGCGTACCGATCTACACTTCGCACACGATCCTCAGCGCCAATGGCGACGAAACCGTGAGCGGCATCACCATCGCGCAGGTTGACGACAAATTCAAGCCTGTCCCCGGCACGGAGAAGAGCTTTGACTGCGACACGATCCTGATCGCGGTGGGGCTGGATTCCCTCTCGGAATTCACTCTGGAAGCGCAGGAAGCGGGGCTCCCGGTCTATGCCGCGGGCGACGCTTTGGAGATCGCGGAAGCCTCTTCCGCCATGTTCAACGGCAAGATCGCCGGCTTGACCATCGCCAAAGACTGCGGACACGAGGAGATCGGACCCATCCCCGCGGACTGGTATGCCAAGGCGGAGATACTCAAATCCCATCCCGGGGCGATCAAGGGATATCAGAAGAATCCCTCCCGCGAAGGGGTTTTCCCCATCATCCACTGCCTGCAGGAGATACCCTGCAACCCCTGCACGACGGTCTGCCCCACCAACTCCATCCATACGGAAGACGGCGGGCTGATGGCGGTTCCGCTCTACACCGGTTCCTGCATCGGCTGCAACAAATGCGTGCTGATCTGCCCGGGGCTGGCGATCACGCTGGTGGATTACCGCAAAGACGCGGAGAATCCCACCGTCACCATCCCCTATGAAGTTTTCAACTATCCCCGCAAGGCCGGCGACGTCATCGAAGTGGTGGATATCGACGGCAACGCGCTGGGGAGCTATCCCATCGCCTCTGTTCTGGAGATGAAGGATCGCCACACCCAACTGGTGAAAGTAGCCGTCCCGGACGCCATCGCCAAGCGGGTCGCATCTTTCAGAATCCAACCCGAAGAAGCCAGCCGGCCTTTGCCGGAAGCCGCGATCCCGGAAAAACTCGCCGACGAGGCGATGATCTGCCTCTGCGAGCGGGTCAGCGTCGGACAGGTGCGGCAACTGATCCGCGAAGGGATCACCAACCTCAACCACATCAAGGCGATCACACGCGCCGGCATGGGACCCTGCGGCGCCAAGACCTGCGAAACCCTGATCAAAGGCGTGCTGCGCGAGGAAGGCATCCCCGTGACCGACGTGGTGCCAAACACCAAACGGCCTGTTTTCGTGGAAGTCCCCCTGGATAAATTCCCTGATGGAGAGTGAGATGGATAAGATCTACGATGTGGTGATAATCGGAGCGGGTTCGATCGGGATGCCCGCGGCGCTGAGCCTGGCGCAACGGGGTTTGAAGGTCCTGGTGATCGAGTCGGAAGACGCTCCCGGTCAGAAGAACAACAAGAAGGCGATCGGCGGGGTCCGCGCCACGCACAGCGATTTTGGCAAGATCAGCGTCTGCCAGCGCTCGATCGAAATCATGCGCGGCTGGGAACAGGCCTGGGGCGACGATATCGGCTGGCGCAGCAACGGATACAGCTATCCCGCCTACACCGAAAAGGACGAGAAAACGCTTAAAGACCTGATGCAGATCCAATTGGGCTACGGGCTCAATATCCGCTGGATCGGCCCGGAGGAATACAATGATCTGGTGCCGGGCATCAACATGGACGGCTTGCGCGGTTCGACGTTTTCCCCGGAAGACGGTTCCTGCTCTCCCCTGCTGCTGGGATCGGCATATTTCAACCGCGCGCATCTGGCGGGAGTCGAATTCCGCTTTCGCGAAAAAGTCATCGGGTTTGACATGAACGGGGAAAAGATCGGCTCTGTGCTGACAGACAAAGGTTCCTACGCCGCGGGGACCGTGATCAACGCCGCGGGAAACCACGCTCGGGAGATCGGAGCGATGGCGGGACTGGACCTGCCTGTGTTTCCGGACAATCATGAGGCGGGCATCACCGAACCGGTCGCGCCCTTTATGGGACCCATGGTCGTGGATATGCGCAAGCGTCCGGGTTCGGCGAACTTCTACTTTTACCAAAACCACGAAGGCCAAGTGGTGTTTTGCATCACCCCGGACCCGCCCATCGTGGGCGCGGACGACCGCAGCACGAGCGAATTCCTTCCCCTCTGCAGCAAGCGGATGCTGGAAGTCTATCCGCGCCTGAAAAACCTCAAAGTGCGCAGGACCTGGCGCGGCCAGTATCCCATGACGCCGGACGGGTTCCCCATCGTCGGCAAGGCGTATGACAACCTGATCAACGCGGTGGGGATGTGCGGCCAGGGGTTCATGCTGGGACCCGGACTCGGGGAGTTGCTGACCCGCATCTGCCTGGACGAAATGACGGAAGAGGACCGCAAGATACTCCTTAGTTTCGATCCCCAGCGCGATTTCAGCGGCATGGAAGCGTTCAAGTAACAAGCAGCTTTGCTTATATCGATCAGCCCGGATTTGCAGTCCGGGCTTTTTTGCATCCGGTAATAATCAAAGCATCTGCCGGCAGGGGATAAAAAAACCAGCGCCCTGGCGAGCGCTGGCATTATCGACCGGAATCTCCGGAGGGTTATTGGGACTGGCTGATCAGGCGGGCGACGTTGGCAAGCCTGTTGTTGATGTCCGTGCGGATCTCGTTTTCGCTGGCATAGTTCAGAGCGGTGCGGAGAAAGCCTTCCGCCTTGCGGAAAAGGGAGTTGGCGTTGGCTTTGGCGGCGTCGCGCTGGTTTCTCAAATCGGTGGCTTTTTTGCCGACGGCTTTGGCAGCCTGGCGGTCGAGGTCGAGATAGCTGTTATAGGCATCCGTGCCTCTGGTTTGGTTCACCACGGCGAGAATCAGATACGCCTGATACAGGGTCGGATTGCGGGAAATCGTGGCGTTCGCGTTCGTCTCGGCATCGTTGAATTTGCTTTGGGAGAGATACAGCGAGGCAAGGTTCAAATACACGTATTCGTTCTCGGGGGCGATCGCTTTCAAGCCGTTGATGGTATCGAGCGCTTTTTTGTTCATATCGGCAACAACCTTGGGATCGGAAGAGTCCTGGGCGATATTGCGATAGAGGCCGATCAGGTTCAGATAGGCACTGGTGCTGTTGGGAGAAGTTCTGATCAGGCCTTCATACTTGGCAATGGCGTCCTGCATGCGTCCGCTCTGCTGATACGCGGTGGCAAGGCGGCGGCTGATCAGTTCGTTGTCCGGAGCCCGGTCAAACGCTTTCTCCAGCATGGGTATCGCGTCCGCGTAGCTCTTTTCGTCAAAGAGGATGAAAGCGAGGCGGATATTGGCAGTCTGATAATCGGGATTGGCGACCAGCGCTTTGCGGAAAGCCGCTTTGGCGTTTGGCATGTCGCCTTGCTGCTCGTAAAGGTTTCCGACCGCGAGCCAGATCTCTTCGTCGTTGTTCTCGGTGGCAAGTTCTTCGAGCATGACGATGCGTTTGCCGGTCTGGTTGGTCTTCTCGTAGAGGTCGATCAAAGCGCCGGTGTTGCGCTGATCGGCGGCGTCAAGCTCGTGGGCGCGGAGGAAGTTTTGTTCGGCAAGATCGTATTTTTCAGTCTTAAGATAGGTCTGGCCGAGGAAGAAGTAGGCATCCTCTTTCTCGGGTTTGAGGGCGACAACCTGCAGGAGGGACTTCTCCGCCTCGACGTAGTTCATGTTGTTATAGTAGTTCGTGGCGATGTTGAAGATCTTGTCGATCTCGTTGGAAACAAAGCTGTCGAGTTCCTTCATGAGATTGTCGTCGAGGGCTTTCCAGCGGGCGGTTTTCTCTTTGCCCACATTGAAGCTGACTTGCTTCAGCTCGCCGGAGCGGGGGCTGAAAAAGCGCATCGCGATGTTGTAGGTGCCGGAGCGGTTTTCACTCACGGTTCCCAGCACGATCACATCAGAGATCAATGAACTCGAGACGTCCTGCATCTCTTCCAGTTCCATGTCTTCGACGTCCGTAAAGCCTTGCTCTTCATACTGGTCTTCGATCTGGTCCATATCCAGCAAGGTGAAGGTGGCATATTTATCGAAAGTGAGTTCCAAGTCACGCACGGTGAGGATCTTGGTGATGTAGCGGCTCGCACTGTCCAGAGCTTTTAGGGGCAGAATCGCAACCTGGGTAGTGACTTCGGCTTTCTCCACTTTCGTAAGTTCCTGGTCCTTGTTGGCTGAGCATGCATAGAGGCCTAGCAAGGCTACAAGAACGATGATAATCCAGTTTTTCATTCTTCCTCCCGGAATTTTATGACTTTTTTTTCATTTCATTTTTGATATGCTAATCTGTCAAGAAAAAGCTGTGGAGGCTTATTGCGTGAAGACCAAGCTACCGCTGAACGCGCTCAGGGTTTTACCCTCATCATCAAGCAGAATCAATTCTCCCTGGCTGCCGATCGCATCGATCCGTCCGCGCAGGTCCCTGTCACCGTCAATAACCGCGGCGGCGCGGTGTTTACCGTAAAGCCATAAGTTGCAGTAGTCAAGATAAGCGCCGGGATCGCCCAGCATCCAGCGCGAGCTGTTGATCTCATTGACGAGCAACTCTGCCAGAATCTGGTTGGAGACAGGCATATTTAAATATGATATCAGGTTGGAAGCTTTTATATCATCTGATAGTTTAGATAATACTACGTTAGTGTTTATGCCCAAACTTATTACATATAATGCGGCATCCTGCCTGTATTCGCAAATAATACCGCAAAGTTTGGCCTCATCGAGATATATGTCATTCGGCCACTTGAGCCTGAGGCCTGGCAAACCAAACAAGCTTTTGAGCAGGCGATGCAGGCAAGCTCCGATGAACAGCGGAAAAGATGGAACAGCGTCGGCGTGGTGGAAAGAAAAGGTCAGCCACAACCCTCCCGAGGGCGATTGCCAGGCGTTTTGACCTCTGCCTCTGCCGCGGGTCTGATTGGCTGCGCGGATGCTGAGAACGTCGCCGTCAGCCAGGAACTTCGACAAGCGCGCATGCTCTAGCATGGTCGAATCAAGGGTTTGATAAAACAACCGGGCGTTCATGTGATCAACATGGCATCGCCGTAACTGAAAAACCTGTATTGCCTATCCACCGCTTCCGCGTAGGCGCGCTTGACCAGATCTATGCCCGCGAAGGCTGAAATCATCATCATGAGGGAGGATTTTGGCAGATGGAAGTTGGTGATCAAGGCGTCGGCGACTCGGATCGGCTTTCCCGGATAGAGAAAGATATCGGTCCATTCTGATCCATGGCGCATGCCTTCCGCGGTCCAAAAATGCTCCAGCGTGCGCAAGGTCGTGCTGCCGACGGTGAAAACGCGTCCGCCTGCGATTTTGGTTCTTTCGATCTCCAGGGCGGTTGTCTCGGGTAGCGTGCAAAACTCCTTGTGCATCAAGTGCTGGTCGATTCTTGGGGTTTTTACGGGCAGGAATGTGCCGATCCCAACGTGGAGAATAACTTCAGAGACGCGCACACCCTTGCTTTGCAATTCCGCCAGAATCTCTGGCGTAAAATGAAGACCTGCGGTTGGCGCGGCAACGGAACCGGGTTGCCTGGCATACACCGTCTGGTATCGCGATTTATCCTCAGAAGCATCTTCCCGCTTGATATACGGCGGCAGAGGGACATGCCCGATCCTCTCTATCTTTCCCCAATACGTCTCAGGATCATCAAACTCGATGTCCCTGATGCCCTGATCGTCCGAAACGCTTATGCGGCCGATGAGCCCTTCCCCAAACTTGAGTGTTTGGGCGACGCGCAGCCTCTTGCCCGGACTCGCAAGGCATCGCCATTGGGAAGGTCCAGTTTTGTGCAACAGCAGAATCTCGACCCTGGTTCCATTCTCTTTGCTGCCGAAAAGACGGGCAGGTATGACTTTGCTTGTGTTGACAACCAACAGGTCCTGGGGTTCAATTATGCCCACTATGTCCTTGAAAGTCCTGTGCGTTATGTCTTCACTGGCACGGTCGAGATGAAGCAGCCGGGACTCGGCTCTGTTCGCCAGAGGTTGCTGGGCGATCAGTTCAACCGGCAGATAATAGTCGTAGGTTTCCAGGTCCAAAGGATCGTACATCAGTTTTCGGGATACTTGATCAGGTAGGGAACGTTGTCAGCATCGCTTAGCTTGGCTACAAAGGATCCGAACGTAACCGCGCTTTCCATTTTGACGGGAATCTTGTACGCATCGTCTGTGATCCAGATGTAGATGTTTCCCTTTTGCTTGAAGACCGCCTCCCCTTTGAGCTTGGGTTCGATCACCAGGCAATCTATCTTGCCGAATATGCTTGATATCTTTTCCCTGCGGTGAACCAAGACCTGAGCTGTTCCCGACCTGCCATCGGTTGTGATGTTGACCGCAACCGGCTTTCCGGGAGTCAGGCTCATGTTTCGCACTTCATAGAACGCACTCAGCACGTCCTGGGTAACCCATGGCAGCTCCATATCTTCTGAGTTCCACGCGTTTCTTTTATAGCTCCATTTGTTGTATGTGGTCTTGAGATTGGGTTGGTCGTAGGTGTGGACCCTGTGCTGGCGGTATTTGCCTTCCTGGAGTTGTTTGGACGATTTATAGGGCAGGAGCGTGGTTTTATCCCACCAGGATTCGACCTTGTCGCGAACCTTGAACATTGGATCGAAAAAGGGGAAGGTCTTTGCCGCAACGCTCAGGTACCAGACGGGAACCCCCTGATAGGTCGAGGATCTGGCGGTCATTGTTGCTTCACCCGCCGAAATGAGTCCGTATTTGACCGTAAATGTCAGTTTCTCCCCATCGCGAAACGCCATTGGGAATGCGTTTGCGGCGAGCAACATCGCAACAGCAAGCATGAGCGGCCTTTTCATACGGTATCTCCATGAGTCTTGGATTCCATCAATAGACAGTGTTTGGGTTCAACGCAGTTAAATGAGTTCATTTAATAAATACTCTGATTATCGATTTAACCTGCATGGGTCAGGATCCTGTGGCCGGCTCCGGCAACCTCGCCACAACCGCGGATAGAGGATAAAGCTTAATGATCCTGCCTGTCAGGCCGGCATTTCCCAGCACCAGAAGCGGTTCGCATGAGAAGCTGCATGCGTGGCTCAGAACCTGCTGAGAATAATTGATGAAGACTGTGAGCGCTGACTGGGAGTCATACCTCTGATAGGCGATAAGTCCATCCTGCGTCTCAAGGAAAGCGAACTCCCCGTTCTGCAACAGGCTTTCACTCTTGCGGAGAGCTATCATCTCCCGATAGAAACCCGCCAAATCCACCGCTTCGGGGCGTTGCTCCCAATCCCAGTCAAAGGGTCTTCTGTTGTCCGGATCGCGTCCTCCCAGCAGGGCTATCTCGTCCCCGTAGTAGATGTGCGGTGCTCCCATAAAGGTCATTTGGACCAAAACCATCACTTTTACCAGCGGAACATTCCCGTCTGCTAGCTGGAGAATTCGCTGGGTGTCGTGGCTGCCCAACAGGTTCATCATGGCGCGTGCGGCCTGCGCCGGATATTGCGCCAGGCCACTTTCTATGGCAGTGATAAAGCTCTGCTTGCTGATCTGGCGAAGAACAAAGAAGTCAACCACCGGGTCCTTGAAATGGGCGTAGTTCATCAGCGAATCGCAGTAACGGCTGTCAATCCAATCGGGCGCGCTGTGCCAGATTTCCCCTACAATCCAGGCGTCGGGCTTGATCTCCTTAACCTTTGCGCGAAACAGCTCCCAAAACCAGAAAGGCACTTCATCGGGAACATCGAGCCGGAATCCGTCTATACCGACCTCGGACAGCCACCATTCGACGCAGCTTAAGAGGTGCTCCACCAATTTCTCGTTGGGAACGGCGTTGTTGATGCTGCGCACATAATTCTCTGCGGGATGGAGGCGGCTGAGGTCATAATTCAAGTCCGGCATGTCTTTGATTCCCCACCAACACTGATAATACTGCTTGGGTTGGAAATCCGGCGGCAGCGGGT
>CAZKAA010000097.1:0-8440 GCA_964550575.1 uncultured Candidatus Cloacimonadota bacterium
ACACATTCGCAACTGTCTCATACACTACAGAGCCAGGTTGATTATTCCTTCTGCCGGTCGTTGGGTCGAGACTTTGTTTTCATTCACTTCTCCTCCTGCGCCTTGAGTTGATTATTCCTTCTGCCGGTAGAGGGGTCGAGACCCTCACGGGGACAAATAAATCTTCCTCGTTTTTCGTTGATTATTCCTTCTGCCGGTAGAGGGGTCGAGACAGCGGATCGGGCTTGTCCAGCGCGATGTGAATGTGTTGATTATTCCTTCTGCCGGTAGAGGGGTCGAGACTATTATCGTCCTCATCAAGGACAGTCCCCCCGGTTGATTATTCCTTCTGCCGGTAGAGGGGTCGAGACCTTTTGATGTCTGATGGTTCGGCTTTTTTGATTTCGCCGAATGTTGATTATTCCTTCTGCCGGTAGAGGGGTCGAGACAGAATCGCCCAATGGATAAATCCGGCGATCAGTTGATTATTCCTTCTGCCGGTAGAGGGGTCGAGACCCCGGAGTTCCTGTTCCCGGAGTTCCTGTTCCCGGAGGTTGATTATTCCTTCTGCCGGTAGAGGGGTCGAGACAACAGCATTGGATTTTCTGCGGAACCGTCGTTGTTATGTTGATTATTCCTTCTGCCGGTAGAGGGGTCGAGACAATGTGCCGTTGAAATGAACACCATCCGAATAGGTTGATTATTCCTTCTGCCGGTAGGGGGGTCGAGACTTTCCACATATTACTGAACTACGGATTGTGTTTTGTGTTGATTATTCCTTCTACCGGTAGGGGGGTCGAGACCCAAAATCCAAAGCACTGGATCATTGATTCGTGGCTCTGTTGATTATTCCTTCTGCCGGTATGGGGGGGATATCTATACCTTTTATGGTTGTCATGCATACTCGCTACAATCGTTTGACCCGTAAACGAGAAAACAAGTTGCTGCGCCCCGATTTACGGGTTGGCATGTTCTGAGCAAAGTCATAATGGGTTGCCCAGTCCAGACGGATCATGTCTGACATTCTTTCACGCAGCGAAGCATCCAGAGCGGGGCTCAGTTCATCCAGAGGAGCGCATAGCCTGGAATCCACAGGCAGGCATGCCGCACAGGCTTGTGGGTTTCTCCTGCAACCATGCGTATAAACATTGATGATCAACACCCCCACTTGGAGTTATTAATATCCGTCTCTGTGGCAGACGATCCCCATTTCATGTTCCGCCCCTATTGTCATCTCTTAATCACTTCTTTATCACTTCTTAATCAAGCCTTAATAATTAAGAAGTGATTAACTAGTGATTAAGAAGTGATTAAGAGCTGGGAACAGGAAAGAGATGGGGGAGAGCCGTTTGGGAGGCAGGATGCGAATTCGGAAAAGATGCGGGGGCGCAAACGCCTCAGTGCAGGCAGGCATAACAAAAAGGGAGCGGCCTGTGAGGGTCGCTCCCTTGATATTGATGGGCAGGTGCCCGGGTTAGTTATTTGGAGAGCAGCATCTTGCGGGTGACGGTGTCATTGCCGCTGCTCAGGCGGTAGAAGTAGAGGCCGCTGGAGACGTTGTTGCCATTGTCGTCCATGCCATTCCACACGACGGTGTATTTGCCGGCTTCGCGGACTTCGTTCACGAGGGTGCGGACGACCTGGCCCTTGAGGTTATAGACCTTGAGGGTGGCGGGTCCGTTGTTCGGAACGCTGAAGGCGATGGTGGTCGTGGGATTGAAGGGGTTGGGATAGTTGCTGGCGTCGAGGGTCAGCGCCGGGATGACGTTGTCGTCATTGGCGGTGGTGTATTCGACGATGGCGCGCAGCATGATCTCGCCGGTGGTGACAGGTTCCCAGGCAGTGGTCAGACGCTGGTAGCTGTAGCCGTTGGAAGCGGTGTCCAGACCGATCGCGGAGGCGTTGGTGGTTTCGAGGATGGCGAGGTAGAACTGGCCATCGGCGACGTTGATGTCCGCGGGAAGCTCGATCCAGTTCCAGCCTTCCATGACGGAGGCGGCGGGATACTGATACTGAGCAAGCTGGGTGCCGGGCATGCCGTCCGTGCCGTCATTGTCGAACACGCGGACGATGATGCCGGCGGTTCCGACGGTGTGGACATAGACTTTGGCATACTTCACGGTCACGGGGCCAGCGTAGTTGTGCTTGACAGCCATCTGCTTGGTGGAGCCGACGTTGAAGCCTTGCTCCGCGGTGCCGTCGTCGTGCATCAGTTCAGCGTGCATGGCGGGCAGGACAAAGGCGGAGACGGTGTTTGAGGCTTCGGATTCGTTGGCGCCGTACATGGCGGTCAGGTAATAGGTATGGATTCCGCCTTCCACTCCCATGTCGGTGTAGGTGAGGAGGGTGCCGGCGATGGTGTCGATCTGCACGTTGTCGCGATAGACCTTGTAGTTGGTGACTTCGCGGGTGGGTTCGACACCGGCTTCGCCGAAGGAGGCGTTGGAGACGGGCTGGACGTTCTGCGGCAGGTAGGAGACCTCATACTCGCGTCCGGCGGCGTCTTCCACATAGATGCGGATGTTCCAGTTGTAGGTCAGCGTGGCGCCCAGCGCGGTAAGCGTGGTCCAGGCGTTGTTCCAGCGGATCATGTTGCCGTAGCCGCCGACTTCGGGGCCTTCATCGCAACCCGCGGGATAGCCGCCTGTGGCGTTGCAGCGATAGCCTGCCATGATCTGCGTCTGGGCGGGAATGGTGAAGGGGGTGGTGAGGATGATCTCGTTCCAGGCGTCGGCAGTGGGGGTGACGGCCTGCTCGTAAGCGAGTTCGCCGGTGGCGCCGGTCCAGATCCGCAAGGCATAGGTGCAGAGGGTGGTCGGCTCAGCCGGGAAGAATTTGATCTTGGTGATGTTCATGCCGACCCAGGGCAGAATGCCGTGGTCGCCGGTGGCGTCCCATTTCGCGGCAACGTCGAAGTCTGCCGCGGCGTTTGTGCCGATGGAATTGCCGGCATTTTCGCCGTCGTAGTTCAGCCAGCCGGGTTCACCGCCGCCGCCCGTTCCGGGAGCGTCCCAGACGAGGGTGACGTTGTTGCCGTTGACGGTGGCTTCGAGGTTCGCGGGAGCGGCGATGAAGATGTCGTTATAGATCTTGACGTCGTCGATCATGATGCCGATGCCGCTGGGGGTGTCTGTATCAGAACGGAAGTACCAGCGCATTTGCACGGTCTGGCCGGCGTAGTCGGAGATGAAGCCGTCCAGCGAATAGCTGCCGACCATCGATGACCACACATCCGGAGCGTCTGAATAGACATAGTTCGTTCCGGTCGCGCTGCCGTACGGATTGCTCATCGCGTACCAGGTCACGCCGTTGTTGTTGGAAATCTCCCAACCGAAATAGTCAACTTCGGGGAAGGTGTTGGGATCGGTGAAGCCGCCCATGATCATAAAGTCGGCGCGGATGTCTCCGTCCGGGGGAAGGGTGATGGGCGGGGTGACCAGGTAGTTCATCATGTTGGTGTTGTATGAACCCTGGGCGTTTTGGCATTTCATCACGTGAGTGGGCGACGGAGCGGCGGGGTCGGTGCCGAGGTTCCAGATGTCTCCGCCGAGCGGGACAAGGCTGGTCCAGGTCATCAGGCCGTCGTCGAGGCCGTTGTTCACATAGCCGCCGAAGGAAATGTCGTCAACCATCATGCCGAACATCGGGGGCGAGTCGCCGGTGCTGTAGGCGGGGTCGGACGCGAAGGCGAAGCGGACCTTCACGGACTGGCCGACATAGCTGGCAAGCGAGAAGGAGGCGTTGACCCAAGCGGTCTGAGCGCCGCCCCAGCCGGGGATGTTCGGTCCTTCGCCATGCTCGAAGCCGAAGGAATAGGCTGAGGTGATGTTATAGGCGGGGGTTCCGCTGATCGGGGTCCAGACGGTGCCGCCGTCAGTGGAGATGCGGACGTTGCAGGCATCCCAACCGGTGTAGGGAGCGGTTGCTCCGGAGGGGCTTTCAACATTGTAGCGAAGCTTGAAAGTCAGGTTGGTGTTGCCGCCTGAGATGGTACGGGCGGGGGTGTCCAGCACGAGGTACTGGTGGTCGTAGTATCCGCCGATGTTGTTTCCGGAGGCGAGGGCGGGGTCGCCCATCCACCAGACGTTGCCTTCCGTGCCGCCGGCATTGTAGATATGCCAGTTGTTCGGTGAGACGGCGCCGTCATAGTGCGTCCAACCAGTGGCGCCGGATTCGAAATCTTCCTGCCATGCCACTACTTCGTAGCGATTGTTACCGTTAGCAAACATGGCTGTCATGATTGTAAGGGCTAGAATAATCAGCCAGTGTTTTTTCATTGATCCTCCTTTGAATCAAGGGATAGTATCGTATTTTCTATATGTGTAAAGGTCAGTATTTTTGTCAATCAGTTTTTTCCTTGTTTTCCGAAGTACCGCGCCTGTTATCGGTTCGGCATCGGGTTTCCGCTCTGCGCATGGCTTTGGGCTCATGTGTATTGCAGCCTGTAAAGGTCGTAGTAGAGGCCTTTCTTGTCCAGCAGGTCAAAGTGCGTCCCTTCTTCCACGATCTCGCCTTTGTGGAGCACGAGGATGCGGTCGGCGTGCTGGATGGTGGAAAGCCTGTGGGCGATGATGATGGAGGTGCGGCGCTCCATGATCTTCTTCAGGGCGTCCTGGATGAGGATTTCCGTTTCGGTGTCGATGTTTGAGGTCGCTTCGTCGAGGATGAAGATGGAGGGGTCGTAGGCAAGCACCCGGGCAAAGGCGATGAGCTGCCGCTGCCCCGTGGAGAGCGTCGCCCCCCGCTCCATCACCGGCTCGTCGTATTGCGCAGGAAGCTGGGAGATGAATTTGTCCGCGTTCACATACTTTGCCACGCGCACGATCTCTTCTTTGGAAAGCGAGGCGTTGTTCAGCGCGATGTTTTCCTTGATGTCGCCGCTGAAGATGAACACGTCCTGCTGCACGATGCCGACGTTGGCGCGGATGTCCTGAAGCGAATACTGGCGCAGGTGTTTGCCGTCCAGGAGGATGCTCCCTTTCTGGAAGGGATACATGCCGAGGATGAGGTTGACGATGGAGGTCTTGCCGCTGCCGGTGTGTCCCACCAGCGCGATCTTCTCGCCTGGCCTGATCTTGAAGCTGACGTCCTTGAGCACCCATTCGTCTTTGTTGTATGCCAGCCAGACGCGGTCGAACTCGATCTCGCCCTCGAGCTTGGCGTTGCGGCTCAGCTCGTCGCGGTAGTCGTCAGGATCCTGGTCCATGAGGTCAAAGATGCGTTCCGCTCCGGCGAGCGCGCCCTGGAGCACGTTGAACTTCTCGGAGAAGTCGTTGATCGGCTCAAAAAGCTTGGAGATATATTGGGTGAATGCCATCAGCAGCCCGATGGTGATGGCGTTGCGCAGGATCTGCCCGCCGCCGTACCAGATGATGAACGCCACCGCGATCTGCGAGGAGACGTGGATGATCGGGCGGAAGAAGGCGAAGAGCTTCATCTGCTTCAGCGAGGTCACGAAATACTGGTGGTTGATGTCCGAAAACTCTTTGCGCTTGTGGAAATACTGGTTGAAGAGCTGGATGATCTTCTGCCCGCTGATGTGCTCCGCCAGCGTGGCATTCAGCGCCGCGAGGTATTTGCGCGCCTCGCGGTAGATCACCCTGGTGCGCTTGCGGTATTCGTGGATCACCCAGATCACGAAGGGCAGGATGATGAAGCTGACCAGCGCCAGTTTCCAGTTCAAAGCGAGCATCAGGATCACGATCGCCACGATGAGGATCACGTCCTGCACGAGGGTGATCACGCCCGAGGCGAGCATCTCATCGATGGCGCGGATGTCGTTGGTGACCCGCGTGACCAGCCTTCCCACCGGGTTTTGGTCAAAGTATTGGGTGGGCATCCGCTGCATGTGGGCAAACACGTCGTGGCGCAGGTCGTTCATCGCCTTCTGGGAGAAGGTGGTGGTGATCACGCTCTGGAAATAGCCGGAAAACAGCCTCAGCAGCGCGATGACCAGATAGACCAGCGCCAGCCAGATCAGGCTGTTCGCCGCTTCTTCCCGAACCCGGAAGCGATCCCCGCCGGGCAGCCGGTTGAGGTTTTCCCGCGTGACGGCGATCTTGCCTCCGCCCACCGCGAACCAGCCTTCCAGGCCTTTCTTTCCGCCTCGGGGCGAGGTGTTTTGCCTCAGGTATTTGTTCAGGATCTTGCGGTTGGCGGGGCTGTCCTCCACCAGAAAGACCTTGGTGTCCGCGAGTATCCCTTTCCGCTCAAGGCGCTGAATCTCCGCGCGGTCCATGCGGTTCTGCTGGTTGGCGTTGAGCACCACGAAGAACCTGCCCTCATGCTCCAGCTTGTTCATTTTGAGCAGGCTGTAGCGGGCGAGCAGCGAGTCCGCTTCGGCTTCGTTGGCGAACACCGCGATGTTTTTGTCGGAAACGATATGGTCGTCGATGGCGCTGCGCTGGATCAGGGGTTGGACGAGTTCCGCGCCGGTCACCACCATGAGGATGAGGAAGGAGGCGATCACCGCGCCCAGATAGGGCTTCAGGTATTTGAGCATCCTCCCGTAGAGCCTGCGGTCATAGATCTTGCCTTTGAGATCGTCTTCCGCGAATCCTCCGCGTCCGGGTCCTCCTCCGCCGAAGTTCATAGCTCCTCCCCTTCGAGGCGCGCCCGGATGCGCTGCTTTTCATAGAGGTCGTTGTAGAGCCCGCCTTCTGCGATCAGGCTTTCGTGGGTGCCCTGTTCGCGGATCTCCCCCTCGCCGAGCACGATGATGCGGTCGGCGTGTTGGATCGAGGAGATGCGGTGGGCGATGATGACGGTGGTTTTGCCTTTGCGGAGGTCGATGAGTTTTTCCAGGATGAAGCGTTCGGTCTTGGTGTCCACCGCGGAGAGGGCGTCGTCGAGGATCAAAATGCGCGGGTCCGTGAGCAGGGCCCTGGCGATCGCGACGCGCTGCTTCTGCCCGCCGGAAAGCGTGATGCCCCGTTCGCCGACCATGGTGTCGAACTGCTTGTCGAAGTCCATGATCTCGTCATAGACCTGCGCCGCCTTTGCCGCTTCAAACACCTCTTCGAGCGGGGTGTCCGGGTTGCCGAGGCGGATGTTGTTGGAGATCGTGTCCGAAAAGAGGAAGATGTCCTGCGGGACGAGCACCATATCCCTCCGCAGGACCTTGAGCGGGATCTTGCGCACGGGCGTTCCGTCGAGGAGGATGCTTCCTTCCGGCGGGTTGTAGATGCGCACCAGCAGCTCGATGAGGGTTGTTTTTCCGCAGCCGGTGGGGCCGACGACGGCGAGCGTCCTGCCCGGCTCGATGCCGGTGGAGACTCCCTTGAACACCCACGGCAGGTCTTCGGCATAGCGGAAATGCAGGTCGCGCACTTCCAGCCCGCCTTTGAGCTCGGTGATGCTGGCGTCCGCCTGTTCGTCGCCGATCTCGGGGTCAACCTCGAAGATCTCGTTCAGGCGCTTGAGCGATGCCGTGCCGCGCTGATACATGTCCACGATCCAGCCGATGGCGATCATCGGCCACACGAGCATGCCCAGATACTGGAAGAAGGCGATGAATTCGCCAATGGTGATCTCGCCGCGGATGGTGGCGCGTCCGCCGAAGTAGAGGGTGATGATCATGGAGATGCTGATCACGAAGCTCATAAAGGGGTGGAAGATGCCCGCGATCCTCGCCATGCGGATGTTTTGCCTCACATAGTCCAGCGAGACCTCGTCCACTTTTTCCAGTTCGGCTTTTTCCTGCACGAAAGCCTTGACGATGCGGATCCCGGAGATGCTTTCCTGGATCCTGCCGCTGAGGGAGGCGAAGCTGCTCTGGACCCGCCGGAAGCTCTTGTGCATCTTTTTGCCGAAATAGCTGATGGTGATCGTGAGCACGGGCATCGGCAGCACCGCCAGCCCGGTCAGGCGCCAGTTGATCGCGCCCATGAAGCTGAAGGAGGCGATCGTCATCAGCACGATGTCCATCGCCGCGATCAAACCCATCCCGAAGAGCATCCGCACCGCGGTCAGGTCGTTGGTGGCGTATGCCATCAGGTCGCCGGTCTTTGCCCGGTTGAAAAAGTTTTGGGAAAGCCTCAGCAGGTGGTTGTAAAAATCCTGCCGCAAGAGCTGCTCGATCCGGAACGAGTTCCCGATGATCAGCACCCGCCAGAAATAGCGCAGCACCATCACCGCCACCGCCAGGCCGAGGATGACCAGCCCGATCCAGATCAGTCCGGTTTCCGTGATCCTCCGCTCCTGGATGCTGTCGATCGCCCTCTGCATCACCCGCGGCGTGATGAGCTGCACCACGTCCACCAGGATCAGCATCACGATGCCTCCGGCGATCTTGCCGTAGCTCTTCTTCAAATAGGGAAGAATCGCGTCAAAAGTCCGCATGCGGTCTCCATAGTTTCATTTTATCAACGCAGGGCAGGGACTGGCATGCCCCCCCGGGGAAATCAGCCATGCCTTCCGTTGATAAAACAAGCGTTAGCCATAACAAAGTTTGACGCAGAGG
>CAZKAA010000098.1:0-8419 GCA_964550575.1 uncultured Candidatus Cloacimonadota bacterium
AATGAGCGGTGACTGGAGTTCAGACGTGTGCTCTTCCGATCTATATCCGGCATAACAAAATCCTCGTGTGCGCGGCTGACCGCCTGGGCGGCCTGCCGATAGTCTGATGAGGGACAAAAATCCGCGGGACACGATACTGTCAATGCCTAAGCACGCCCGAAACGGCTAAGCGCAACGCCGGCAACGGAATGCGGAATAGCGTCAGGGACTTGGGGTTAGCGCTGGAAACAGGCAAAGGGTCGGACGACTCCGGCGCGGATCCTGGTGTGGGGGTTGAGATAGCAGTTCGCGCCGGGGGCGATCCTGGGCAGTTTGCCGCCGTCGGGTTCCGAGCCGAAAGATTGGAGCAGCATGAGGGTCAGGGGCAACGCTTCATTGCCGGTATTGATCACGCCCGGTTCGAAACCTAGAAAATCCACCAGTTCGCCGGCGTCCATCCGGAGGAAAACCGCTCCGCGCGCCCCGGCATCGGCAAGCCGGCGCAGGAATTCCGCGTCGGGAACGAAGTCCAGGCCAACGATCCGCTGGTCGACGGTGGCGCTCTCAAGTTCGCCAGGGGCGGACAGCTGGGTGTAGATGCCTTGGCACTCCCTGCCGAAAGCGATCTTGCCCTCGAGGCGTTCGCCGCTGTATTCGATCTCCACCGACCTGCCCGGCTCGGTGCTGAGCACCCGCCCCGCCACATGCGCCTGGAACTCGAGCGGGTTGTGCTGATAGGCGATTGTGAGTTCGCCCCGCTCCAGATCGATCCCGGTGACCGTGCCCGTGGCGGGGGCTTTGACAAACACCTGTGCCTTGCTGTCCGAACCGCGTTCCAAACAGCGGGCGAGCACATCGCCCTGATAGACGAAATCGCCGGTCTGGCGGATCAGGTAACGCTTTGCCGCCTTGGGCTTGAGCATCATTTTTTCCGCGTAGTTGACGCGGACAGGTTTGGCCGAATAGTCCTGGATCTCGGAGAGAACCATGATCCCGGTGTTGTAATCGATATGCTCGACAACTCCGCGCACGGGAGAGAGCAGTTCCCGGCCTTTGGCATAGTGGTGCCTGGTGTCCATATCGAAAGGGAGCACGGCATAGACCGTGTCGAAGTCCAGCCGGTCGCCTTTCGCGGCGCGGAACGAATCCTCGATCTGCTTTTTGCTGGCGGCGGGGAAGTTTCTGAAGCCGTTGACGATGTAGAGCCGGGGAGGGTTGTAGCGGTTCACTGCCACCACGTCGTCCGCCTGGGTGGAGTCTCCGGCGGCGCGGTTGATGTCTCCGGCGTAGGGAAGTTCGACCTTCCGGGTCCAGGTCCCGAAAGCAAGGTTGGTTCTGTCCGCAAGGGGCGCCTCATTGCCCGCGTGGGTTTCCGGAACGCTCCGCGGCAGCGCGCTTTCCGCGGCGGAGTCGTATGCCAGGGGCTCGAGGCGCGTATCGACGATCACCGCGAGGCGGGAATCGATATGATAGACTTTCTGGTTGGTCCCAAGGCTGGCATGGTTCAAGAGGGTGACGGTGATGTTCCTCTGCGCGGGAGGCAGGAGGTGAAGCTCATTCTGGCTAACCAGGAGTTGGGAACTGGTACCGCCTTCCTCGATCCCGAGTGACAGGACAGGCTTCCCTGGTTTGGATTTGAAGGCGGGGGCGATGTGCAGGGCGAGTTTGGACACGCATTCCCGGTAGAGGAGCCTGCTTGCGGCTTCGGGATCAGACTGGCTGAGCACGCCGAGATGGGGGGAAACGAACTGGCGGTCGATCCAGATCTCCGTGATGCCTTTGGGACGGACCGCGTCGATCAGCAACTGCGCGCTGCGAAGCGGGTCCATGCCGTGCGCGAAAATGCCGCCGATCCCGATCAGGATGTCGATGTCGCTCTCATTGAACTGGATTTTGTCTTCCTCTCGCTGAAACTCGAACTGCAGTTGAAACTTCTCTACGTCGCCGCGCTTCAGCTTGTCCAGATAGCCGACGCGCACGTAGTTGTAATGCATCTGGCGATGCTGTTCGAGGGCGAGGGAGAGGGCTTCGCGGGCGACAGCGCGCTCGATCTGGCTTTCGACGGCGTTGCGGGGAACCGAGGTGGGGTGGAGGCACTTGTTGGCGATGTAGTTTCTGATTTGACAGTCCGTTACGCTTCCCGGAATCCAGCGCCGGATGCTCTCGAGCCCGGACTCGCGCAGGACGTTCCAAATGCTGTAGCTCATTCCCAAATTCGCGCTCACCGTGCGTTGGAAATGCCCGTTGATGACGCTGAAAACATCGGTCGTCGCCCCACCGATATCGAACGCGAAGAGGTTGCGCCCCTCCTCGCCGCCGATCAGGCCGAGGGTTCTGAACACGCCGGTGGGGGTGGGAAGGATGTCCTGGTCCGCCATGGCTTTGACATGGGAGTAGCCGGGAGCGTTCTCCATCACGTTTTCCATGAAGAGCTGCTGGATCCTGGCTTGGGTGGGGGCAAGGTTTTCCACCTCCAGAGAGGGACGTATATTGGGCAGGATATGCAGGTCGAAAGCTCCGGAGATGAGTTTTGCGATGATCGGGGCGGCGTCCTTGTTGCCGGCGAAGATCGCGGGGATCCTCGCGCTGGTGGCGAATTTCGGTTCGGGATCGGCGATGCGGACAAGCTCCGCCAGCTTGAGAACCCCCGAAACCGCTCCTCCGTCCGTTCCGCCGCAGATGAGGATCATATCCGGATGCAGATTGCGCATGGCGAGCATTTGCTCCATCGCCTGCCGCTTGTCGTCGATGGCGAAGGTGTCCAGGATCACGCCGCCCGCGCCGTAGGCGCAACGCCTCGCGCTGCTTGCCGAATCGAAGAGGGTGAGCCCGATCACCAGGATCTGCAAGCCTCCGCCGGCGCTGCTGGTGCTGTAATAACTAAGGTTTTGCTCAAATTCCAGGGCGGGCTGCGCGATTCCCTGCTTGAGCAGGGATATTCCGGTCTGGGCTTCCAACTGCGCCACGGCGGCCTGTATCCCATAACGCACGTCGCTCAGCGGGATCTCGACGGTGGTGGGGGCGGATGCCAGCCCCAGGATGCCAAATGACGCGGCGCGGTTGTCAAGCAGCAGGGCCTTGGTCGTCGTGCTGCCAATGTCCGTGATCAGCGAATAGTCGGTTACGGACTTCATAAGCGACCCCTTGGGCGGTTATTTGCTAGATAAGAAAATGAGGGCGCAATCCTGTCAAGGCTAACCTCGGCTTTTTTGTTGACAAGTTGGGCCTGCCTGCCACAAAGGGCTTGAGGATAGATGAAAAAACGCGTTCTTTTAATTGTTGCCGGAATTCTGGCATTGGTTCTGCTGCAGTTTCTGTCGGTCAAGCAGATGAGCGGCAGAATCGTGGGCGTGCAGGACGGAGACACCGTCACCCTGCTTGAGGGGGGACAGGAGTTCCGCATCCGGCTGGATGGGATCGACTGCCCCGAAAAGAATCAGGCGTATGGGCAGGTTGCCAGGCAGTTCACGGCGGACAAGGCATTCAACCGGGATGTGAAGGTCCGCTGGAAAGAAAAAGACCGGTATGGCAGGTATCTGGGAACGCTGATCACCCCTCGGGGCGAAAACCTGAACAAAGAACTGCTGAAGGCCGGCCTGGCGTGGCATTACAAACAATACAGCGACAGCTTCGTGCTGGCGGGCCTGGAGCGCCAGGCGCGCAAAGAACGGCGCGGCCTGTGGGCGGAGCAGGATCCGGAGCCTCCGTGGGAGTTTCGGCGGGGCGGCAAAGAAAAGCCTTGACGTAAACAGACATTTCGGCAAAATAATACAACGAGCCACAACAGCTGCGCCCCCGGGCGGGCTTTCCAAGATGATCGCATAATAGATAACATAAAGGAGCTACTGATATGGGAACAGTTCCCTGCTTTCTCGATGCCGGGTTGCATGGCAAGGTCGTCCTGGTCCGCATGGACCACAATGTGGTCAAGAACGGCAAGATCAAAGACCCCATGCGGATTGACGCGACGATCCCAACCCTGCTGCATATCTACAAGAAAGGCGGCAAGCCGATCCTGATGACGCATGTGGGCAGGCCTTTTGACAAAAAGACAGGCGAGGTCACGATCTCAGAGGGAGAAGCGGTCGAACCCATCGTCAGATACCTGGAAGCCAAACTTCAGCTTCGCGGTTTGGTTCCGCGCGTTGAAACTGCGGGCAAGGAAGGCATCACGGACTTCGCCCCGCTGAGAACGGCAGCCGAAGAATTGAAAGCAGGCAAGGCGGATTTTGTGTATTTGCCCAATACCAGATGGTTCCGGGGCGAGGAAACGAAAGACGAAAAAGCCGATGAACTGGCGAAAAACCTCGCTTCGCTGGCGGACATCTATATCAACGACGCGTTTGGCTCGTGGCAGCCGCACGCGACCACGTGGAACGTCGCCAAATACCTCCCCTCCTATGCCGGATTGCTCATGCTCAAAGAGATAGAGAACCTCACCAGGGTTTTTGAACCGAAACGGCCGCTCGTGTCTGTAGTTGCCGGCTCCAAGTTCGACACCAAGATCGGGCCGCTGTCTTCGCTGATCAAGCTCAGCGACCGCCTCGTGCTGGGCGGAGTGCTATACAACGCGTATCTTTCGGTCAAGTACAAGCTCAATATCGAAGGCGTGGGAAAGGACGACCTGGAGCTTGCCGCCAGGTTCATCGCGGAAAGCGGTGACTATCTGGACAGGATTGTCGAACTACCCTATATCATCGAATCTGACAGCTTTGAGAACGCTTCATCCTGGAGAACGCACAGGATTCACGATCTTGCCCCGGGAACAAGTTTGAAGTTCGTATTGGACATTGCCCCCGAGTCTTTCGCGGAGCAAGCCGTGATCGACGCTTTCAAGGGAGCTTCCACGATCTTCGTGAACGCGGTGATGGGCTACACGACGCTATTCACCGAGGGGACAAAAGCGCTATACCGCTTGATCGATTCATGTCCGGACGCTGCCAAACTGTTCGGCGGCGGCGATACGATACAGGACTTTCGCGATCTGCTGCCCGGCGTGTTTGCCAAAGCGGCAAATGATCCCAGATATTACTTCTTCACCGGCGGCGGGGCGATTCTCGACGCCATCGTACAGGGTTCCGCCTATGGGATGAAACCCGTGCAAGCGCTAATTAGCAAACCGGAAGCCTGATAAGGAGATAAGAGTGGAATTTGAAAAAGAACTGAATCTGACCAGGGAGTTTCCTCCGCCAAGCTATGCCGATTGGAAAAAGGCGGTGGAGGAGAGCCTCAAAGGCGCGGACTTCGATAAGGTCATGCACACCAAAACCTATGAGGGGATAACTCTCAAGCCGATATATCGGCGGGAAGATCTTGAAGCGCTGGGCTTCCTGTCCAATCTTCCCGGACAGGCTCCCTATCTCAGGGGTTCTGATCCCAAGAGATTTCTTGACGAAGGCTGGCTGATTGCCCAGAACCATGCGGAGTCCGATCCCAAGGGCTTGAACGCTGTATTGCTCAAAGAACTCCAGGCCGGCCTGAACGCCGTGAACATCACTCTGTTCAACCAAGACAGCGGCACTGGCGTGGCAATCGATTCCCTGGGTACTCTGCGCGCCGTCCTGAACGGCATTGACCTGAAAGCCGCGCCCCTGTTCATGCAGTTGGACATCAAGCAGGGCGGGATGCTGAAACTCATCGGGGAGTATGCCGCAGAAACCGGACTCAACCTCGCTGAATTGGAGCTCGGGGTCGGATTTGACCCCACCGGAGAATTTGCCCGCAAGGGATATCTGGAGTTTCCCCTGGAGGAGATTTGGCAGAAAATGCTGGCCTACGTCAGATGGGCACTGGACAAAGCGCCTGCCGCCAGAGTGATTTCGATAGACGCGACCGTCTATGAGAACGCCGGAGCTTCGGCAGTGCAGGAACTTGCCTTTGCTCTTTCCACCGCGATCGGCTATCTGCAGGGTCTGGGGCAGTCGGGCATGGATGCCGGTGAACTGGCAAAGCTGTTTCAGGTCAAGCTGTCGCTGGGTTCGAACTTCTTCATGGGCATCGCGAAGATCAGGGCATTCCGCTTGCTGTGGGCGGAGATGATCAAAGCCTTCGGCGGAGGCGCGAACGCGCAGAAAATCTGGATCCATGGACGCACTGCCAGATTCAACAAGAGTTTGTACGACGTATATGTTAACCTCCTGAGGACGAGCACGGAGGCATTCGCGGGAGTCATCGGCGGAGTTGACAGCCTTGAAGTGGATTGCTTCGACGCCCTGATCAACGAACCCGACGAGTTTTCCCGCCGCATCGCGCGCAATCAGCAACTCATCCTCAAAGAGGAAGCGCATTTCGACAAAGTGGCCGATCCCGCGGGAGGCTGTTATTACATCGAAAGCCTGACCGGCGAACTCGCGAACAAGGCATGGGCGCTCATGCAGGAGATCGAGGGTCTGGGAGGGATGGTTCGCGCGCTCAGGAACGGGCATATCCATGAAATGACTGCGAGGACTGCGGAAAGCCGCATCGACGCGGTGCACAAAAGAAAGGACGTTTTTGTGGGCGTCAACATGTTCGCCAATCCCGACGAGCAATTGGAGGTCAGGATTCAGGCGCCAGTAGCCGACGTGGCTCAGAAGGCAGTGACACTGGACTGCGGACCGCTGCCAAGGATCCGCGCGGTCGGGAAGCTAGAGCAATTGCGGGCTTCGGTATCACGCAGCGCGGCCAATACAAAGATTATGCTTCTCAACATGGGCAGCCTGGCGGAATACAAGGCGCGTGCCGATTTTGCCCAGGGCTTTTTCCAACCAGGAGGTTTTGAGGTCATCTATCCCGATGGTTTTGCCTCCGCCCAGGAAGCGGCAGCCGCGGCAAAGGCGTCGGGAGCGGGAGCGATCTGCATATGCTCCACTGACGATAACTACCGGACCCTTGTTCCGTTGCTGTGCGAACTGCTGCCGGAGCACACTTTGATCCTTGCCGGATATCCGGCGGACATGGTTGAAACTTACCGGCAAAACGGAATTGACGCCTTTATCCATATCCGCGCGGACTTGTACGCGACCTTGCGGGAATTGGCTGTCCGGATGGGGGTGATAGCATGAAAACGCCTGATTTTGTGAACCTGAAACCTGATTTCACCGCCGCGAAGGGAACCGCGACCGAACTTCGCCATCCCTGGAAAACCAATGAGCAGATCGACGTCAAAGCCCTCTACACGCAAGAGGATCTGATGCATCTGGAGCATCTGGATTATCTCTCCGGACTGCCGCCTTTCCTGCGCGGGCCCTATCCCTCGATGTTTGTCCAGAGGCCCTGGACCATACGCCAATACGCAGGATTTTCCACCGCCGAGGAAAGCAACGCTTTTTACCGCCGCAACCTCGCCATGGGACAGAAAGGGCTCTCCATCGCCTTTGACCTCGCCACCCACAGGGGATACGATTCCGATCATCCCCGCGTGATCGGCGACGTCGGAAAGGCAGGCGTGGCGGTGGACAGCATCCTCGACATGAAAATTCTCTTCGACCAGATCCCGCTTGATCAGATGAGCGTTTCCATGACCATGAACGGAGCGGTGATCCCCATCATGGCTTTCTATATCGTCGCCGCCGAGGAACAGGGCGTGAAGCCGGAACTTCTCAACGGCACGATCCAGAACGATATCCTCAAGGAATATATGGTCCGCAACACCTATATCTATCCCCCGGAAGCCTCCATGCGGATCATCGCGGATATCTTCAAATACACATCCAGACACATGCCCAAATTCAACAGCATCAGCATCTCCGGATACCATATGCACGAAGCCGGGGCTACTGCCGACCTGGAAATGGCATACACCCTTGCCGACGGTCTGGAATATGTGCGCACCGCGGTCAATTCAGGCCTGGACATCGACCTCATCGCGCCGCGCCTGTCCTTCTTCTGGGCAGAAGGGATGAACTACTTCATGGAGATCGCCAAGCTCCGCGCCGCAAGGGTGCTTTGGGCAAAGATCATCAATTCCTTCGGAGCAAAGAACCCCAAGAGCCTGGCCTTGCGCACTCATTCGCAGACTTCCGGCTGGAGTCTCACAGAACAGGATCCCTACAACAATGTCGCCCGCACCTGCATCGAAGCCCTGGCTGCGACTCTCGGACACACGCAATCGCTGCACACCAATTCGCTGGATGAAGCGATCGCGCTTCCCACGGACTTCAGCGCTCGCATCGCCCGTAACACGCAGCTTTATCTGCAGCATGAAACTTACATCACCAAAGTCATCGACCCCTGGGCTGGTTCCTATTACGTGGAATCCCTAACTGACGAACTTATGAAGAAGTCCTGGGGGCACATCCTGGAAGTGGAAAAACTTGGCGGGATGGCGAAAGCGATCGAAACCGGGCTTCCCAAGCTGCGCATCGAGGAAGCTTCGGCGCGCCGCCAGGCTCACATTGATTCGGGAGAGGACAAGATCGGAAGAGCGTCGTGTAGGGAAAGAGTGTAGGATAGGGTGTAG
>CAZKAA010000099.1:0-8035 GCA_964550575.1 uncultured Candidatus Cloacimonadota bacterium
ACACCCTATCCTACACTCTTTCCCTACACGACGCTCTTCCGATCTATCTGGTGAACTCCATACCCAACGTCAACAATATTAAAGAATTTACCTCCATAACTTACTTGTAACTGAAATGGTGAATCATCATCAGAGCCTAATTCTACAACTTTTATCTCTGTAAAAAGCTTTGATTTTCTTCCATAATGGTTTAACTCTGAAAACAGAGTCTGGCTTGAATGAATTGAGTTTTTTTTCTCTTCTTTGTATTTACTATTCAGAACACTAGCAACATGTGTTCCGTCGGGCATTGTAACTCTGGACTGCGGATTATACGTTCTTTCTGGCTTTATTCTTATAGGCGCGTATGGAAAAATGGGATTGTTAAACTCTTTCAGCAAATCAGCGTATGCTCTTGACAATGTCATTATCCTATTTCTGTTATCTGCTAAAAACTTCTTGTCTCTTTTTTCCATATTTGAAAATTGATCGCTAGCTGATGCAATAAATGGAAGAATACTGAACAACTGCGGTACATCAATAAAACGTGACTCACCTAAAGACAACATCGGATGCCTATCTATCTGCAACGCATTACCTTTGATTCTAATATTGTGCTTTCTAACATCACCATCGTTTTCTATAACAAAGTAGCTTTCTTGGTCGGAAAAAGTCCATCTTTTTAGTTTATAGTTATTATCTGATTGTTTGAATTCAGCTCTTACTGAGTACTTCAGATTTCCAACCACTTTATTTATACCTACTGAAAACATTTTTGCTTCAGCATTGTCGATTCTTGATGCTATTTGATGATAAGAGCCAAGGTTAAAGGGTACTTTGTTAAACAAATCTGTATTGTCAATACCTAACATGATATCTTTTATGCAATTGATAAGCGCAAGAATTGTTGTTTTTCCGGTACTATTCTCTCCAATTATTACTGTTATTGGCTTTATCATGAGTTCATGTTTGTCAAAAAAACATCTAATATTCTCAACATTCAGATGGTACATACTTACCTCACTTTTTTCTTACGATCGTACAAATGCTGCGATAAAATACATCAAGATCGTTTATATGCTTAATGTACTACCGCTCAATACTGAAAACTATCTATCGAGTTAATTGTCAACAAATATTCTTTAACAAGGGTTACCAAAGATCATAGTTTTTGATTACTTATCTTCTCCCCATATGTCATCACATCTCCCTATCCAGATTCGCATAATCGTAAACCACAGGCAATAAACCCGCATCCACGGCTCTTTTGACGCTGACGCAGGGCAGGTCGCGGGTGTAGATCTCCTCCCGGGTGAGGGTGAGCAGGTCGATGCTGTTGTCCTGGCGCGCCATTTCCCGCATCAGTTTGAGATACATGTTCACCCAGGAACGCACGTATCTGCCTTCGTTTTCCCGCAACGCGTTGTAGCGGCCCAGGTAGGTGCGCATATCGTTTTTGAAGCCTTCCGAGGGCTGGATGTTGTGCAGGTTGGCGGTGATCGAGCCCAGGCGGCGGTTGTTTTCCGTGAGGGTGGGGTAGACGTATTTGCGCACCAGCACCAGCCCCTCGCGGCGGTAATGGCAAAAAACCACCCCATCCATTTTCCCGGAGTAGGAGCCAATGCAGTTGGTGAATTTTGCTCGCGGCATAGAGAGCCTCCTTATTGCCAAATATTAAGTCCAGTCTTGGGTTTTGCCTCATCAGGCGCGGCCGGCAGCGATCCGGTCAGCGCCCCCAGGAGATATAATAACCCGATCGAAGCGCAGCGCCAAACAAATATAACCAATCCATAGCGATGTTTTAGTAATTCAATAATCTGATTAGGGAATGATTAGGGATTTATTAGCGAATCACAAGTAATGTTACTGACAAACAAGAAGGTGAAGTCCGAAGCGAGACTGGGGATGCGGAAATGCGCGCAAGGGCAATCAGTCAACCGGATGTGACATCCTTTCCCTGCTGGTTGTGAGAAGTCCTGACCTGCAAATCACCTTGAGAAAGATAGGGCGCAAGTGGTGCCGGTTTGAACTACAAAGGGATTGTCACTTGATGTTGACAAGCCTGGCGGTATGCTTCTTCCCTCCGCTATCCAGACAGAGCAGATAGAGTCCGGCAGAGACCTCTTTTCCGCGGGCGTCCCTGCCGTCCCAGTTGAAAGAATTCTCTCCTTGCTCAAGGGCGCCCTGATGCAGGCATTTCACCAGTTGCCCGCGCAGGTTGTAAACTCCCAGGCTGGCATTCGCCTGGCGGTCTGATTCCACTTTAACGGTTACTGATGAGCGGAAGGGATTGGGGACGGCGGAGAGTTTGGTCAAAGCTGGAGCCAGTTCCTCAGCATTTTCTGAAGTTAAGATGATTACCACCACGCTGTCACTGAGGGCGGATTCCACGTTTCCATAAAGTGCTGCCACCTGATAGACCAGGGTGTCCGCCTGGCTGAGGTGTTCGCGGAAACAGGTGTTTCCGGCACCCTCGACATCTGCATAAGGTAGGTAGTCACGAAAGATGCGGTAACCGCTCAGACCACGGTCATAAGCAGGCATCTCCCAATTCAGCAGGACGCTGTTTTGCCAGAGTTCCGCGCTGAGGTTTTGGGGCGCGAATAGCGGCTGGTATTCATAAGCGCCTTTGTCGATCACGGCAAGTCCATCTCCATCTCCATCCCAGAGGCGTTCATTGCCGCCGGCATCCAGACCCGGCTCTGCCAACCCGGAGGCGTTCTGCCAGCCGGTATCAATCAGGGGAGACATGGAGCTGAGCGTATAGGGCGGGTTTTCTTCCATGCTGAAGAGAGGATCAAAGGAGGTATTGCCAGGTCCCCAGATCAGGGGATTGGCAGAAGTGGCGTTATAGACTCCGCTGGTGCCACCCAGGATGTTGTTGTAGCGCAGAGTGGTGTGGCTGTTGATGCCGGAAGATGTATGGTTTGGGATCCACACCTGAGTGCTCATAGCCGGGTTGTGAAATATGTTGTTTGTCAGCACGGAAGTGCCTTGCACCATCACAGCTCCACTGCCACCGGTATTGCCTGCAAAAGTGCAGTTTTCAATGAACAAGGTGTCGTTCAGGGCACGAGCCATACCCATCTGCGCTGGCATAGCCTGATAATTGTCATAAAAGGCAGAGTTTCTCATCTCTATTCGTAAACGGGTGCCGTAAGAGCTGAATGGTGCGATCTGAAACATTGTGTTGAACACATCAGGAGAATAATTATAATTGTTATGGATGTTACAGCCATCGATGATGATGTCGCACTCACTTCGGGTTAGAATGTCGAAGGCCATTAATCTTTGGTTGCCCTCAGAATTCTTTATTTCAATGTTATTCAAGATTGCGCGACCAGATAAATAACCTAAGAAAACCCCAGATACGTCAGGACTCACTACGTTTGAAATCAAAACATCGTTCATCATATTGCAGCCCTGGGCTCCATAATGTCTTATGCCAGAATTACCTTGAACATCATGCATGTCCAACACGTGGATATTGTCAACTGACGATGAATTGGAGTAATTAGCTGACAAACCAATTTTACCGTTTCTGAGAATCAAATTGCGAACGCTAGACTCCTGAGTATGTGTGGGGATAGTGATAACGTTACTGTTACTGTCCGCATCCAAAATTGTGCCATCCCTCGATTCTCCAATTAATCGGGTATGGCTTTTTACCGGAACAGGAAACAATTGTCCGTTAAGAGATGGCGAGTATACCCCATTTGCCACATGCACAGTCTTTGGATCATTACTGTCGGACGCGATGCGATACATCGCCATGAAAGCGCTACTCATCGGTTCGGAAGCGCTCAGTCCGCTATTGGCATCATCTCCCCAAGGAGCCACATACAAGTCGTGATTTAATTCCTCATGCACTGTATGCTGAATGTCAAAGGTATAGGGGTTGGAGATGCTCGGGTTGCCTGGTATGGCAGTGGCATAGAAATTCCAAGGATTAGCTACGGTGAAGGTATCTACTATCACATGCACAGAATTTATATCGTAGTAATACAGGTCGCTACCATTAGCGGCATAATTACTGAAAATGCTACAGCGATTGTCGGGATCATATATGCTATTATAATCTGCTGTTATGTTTCCACTGAAATAGATTCCGCCACCTGTTGACGCATAATTGTCATGTATCGAAACACCGCTAAGGGTTAAATAGCAACCTCCACCCCAAAATCCACCGCCATTCGTTGCCCGGTTGCCAGTTATCTGGCAATTTGTAATATTGAAGGTTCTTTGGCCTGTCATCTGGCTTACGACTACTCCTCCACCCAAAGTCATATCATAAGCCTCATTATAAACCCCCGTTCCATTGGTTATTGTGAAACCACGAAGGCTTATGTTTGTCTCTGCTATCGTTGTACTGACCACTGGTCCACTCTGATTTCCGTCAATGATAGTCGAATATATGTATTCTCTGTTTCCTGTTATCAACTCCAAACTGCCCAGAGTTATATTCTTACCGTTGAATCGCACGTTTTCAAAATACCTGCCGGGATAAACCAGCACAATGTCACCGTGTGTGGATGCATCTATCGCTGTCTGGATGCTTGTATAGGGCTGGGTGCCGTCCTGGGCTACGCCAAGGGTGGCAGCGTGGGCAGTAGCGCCAGTTATCAGCATTAAAAGCAAGAAAGCACATCTACACCATAACAATCTCATGATTCCCCGACGCATACCACAAAGGGTAAGCGCCGGGGATACTGTCAGTGGACTTTGGCAGTGATTTTTCTTTGCCATTTGTCTGCTTGTTACTGTTGAAGCTTTGTTCATTTCATCAGCATCATTTTGTTTACGAAGCTGCCATCAGCAGTGCTCAGGCGGGAGAGATAGATACCGGAGGTTACCGTGCACCCATTATCGTCTTTGCCATTCCATTCCAGCGTATGTTTTCCCTTTCCAAGCTTGGTATTGAGCAAGGTCTTAACTTTCTGTCCCCGGACGTTGTAGATTTCCAGACGGGCATTCATATCACCAGACAGGACGAAGGATATCGTGGTGCTGGGGTTGAAGGGATTGGGATAGTTAGGCTGCAAGGCTGTAGCCAAAGGAACAGGGCTATCGCCCTCCTCTCGTTTGAAGGAGAGATAGGCATAGTCTCCGATCTGATCCACTTTGAGCGAGCTGGTCTCAAAAACCAATCGGTCTGGATTGTAGAGCTTCCAACCCTGGGCTGCCTTCCTGCCTTTGCCTTCGTAATAGAAGATTAGCTCCAGTTCTCCACCATCCTTGGCTGCTTCATAATAGAAACACACGTCGATTATGGCTTTATCCACCACTGCGGCTCCCTTGCATTCTCCATCTTCAAAAAGACCAACTTCGTCGGGCATGTCTTCGGTATCGAATTCGATATACACCGGAGTATAATCAAGCTTCTCCTCATAGGTGAAAGCGGTTGCAGGCGGTTTCTCGATAGGCTGGCTGGGGGTGGTCAGCACCGACCAATACATCTCATCCGGAGCGTGTTTTAATAGTTGCAGTACAGCCATGTCTCCCTCGGAAAAAGTATATGTATTGGGTTCAATTATCCACGGACTGTCATAATCCTGCGTCAAACGTTGAGTGCTCCAATCTTGAGTCTTGATCGAATAGATATGGTCGAGATATGTGAACCTGTTGCTGCCGGGAAGAAACCTGGATAAAGCGTCACCTGCTTTCTGAGTGTAGGTCACGTAGTAACCAATCCAATTATCAAATGTTCGTGTTTGACCGTTCTCTGTAACCTCAGCAACCCAGATTGCGGGAGTATCAAGGGCATCCACCTTGAATCCATTTACAGATATGGCGTCTAATGCCATACCAGAATTGAACTGCACTTTGTATCCTTTCTGTTGGATGACTTGTTCGTAGCTGAATTGCCAAACATCATCATGGTATCTCATTGTAGGCGTCTGACTGTCGTAGCTCCACTCAATTTGGCGTAACTGAGAATTGGGAGCAAGCTCCATATGGTCGGCGAATAAATATCTCAATTCATTCCAGTAAGTTTCCTCAAGGCAAGTTCTGTCATCCAACACAGGAAATGAAAGCCATGAGATCAAGCTTGGCCGATCGAAATACTCTTTGTAATAATGTGGAAGATAGAAAGCTCCGATATCAGGGACTGAACCATCCGGATCTGTAAATTCGTTATCTACTCCGGAATAACCGGCATCGATGCAGGGACTGGGTCCATCTTCATCCCAAGCCAGGTGAAAATCACCGTTGCCGGCATCAACGAATCTGGGGTCAATATAGAGATTGCCGTCGCCATAATACTCCGTTTCCACACCATTTACCAAGAATCTGTGAGTCACGCAATGCTTCAAGCTGGGATAGGCTAAGTCTGATGAGCCCATCTGCAGCTGTCTGTTACAAATTGTGTTTTGCGGTCCGAATGTGTTTTGTTGGATTATACTGTTTATAATTCCCTCGAAATTCGGGTTAGCCTGACTAGTAAAGATTGATACTGCAGCCTCATCAAATTGAGATATGCAGTGATTGCCAAATATAACACAATGTTCTATTTTGGATTCTGTCCAAGCGAAAGCCAAATTGAGATTTAGATACATTGCGGCTCTCCAGACGGTTGAAATGTTATGGCTGATTACAGACCGATTTAACTCAATATAAGAGCCGGGGAATTCATCAGAAGAATACCATATCCCTCCACCCCAACTGCTGCTGTTTAGTGGAATTGTGTTTCCCACATCATTATCTGATATTCTGCCTTCAATTATACTAAGGATTCCTCGTTTGTGGTAGATTCCACCCCCAAGATGATTTGCGTCTGGGTCGTTTGGGTCAGGGACAAGATAGTTCTCACGTATATCACTTTGGCTTATATAAACATTGGATTCCAAAACAAAAATACCGCCTCCGGACAATGCGGAGTTGTTTTTGATTACACAATGCGAGATGGATACGCTGGAGCTGTTGACCATGCGGAATCCCGAACCGCCACATCCAATAGTGGCGTTAACTCTTCCGCCAGTGATAGTAAGACCCCAAAAGGATATATCTCCAGTATTTGATGTCAAATCGACCGCTGAATAGCATACTGCATCTGCGTCAGCCTTAATGACGGTCTGCTCAATGACTGAATAGTTGTTTGAAGTCTCAGAATAGTGACTTCTTAATAACAGACTTGAAGCTCGGTTGCTTATGGACAGTCTTTCTTCATAAACTCCAGGCCCAATGTCGATGATGCAGTCTTGAACATTCTGAGCAAGTGTCAAAGCCTGATTAATGGTTGGATACGGATTTAATGAAGTTCCATTAGCACCGTTTGGATTAGCGTCATGCCGTACATAGATAGGATTTGCTGGACACAAGATGCAGGTCATCAGCAGCGCCAGCGTCAGCAGAATTAGCCTGCTATTCATCGGGGGGGGGGGTAAAGTTGGCTTGCTCATTGCTTTCTCCTTTTTTTCGGCCTGTTGGCAGTTAATCAAGAATAACCATTAACAGCGAGCATACAATCAGAAAGAGCTGCGTTTACAAACATTTTCCACTTTCCATTACCTAAAGCTATAGAACTAATCTGGTTATAAGTGTCAAGGGTTTTTGTGGATATACGAAAACTCGTTAATAGAGCGCTGGTTATGCTTTCACTGCAACGTGACAACGAAATCTGCAAATTGTGCAGCGAAAACTGCAAACTGTCGCATCGTTACTCATCCTTGCTCATCCTTACCAAGACCCCTTTAGGTAGTTTCTGACAGGATTTCTGCAATTAAGATCACCGAAAACTTCAAATTGTGACAGGGATTCTGCAAGTCACAACTTACAAGGATGACTTGTGATCAATATACTCATTCCTTATCTAAAGCTTTTGTTCTTGAATGGCTAAGCCAATAGATCAATCCATAAACCGCCATTCCCAAAAGAAAAACATACTGTAGAGCGATGAACTTAACATCTTTTACCCAGTACAGACCGATCCCAATAACATCCACAACTATCCAATACACCCATCCTTCGATCCTCCTGCGTGTTGTCAGTAGCATGGCAATGAAGCTCATAACTGTGGTTAAGGCATCAAGGAACGGATATGAAGCTGGTTCCTGAA
>CAZKAA010000100.1:0-7790 GCA_964550575.1 uncultured Candidatus Cloacimonadota bacterium
GACAGCGTCCGCAAAGCATGGGAACTTGAGCTGGTTCTCGTTGAGGAGCGCATCATCTTCTTTGATGCCAACAAAATGAGCTCCGTGACTGCCACCGCAGAAGAAAGCAGGCAGTATTACGAAGGGCGCAAAGAAGAATACAGGCGGGAAAACGGCCGCCGCTACCTCTATGCGAGATTTGCCAAAACCGCCACCCCGGAAGATTCGTTGTCGGTGCGGGAGCAAGTTTTTCAGATTTATCGGGAGCTTCTTGGGGGAGCAGACTTCGGAGAATTGGCCAGGCAGTGGTCCCAGGATACAGGTTCTGGCAAGAATGGTGGGGATCTGGGCTGGTTCGACCAAGGTAAAATGGTCCCGGAATTCGAGCAAGTGGCTTTCAGTACCCCTGCTGGAGAAATATCCGAACCTTTCCTATCGCAGTTCGGCTGGCATATCGTGCAAACCACTGACAGGCGCATGGGTCCGAGGGGAGAAGAAGTATCGGCGAGGCATATCCTGATTCGTATCAATCCATCTGCAGAGACGGTGCAAATGATTAAGAGCAGAGCGCTTCAATTGCACACTCAGGCAAATTTAATGGGTTTGACAGCCGCAGCGAGCGAGTTGGGCATCGAACTGCAGGAAACACCGACGTTTCTTGCATCAGACACTTTCATCCGCGGCCTTGGCAGAGACTCAGCTTTGCTAAACTTCGCTTTCTCAAATCCCTTGGGAGCCATTCCAGACATCTGGTATGCTCCCAGTGGAGACGCTTATGTTTGCGAAATATCTGCAATTCTGCCGGAATTCTATATCCCCTACGAAGAAGAAGCCAGCCGCATTCAAGATAGCGCGACGCGTGCAAAGCGAGGTTTCTATATGAACGAGTATGTAGAAAACTTCATCGCCAATCTCAAACCAGACGACTATCTGAACTGGGCATCAAGGGATAGCATTATGGTGGTTGAACTGACCGGCCATAAAAGGGGGGAAGCAATCACGGCAATCGGCAAAGCCTTGGATCTTGACGAGACGCTGTTCAATACGCCCGAAGGCACGTGGGCGCCTCTGATCAGTGAACAGATGAGGTGGTTTTTGGTTCGGGTCGACCGCCACTTGATGCCCGATCCCGGGATATGGGAGCAGGAAAAATCAACGCTGCTGGATACGGCGAAAACAAAGGCACAGACGGATCATTTGAATGACTGGTATTTCAAGGAGAGGCAGAAGCTGAGTATTATCGACAACCGGCTGGATTACTACGATCTCAGCGCCGCGAGGAAAACTCAGCAGATAAAACTGGGAGGGTAGCGCCTACAGCTGGAGTCTCAGGAATCCGAAGTCGATCAAGCTGGTTTTTCTTGAGCGGCGATTCGAATGCGGATAGCTGAGATCTGGGATTGAAATTCCGCCAAACGGTCTCCTTCCAGTTTCTCAGCGCCTACCATTTTCAGATTGGTAGGATTGATGTATGATCCGTTTTGTATCAATCCGAAATGCAGGTGTGCTCCGGTGCTCTTCCCGGTGCTGCCAACTCTGCCGATCACTTGTCCGCGGACGACGCTTTGCCCTGAACGCACGCTCATGGAACTGAGATGTGCATACTGGGTTGTCAATCCGCTTGGGTGTTTGATCTTGATCTCGTTGCCAAAGCCGCCGCACCATCCGGCACTTGATACTGAGCCGTTAGCAACAGCGTAGACTGGCGTGCCGTAGCCAGCACGGTAATCCACTCCCTGATGAAACGCCCAACGCCCGTAAACTGGATCAACCCGCTTGCCAAACGCTGAAACCACATGAATGGAAGCAAGCGGGAAGCCGACTCCGGAAGTGCTGTTGCTCTTGCCTTCCGGGGTGTAGAGACCGGTCAGGACGGATTTCTCAGTCTTGTCCTCATATCGGAACAACTCATGCTTGCCAACCTTCTGACCCTCATAGCAAACATAATAAATCTTACCGCCGGAAATCTTCTTGCCCTCGAACCAGCGTTCTTCCAAGAGGATTTTAAACTTATCCCCAGCTTTGGCATCTCTCGCGAAGTTTATTTCGGCTTCAAGCCCGTTGTTAATCTGTTGCTTCTCTGCAGGTGAAATGCCCATGGCAAGCAGCGATGAGTCAAGCGTACCATCCAATGATCCATTCAGTACGATCTCGCGGGTGAGGACAGGCAACTGCTCCAGAGTATAGAGAAGCGAGTCGCCCTGAGCACTGAAATTATGCCTTGTGGTAGGTTCCTGTACGAACATCAACTTGCTGACGCGCTTCTTGTCCGGGCTGAGTTGGATCTTGAGCGTATCGCCGGGCTGGATCGTGGTGACATCGACATAGTTGCCAAAATGATAAGTTACCAGTGCGATCTCGCCAAGGGGCAGAGATTGCTTTTCCAATGCGAGGAATATGCTGCCCCCTTCGGGTATGACCTCAATGAGCCATTGCTCCTGAGGGGCTAAAGCAGCATTGGCTTCTTGCCTGGCAAGACTACCCCGCGCAGGAATGATAGCGAGGATGGTGAAAGAAAGAAGACAAAGTCCGATCAGGCCGAGAAGTACTATTTTACCTGTGGTCATAATTGTGTGCTGTGGAAGGATGGAAGTGGATCATGACTTTGCGCAGGCTGCCCTGATAGTGTTCCAGAAGCTTGTCCTCAACCGTATGTGAAAGACGGTTTCCGGCTTCCACGCTGATCTCGCCGTCCACGCAGATGGTCATGTCGATTGTGTAGTATGGCCCGAAGCGGTGCACGCCTAGATCGTCAACCTGTTCGACTCCCTCCACGGACATGGCGATCTCGCGGACTTCACGGTGAAAATCGTCGTCCGGAATGCTATCCATCAGTTCTGATGATGATTCCAGAATAATGGAAATACCTGTTTTGACGATGAAGACGGCTACCAACGCGCCAGCCGCCGGGTCCATCCAAAGGATTCCGAGCTTTGCCATCGCAACACCTATGATTACCGCGATTGCAGCGAGGATGTCATTGAAATGGTCATTGGCGAGCGCGCGCAACGTTGGATTCTTGGTTCTGGCATAATTGCGGCGAGTATAAGAATAGAGGAAAACTTTCGATATCAAGGTTCCGGCTGCAATGAAGATCACATACCCAGAGGATACTCGAAACTCTGAGAATCCCTGAAAAAGGTCGATGACCTTGTTGACTGACTCCCAGAATATTGCGATGCCTGTGGTGAGAATAAATGCTCCGACTACAATCGCGGAGATGCTTTCCAATTGCCTGTGCCCATAAGGGTGTTCGCTGTCGGCAGGCTTGTTCGCCTGGCGCATGAATATCTTGACCGCCACGTAATAAACTACATCAGAAGTTGAATTTATGCCGTCAGCAAGCAAGGCTTGTGAATGCCCAAAAATGCCAACTGCTGTCTTGACGATGGACAGCAGCACATTCCAAGCGAGGCCGAGATTGATTGTAGTACAGGTCAGTTTGTCGCGGTCGCTCATTGCACCAACTCCCTGATATCAGGCAAATCCAAGTCCGGAAACTCATTTCGCAGGCGAGAACGGAACAAATCAGCATCAACCGCCGGCGTGCCGATGGCTTGGGAGTTGAGCACAAATGTCCTGATCTTGAATTCAATCAATACCCTGACCCCAAACTGGACGAGAAAAGAGTCGAGCTTGGCCAGGCTTAGCTTTATGCAATCAGGATGGCGAAACACTATCTGGAGAGGATGTTCGGACAGCATGCCCTTCAGGCGCGATAGCATCGGGTCTGTCATTGCTCCTGGAACATAGAGCTTGTCAGGTTTTTGTGCAAGGATTCCGGATAGTTGCTTTTCTGAACCGATGAGGGAGTCGAATGCCGTGGCGTGCCATTTGCCTGCTAAACTATAACTGATGCAGGATCTTGTCAGCAATTCTATTCTGTTGTTAATGTCAATATCCAATAAATCTGTGACTGGTATGCTGTTGAGAGTTAGTAAGCGTTGTAGTTCCATCTGAACGGAGGAGGGAGATCCAAAACTTGCTCCCAGCAGCAACACGACTGCGTCCACCGCCTCAGACAGGGATATTGATTTGCGGTCAAGCGATCCGTCTATAAATACTCTCCTGAACCCTTGAGCAAGCATCATTTCCAGTGTTTTAGTCTGCTCGCCAACCGTCGCGGGACCAGTGATCTCAGTCTGCAGGTTTTCTTCAGCCCGCGCCAGCCATAATTGGCGAAGGTGATCCGATAGTGGAAGTTTTCCAAGCACGGACACGGAACTGGCTTGTTTGTCCAAAGTTGCCGTGTCGCAGCAAAAGACGCATCCGGCAGGAAGCTTGACTCTCGGCTTGGGGTTGCGGAACACCGTGTCGGTTTCTTCACCGTCGATGCCTGTGCTAAAAACGCCTTGGGGCAAAACGGGATCAAGAGCTAGCAGGTGGTTCAGCAAGGTTGTCTTGCCGGCATTCTTGCAGATGCCAGTAATGGCAACAGACCTGATCTTCGGGTCAAGCAACCAGTCGAAAGCTTGCCGGGTTGAGCGGCCTATCACGCCATACCTTCAGAAGCTGTCTTACTTCTTCCTGCGTTGGTTACGCCGAGTATCGGCAGGACCGATCGAGACTTTTTTGCCGCGCAGCAGCGACATCACGCCTTCGGTAGATTTCCGCTCGTTTGGGCATAAATCCCTGTAATCTTTGTCATTTAAGGGCTGGTAGTCAGACTCCGTGTAAGATGTAATGAAGCCTTCATAGTTCCTCAGGATCGTCCTTCCCGGCATCTGGGAGATGATATAGTTTGGCATCACTGGTATCTTTCCACCACCGCCGGGCGCGTCTACCACATATGTTGGCACGCAAAGTCCTGAGGTGTGTCCGCGCAGGGATTCAATGATCTCGATGCCCTTTGAGACTGGTGTGCGGAAATGCGAAATACCCTCAGATAGGTCGCATTGATAGATGTAGTATGGGCGAACACGGTTTTTTACCAAGGAATGAACAAGCTGCTTCATGACATCCACATTGTCGTTTATGCCTTTGAGCAAAACCGATTGGTTGCCCAGAACAACTCCTGCTTCGGCAAGCTTTGCCAAAGCTGCGGTAGACGTCGGTGTGATTTCTCGGGGATGGTTGAAATGAGTGTTTAGCCAGACGAACTTGTACTTTTTCAAAACACGGAGCAGTCCTTCCGTGATCCTTTGGGGCAAAACTACAGGCAGACGGCTTCCGATCCGGACAATATCTACATGCTTGATCTTGGACAGGCGTTCCAAAACTTCATCCAAACGCTCGTCGCCAAGTGTTAGCGGATCACCTCCGCTGAGAATTACGTCTCTCACTTCCTTGTGCGCTTCAATGTATTGAAAGGCTTTCTCCACATTTTCACGCGGCATGGGCGCATCAGTTTCGCCAGCTTTGCGACGCCGGGTGCAATGGCGGCAATACATACCGCACTGGTCTGTGAGTAATAAAAGCACTCTGTCCGGATACCGATGCGTCATACCTGGAACCGGCGCGTCGGCATCCTCATGAAGCGGATCGGGCATATCGAAGGGATCAAGCTTGCTTTCGGCAATACGTGGGATGGACTGCAAGCGTACCGGGTCGTTGGGATTTTTGGCATCTATTAAAGAAAGATAGTAGGGTGTTATCGCCATACGAAAGGAGAAAGATTTTGTATTCGCAACGGCTTCTTCCTCGGGAAGGAGCTTGATATACTTCTTCAGGGTCTTAAAATCCGTAATTCGGTTTCTCAGTTGCCAGTGCCAGTCATTCCATTCCTTGGCAGTGGCTATTGATCTGATCTTGGTTATCTCTGCCATAAAAGTATCCTCAATCGGTGTAGCGTTCCTTGAAAATGCTCATTAAGACGGGATTGCGGCGCAGGAGTTCGATTGATATGGCGGCATGGTGATGTGCGTAGCCGTTGCCGAGAATCATATCCACATCCGCACCGATGCCTTCGGCTCCCAAAGCTGCCTTGGTAAAAGAAGTTGCCATAGAGAAGAAGTAGACAATGCCGCGATCCTTGCAAGCCATAATGGTCGGCAACTCCGTGTCTTCGATATTGACCACATTGATCACGACATCCGCCATTCTGCCCTTGGTATGGCGCGCGACTTCGCTGCGGATGGTGAGTGCGTCTGTGGCGTCAGCAATGATCACTTCGTGGCAGCCAGTTTCCAAACAAGTCGGGATATAGGATTTGTTGCGCACGATCCCGATCACTCGTCCAGATACGCCGACGCGTTCGCGGGCAACTGCGTTGCAGAGGATTCCACTCTTACCATTGGCGCCGATGATAACCACCGTGTCTCCGGGTTTGGCCAAGCGCTCCAACTGCGCGGGAGCGCCTGCGACATCAAGCACAGAAAGGGCAAGGTTTTCATCCATATCATCCGGCAGCTTGGCATAGATTCCGCTGCTGAAGAGGATCGCCTGCCCTTCAATTTCGACTTGGTCTTTGTCCAGAAGAACTCGCTTGACCTTGTTTATCTTCAACGGAGTCAAAGAGAGTGATACCAGCGAGGCGATCTTGTCGCCGACCTGGATTTCGTCTTCCATTTCAAACTTATCGCCGATGGCTGCCACGCGGCCTATAAGCATTCCGCCTGAACCGGTGTCTTCATTTTTATGCTTGCCGGTGCGGTTGGTGAGGTCGATCGCGTGCTCAGCGAAAGCTTTTTCCATATCTGTCTGCCCTTGGGCGATCAGTTTGTTTTTTATCTGGTGGAAAGACGCGGAATCCACGTTCAGGCGTATCACATCGATTAGCAGTTCGTTGTCCCAGATCTCACTCATGTCATTGTTTAAAACCCGGGCAGGTTGGGGAAGCACTCCAGCGGGTTCGACGACCCTGTGTGTTCCAAAGCGGCAGCCGCCAGTTTTCATTCTCTACTCCTAAGATTCTATATTCTATATCTTTATAATCGCTTGTCCAAGAACTTCCATTTTTTTCCCCGGCATATAATTGTCAAGGGGAAAGGCATTCTTTCCCCTTGACTTCGATATCTGTGGGATAGGTTGAATTTACTTGGCGTTGCGGACCAGGCGGATGCCAAAATAGCTGTAACTTAAATACTCGGTGTTCACGCTTCGGCGATAGGACACCAAGAGGTCTGTGTCGCGATCGCACCAAGCGCTGCCACGAAGCGAATGATAATCTCCGCTCTCGGGTCCCAGGGGATTTTTTTCCAAGCCGTCATTGTAATATGAATCGCTGTAGTAATTCCAGCACCATTCGGTGACGTTGCCGGCCAGGTCATAAATACCCAGATCGCTTGGCGGATATATCCCTATGGGCGAGGTAAAGGCATATCCATCGTCATACACCCCATAATTGTAGTCCGAGTCGTCTTCATAATCATCATAGTAATCATCGTTATAATCGTCGTCATCATAGTAATCATCATCATAATCATCATCGTCATAATCGTCGTCGTCATAGTCGTCGTCATCATAGTAATCATCATCATAATCATCATCGTCATCGTAATAATCATAGCCGTAATCGTAGTAATCGTCTTCATAGTAGTAGTCATCGTCATAATCTTCTTCATAGTCGTCATAGTCGTAATCATATGTCTCTTCTTCATAACGATAATCTGCGATGTTGGCGAGATTGGTTTCGGTGATCATGGGGGAGGGGTCATCGCCCCAAGGATAAGGCATTGCGTCTCCGCCGTTGCGTTGCGCGTATTCGTGTTCAGCTTCCGTGGGGAGCCTGTATCCGTTTGCCTTGGGGTTCCAAGTGACGATCCACTTGAAATCGTCATATGAGTTGATATTGTTAGGGTCTGCTTTCTTCTTATCGATCTTGTATGCAGGCTTGAGTCCGTCTTCCTTCGAACGCCAGTTTGCATAGCTGA
>CAZKAA010000101.1:0-7722 GCA_964550575.1 uncultured Candidatus Cloacimonadota bacterium
CTACACCCTATCCTACACTCTTTCCCTACACGACGCTCTTCCGATCTTTGAGACCGGGCTTATGATGGAGCTAAATGGGGGACTCGAACCCCCGACCTGCTGATTACGAATCAGCTGCTCTACCAGCTGAGCTAATTTAGCTTAATCTCTGAGCAAAAAAAGGGAACAGGGCTCATCGGTAGTCTCCAGATAGGAGCTCCGGTGCGTTCGGATATATTCGCCGTCCGAGTGTGATGCAAAATTGTTTCCAATCAGCAAAGATATATACGGAGGCGAAGTCATCACGACATTAACCTTGCTCTGGCGGCTAATGTTGCGCGGATACCAGAACTGCCGGGCGGAGATCTCCGCGCCGAGGCTGTGGTCGGGCGCTACGGTGAACGCCGGGACCGGCATGTTGTACCAGAGGCGGATCGGAATCTCTTCCTCGCCGGTGGGAAGTCCGCGGGGCAGAAACACGCTCAGTTCCGCGGGGTAATCCACAGCCAGCAGCTCCGGCTGGGGCAGAGGCGGATCGAAATTCTCCGCGCTGAGGTCCTTCACCTGATACCGGGGCAGATACTTTCCCGCCGCGGTCAGGCTCTGGAACTCCATGCCTTTGGGCAGGAACAAGCCATAATAGGCTTCTCCGGAAAGTTCCGCCGCGGGAACGCTGAAATCCACGCGGAAGTAGAGCCTCTGAAGTTCTGTGGAATAGTGGACGTCGATGTCGTATTCCTCTGCTTCCAGGAGCTTGAACACGGGCGCGCTTTCCTGGGCGGCCAGGCCAGCCAGGATGAAGCACGAAAGCAGGACGCAAAAGATCAGTCTGCTCATATTTGACTCCTATTTGAAGCATATTTGTGGTAATAAAATCTTCCAGCCCCAATCAGTCAAGTGAATTCTACGTAACGCGCCAGAGGGTGCCGGTTAATTTTTTCCTTGACTCAAAGAGCCTTGCCCAAAATCTGCCCGATAGGAAATAGATATATAAAAATCAAGGAGTAACGAATGAAACGCAGAGTAATCATCATGGGTGCGGCAGGACGTGATTTTCACAATTTCAACGTCTTCTTCCGCGACAATCAGGATTATGAAGTTGTGGCTTTCACCGCCACCCAGATACCAGGCATCGATGATAAGAAATATCCCGCCGAACTGGCTGGCAGCCTCTATCCCAACGGGATCGAGATCCATCCCGAAGCAGAAATCAAAGAACTGATCAACAAGCACAACGTGGACCTCGTGGTCCTCGCATACAGCGATCTGCCCCATGAGGTAGTGATGCACAAGGCTTCCCTCGTAACCGCCGCCGGCGCTGATTTTATGCTGATGGGCGCCAGGAACACCATGGTCAAAACCAGCAAGCCGCTGGTCACGATTTGCGCGGTTCGCACTGGTTGCGGCAAATCCCAGACCACCCGTGCGGTCATCAAGGCCCTCAAAGCCAAGGGGCTCAAGGTTGTTTCAATCCGGCACCCGATGCCTTACGGAGACCTCGTGGCCCAGAAAGTCCAGCGTTTTGCCGAACTCGCTGACCTGGAAAAGCATAAATGCACCATCGAAGAGATGGAAGAATATGAGCCGCATATCATGATGAACAGCGTGATCTATGCCGGCGTGGATTATGAAGCGATCGTCCGCGAAGCCGAGAAGGAAGCCGATATCATCATTTGGGACGGCGGCAACAACGACATTCCCTTCTACACTTCCGACAAGCAGCTAAACATCGTGGTGGTGGACCCCCACCGCCCCGGCGACGAAGTCAGCTACTACCCGGGCGAGACCAATCTGCATCTGGCGGACGTGATCGTGATCAACAAGATCGACAGCGCTGATCTGGACGATATCAACGAAGTTCGCGCCAATGTCCGCGAAATCAACAAGAGAGCCGTCATTATCGACGCTGCCTCCCCGCTGACCGTGGATAATCCCGAGATCATCACCGACAAGAACGTGCTAGTCGTGGAAGACGGCCCCACCCTGACCCACGGTGAAATGACCTATGGCGCCGGTGTTGTGGCAGCCGAGAAATACGGTTGCGCGGACCTTGTCGATCCCCGCGAATGGGCTGTCGGCGAGATCGAAGAGACCTTCGAGAAATATCCCGAAATCGGCATCCTGCTTCCCGCGATGGGTTACAGCGACAAGCAGATCAAAGACCTTGAGCATACGATCAATGCCACCGAATGCGACGCCGTGGTGATCGCCACCCCGATCGACCTGCGCCGCCTGATCAAGATCAAACACCCCGCCTGCCAGGTCAGCTACGATCTGCAGGAGATCGGCAACCCCACCATCGCCGACGTCCTCAAGGACTTCTAAACCACAACGCTATAAACAAATACCATGGGGCAGATGCGACATTCTGCCCCAACGCTTTTAAGAGAGGAGTTTATGACCAAGACTGCAGTACTGGCTTTGGGTGGAAATGCGATCATCAAAGCCGGGGAAGCCGGAATGATCACTCAGCAGTTTGCCAATACCCGTGAATCGCTGAGCGGCATCGTCGAACTCATTCATCAAGGCTACAAACTGGCGATCACGCACGGCAACGGACCGCAGGTCGGCAACCTCCTGCGTCAGCAGGAAGCCGGAGAGAAGGAAGGCATCGCGCCCCTGCCATTGGGTGTGCTGAACGCCGCCACGGAAGGAACCATGGGATACATGATCGAGCAGAGCCTGCAAAACAGGCTGCTGCAGCAAGGCATTCCCAAACAAGTGATTACCATCATCTCCCAGGTCGTGGTTGATAAAAACGATCCCAGCATGCTGAATCCCACCAAATACGTGGGAAGCACGTACTACACCGAGCAACAGGCAGAAGAACTCAAAGCCAGCCTGGGCTGGACCCTGAAAGAAGATGCCGGCAAAGGCTACCGGCGCGTAGTTCCTTCGCCCCTGCCGCAAAAAATCATACCCGCGGAAACAATCAGGGAACTGGTTGCTCGCGGCGAGATCGTCATCGCCGTGGGCGGCGGAGGAATCCCGATCTATATCGAGGAAAACGGAACCTACGAAGGCGTGGACGCCGTCATAGACAAAGACTTTGCCAGCGCGCTATTGGCGCTGAACATCGATGCTGATCTTTTCGTCATCCTCACGGGAGTGGACAAGGTCGCGGTGGATTACGGCAAACCAGAACAGCGCGATCTGGATATCCTGTCTGTCTCGGATGCGAAGCGCTACTTTGAGGAAAAGCAGTTCCCTGCCGGCAGCATGGGTCCCAAGATCAAAGCCGCGATCGACTTCATAGAGCGGGGCGGAAAAGAGGTGTTGATCACTTCGATCGACAAGATCGTGGACGCTTTCGCGGGCAAAACAGGCACGCGCATAGTACCCTAAACAGAAAACCGAGAATTCCGGCAAACGCCGGTTCTATTGAGCGGGTGAGTTCCCGATCCAGGTTGAAACGAGCCTGGGAAGGATCTCACCCGCTTTTCCCTGATAAAACTCGTCTACGAAATGGGTTTTTTCCGTGGGCTGGAGGTTAACCGCGATCGTGCGCGCTCCCAAGTACTTTGCGGTTTGAATGAACCCCGCGGCGGGATAGACGACTCCGCTGCTGCCTACCAGGAGGAAGACATCGCACAGTCTCAGCAAGCTTTGGATGCGGTCCAGGTGATAGGGCATTTCTCCAAACCAGACGATATCCGGTCTGAGCAATCCTCCGCATTTGCCGCAGGCAGGCAGTTTTTCTCCGTCCAACTCAACTGGCATGGGATGAGTCTTTCCGCAGGATTGACAAAGGCAGCGGTCCAATGAGCCGTGCATTTCCGTCAGGCGCTGGCTGCCCGCCCTGGAGTGCAGCCCGTCCACATTTTGGGTGATCAGATGATAGTTGTTTCCCAGATATGCTTCCAGACTCGCCAGAGCTGTATGCGCTTGATTGGGTTTGGCATCCCGAGCCTGTCGGAAACGCTCGATATAAAAGCGCCAGACAAGCCCGGGATCCCTTATAAAAGCTTCCGGTGTGGCAACATCCTCCACGCGGTGCTGTTCCCACAGGCCGTCGCCATCCCGGAATGTCTTGATCCCGGACTCGGCACTGATTCCCGCACCGGTCAGAGCCACCAACCGGGTGGATGGGTCAAGATGCATGGCTGCTTTCGGCGTGACGCCTTACTTCATCAGCATCATCTTGCGGGTCTGCGTCATGGTGCCGTTGGATAGGCGATAGAGGTAGACTCCGCTGGAGACAGGCCTGCCGTTATCGTCATTGCCATTCCAGACGATCGCGTGAGAACCCTTTGCCAGGCTTTCTGTAAGCAGGGTGCGAACCCGCTGTCCCTTGAGGTTGTATATTTCCAGATTGACCTTGGCGCTTGCGGGCAGGTCGAACCTGATCGTGGTAGTTGGATTGAAAGGATTGGGATAGTTTTCGTGAAGCTCGAACCTGACGGTCTGGGTGACGATCTCGCCGTCAGAAACATATTCCCCTTCCACATGCAGGTCATCAAGATACCAGCCTTCGCCGGTCACTGCTCCGTCTGAACCGAAAAGGAAACGGAATCTGGCGTTGCCGGAGTAGTTTGAGATATCGAATGTCGCCTGGGTCCAGTCGAAGGTTCCAGAATAGACATTGGTGTTCGCGGGGAAGGGTGATGCGTTGTTTTGGTATATTCTGTAGGGATAGTTGCCGATGGGGCTGATTTGCGTCCAGGGACCACCGTCGATTGATATCTCTACAAGTCCGCCGTCCCAAGCGTATTGTGGATTGGAATGGGTTTCGGCGTCCATCCAGTGGTTGAAGATCAGTTGGGCGTTCATTCCCAGAGGAATCTCGGGGCTGATCAGCCCACCGTATGAGCTGTTGCTGTAATCGTTTGTGCCCTGGCCGCCGAACTTCATCGCGTATGACCCGTACAGCGTGTTATTGCGAGCGCTGGAGCGATGCCATTGGTTTGTGAAGTTGGCATTCGGAGCTTCCGTGCTCCATCCGGTCATGCCGGTTTCAAAGCTGTAATTCTGGACGCCGATGTAGATCTCGAACTGGCCTTCCAGCGTGTTGCCGTTTTCCGCGCCGAGCATATAGCCGACGCTAACCGCGCTGCCGATCGGCGCTTCCGGCGAAATCTGCATCGTGAAAGCGCTGTCGTAGTTAACGAGGGTTTCATGCCCGATGGGGGAAAGCACGACCTCATAGTCGGATAATGTCACCCAGGGGCTATCGGAGAAAAGGATCAACAAGGGATTGTAGGCGTTGCCGGAACCTGTGTTGTTGACGATCAGATTGATCCCGGGTTCATCTCCGGGCATGACAAGCGTGGATACGTTATCCACAGAATAGGCTTCCAGGCTGAGTTCGGGAGCGTTGAGAACCAGGGACAGCGGCGTGGTCGCGGTGTATGTGTCGAACTGGGTCACGGCGTTGAAGTAGGCTATGGTGTGATCGGCATAGTTTCCCTGGATCCTGAGGGAGAAGAATCCGCTGATGGTGGTCGATTCATTCGCGGCGAGGGGGTTGAAGCCGTAACTGCTGTTCAGGATGTGGATATTCGGCGAATTGCTCATCAGCATCACCGTTCCGGGCTCGGTCTGAGCCACCTGGCCGACGTTCTGCAGCGTGAGGTCGAAGCTGACCACTTCGCCGGTGTGATAGAGCTCGTCCTGATCGTTATAAGTGACCTGGGTGGCGACGATATATGGCATGTTGCTGGCCTGAACCGTGATCATAGTGTGGTAAGCGAGAAAATCCGGTGCCACGATGTACAGGTCGTAATCTCCCGGGGTCAGTGAACTCAGCAGGTTGATATCCACCATGCCGACGCTGTTGGCTGTGCCCTCAAACATGATGGTATCGCCGCTCTTGATGCGCAGGCTGGCGTTTGGCGCGTTGGTCTGGACTTGATAGTTGTTCAGCCCGACGGTCCAGTATGAAGGCAACTGCGCGTTGATGGTTTGCGGAGTCGCGCCCCAGACTAGCATGCCCGGATCGCCGAACAGATTGGTCTCATAGGTCACCCAATACATGACCGGCGTGTTTTGGATGTAGGGGATGTTGTCTATTTTGCTGTCCGCGAGGGTAAATCCAAGTTCATGGATATCCTCGCCAAAGATCGCGTCGATATACTGCCTGTGGATATACTGCGATGCGCCGTCGGTGGAGCCCTGCATTCCCCATCCGTAGCGGGAGTGCGAGATCATTGCCGCCGCCGCGGTGCTGATGCTGGTGAATTTTTCCGTGATGCAGTCGGAGGTGTATTGCCCCACGGAGGTATCCCGGTTGTCAAACGCACCCGCGTAGCAGCCCTGTGTGAAATAGATCGAGAAATTGTGGTTTGTTCCATTGTTCGTGATCGTGGATTGGGTAACCTGGTTGTTGCTCATCCTCATGCAGTAGGTCGTGGCGGAGTGGCCGAGGTGGTTCACCAGGGTGGGGCCGTTGCTGAGCAGGGGCCTAAGCTGGCTTCCGGACCATGCTTCTTCGAAACCGTAGGTGCGGTCGTAGAGGGTCTCGATGTCCCAGGAAGTTGGGACGCCGACTGTGGTATAGCCGTGTGCGGAGCTTCCGCCGATCATCTCGTCCATATAGTCACCGCCCCAGGTAGGACCGTCCCACAGCCATTCGCCGATGAACAGGGCGTCCGTCGCTTCGGAGATCACCGGTTGGTTCAAATACATGTTGGTTTTGTTGATAAAGTTTGCGATCTCGTCATCTGAGTTGTAGCAGAATCTTCCGATGGAGATCTCGGGAGCAAGGTCGCCCTCGAAGATTTCGCCCCAGTAGTTGTCTGAGTCTGTATTCCAGTTGCCGTCCAGACAGCTGTAATACATATCCGCGGGGATGTCCGCGTCAACTTCGCTACCGGCTCCCATGTTGACATACATGCCGCGGTGGGGGATAACGTCGGTGTCGCCGGCGAATAAAACGTGCCGCAGCGAGTTCGAACCGTACATCGCGATGATATAGTTGCGGATCTTGTCCTGCGTGTCGAGTCCGGCGTATTCGGCAGTGATTTCCTGCACAGGTTTCATCAGCATGTTGTATCCGCGGCCGGTATAGAGATTTTTGAATGGCAGCCACTGGCTGAGCTTGCTTTGATCGTAGATAATGATATACTCGAAGCCCTCAGTGCGGTTCAGATAGCGGGGAACCTGCACCGAATTGTCAACCGATTTGAGCAGCCGCTCTGTGGTGAAAGCGTCCTCTTTGAGCAGGTTCAAAGCCGCGGAGGCAGATGCGGAGGTGGTTGTTTTCACGGTGATGGAGACGTTGTGGTAAAAAACCAGTTCGCCGCTGGCAGGTTTGTATATGAAGGGGCAGATTGCCGTGAAGTTAATCGGATGCCCGCTCAGAAACTGGGTGTTGATCCCATTGTGCGCCTGGGCGGGATAGGGGTCGTCGGTTCCATAGATCTGCTGGTCCGCTGCCACAGGCTGAGGCGCGGGATGGGAAAACGGATACTGTGGCTGCAGATGCTGCACCGGCTTGGCCAAAGTGAATACCTGGGGATTGGAGAGCTTGACCTCAAGCTGCTGCGCTTCCTCGCCCAAGGGAAGAAGCAAGGCGCTGCCAATCCAAGGAAGTGAGGGCTGGCCAGGCTCGCCGTAGTTGTTCGCATCAGCGAGGGAGACCAGGCTGTATTCACCCGACTCCTTGATCGTCGGGGAGTTCAAAGTATATTGATGAGTCACATCGGCTGCCAGGAGGGCAGTGCAGATGATCAGTAGCAGGGTAACAAGCGTATTTTTCATACTAGCCAACTTTACCGTTTAGATCGGAAGAGCGTCGTGTAGGGA
>CAZKAA010000102.1:0-7678 GCA_964550575.1 uncultured Candidatus Cloacimonadota bacterium
GAGCCTGCTTGTCTTCTTCAAGGGCAAGAAGGTTTTTAGCTGCAGCTGGAGCAAAATCGCTACCAGGATATTGAGATATCAGTTCTTTGAAAAGTGCTATTGCTCCTATGATGTCCTCAGCAAGAGCTAAATCAATAGCATTGTGATAAATAAGCTCATCGTTTTCCCATGTGATAATTGACGGAGGACCGGGATTCCACAAAGGATCTAGATTGAATCCGATCTCAAAACCACTAGGATCAATGCATGCTGGCTCGAATCTTTCTTCTGCAGGATAGATTGGCAGGCCCTGTGGATCGGATCCCCAATAATTCACTCCTAAATCTCGACTCCTGGTCATGTTTGGGCAAAAGACCAAGTAATTATCAAAAGTGTCGGGGTTGTATGGCGCATCCAGTATTTTGTTCATACCATGAGCCATCTGTAAATCACAATCATCGGTGAATAATACTTCCATCCATGTGTTATTTGTTATACAAGAATCATGGAACCAAGGAGCTGAATTAGGATCTTTTAAAATCTCAACATTGCTGCCCCTGTAGGCAATTACTCCTTTTTGATTTCCTGAGATTTGACATCCGATAATTCTTGCGCTTGAGTGATACATTCGAATTCCATCTTGGGAGTTGCTGATAATGCTGCAATTCTCAATCGTATTGCTATCATAAGACTCGTGTAAGTTTATCCCATTTCTCACATTGCCAGTTATTGTATAGCCGTAGATGTTCGTAACTCCGCAATTAATCAAAGTTATACCGTCGCTCAGTCCTGTGATGTAGCATAAATTCTCAGTGTTGTTTTCTATCTCAACGAGTTCACTCCCAGTACAATAAACCCCACTTAGTACAGAACAATCTTGGATATCTACAATGGTATGATTCAGAGATATTGGTGAATCGATGAAGTCGCTATTAGATATGTTTATGTGCCCATTTTCTTTATATAGAGGACAGTTATTGAACAAAGCTTGGTCAATATCTAAAGTCCCGTTAGAATAATCGCGTATTCCATCCCAATTTGTTATACCTGCAACTACCGCTCCATTATTGATGTTAAGTGTTCCATATACTTCAACACAATTGCCAGGTATTGAAATTCTGATTGATGAAAACTCATCAGGAGTGAAGGTTGTTTTCTCGCCAGTTAACATTGAACTTTCATCTAAGTTAAGAATACCACCATTATCAACTACTATTTTCGCATTCCTGCCGCCAAAACTACTTAGATTTAGTGAATTTTGTAGAGTTACTGTTCTGCCAGACGGAATAATAAAGTCCCACTTCTGATCCGTGACACTACTTATGACCTCGTTATTTCTTCCTATCCGTTTGATATATGGTTTAAAATCGTGTTTTGTTATACATATATCACGATAATCGAATGTACAACTAGCAATACCTGAAGAGTTTGTATACGTGTTCAGATAGCCATTTCCTCCCTGATTTGTGAACACTACCGATGCTCCATCTATAGGGTTGCCATTATAGGTTACTTGAACTGAATTAGATGAATGATCAAAAGTAACAGCCATCTGTAATGGTATAGATGTCCACATATCCATTTCAGGATCACCAAAATAGGTTGTAGATAAATCTAGTAATCTACCTTCACTTGCAATTTGTTTGGCTGTTGCTAACGCGCGACCAGCGTTATATACTTGGTTATTGAAAATCTGCCGCAGGAAATACTTTTCAATACTTGCGGAGGCGGATCTTAAACCATCATGTGTATTTGCAATCATGGCAGGTCCCCCCGATCCTTCTGTATAACAGGTATAGGATTCTGCCATGCATATCAAATCAGCCCAAGGGTCGGAGAAACTATTGATAGCCCCAGAGGTGTCATCATGTTTCGCAGTCATACATGATATTGAATACAATATACCATATTTCCCATTAGCTAGTAGGTTGTCAAAACCGTTTCCATTTTCCTGACAATGACTTTGAGGGTCTGAATCAAGAGAAGTCACGTTGTATCCATACCAAGCATAGTATGGAGGGGTTGTCGTAGTAACCCTGACACCATTCTTTTTAGAAGTGAAATACTTCATACCGTGTTCATACCAGTTTGTTAGACCAAATCCTTCGCTCATTCTTTGAATGGTCATTGATCCAGTTGGCCAACCATGATGAGCATATAAGTAATTCGTTCCACCTGTGAAATTTGAGAACTCATTCGATAATGTACCATTATATACTAATGTATTGTTATCTTCGTACATAAGCCCAGAGTTCATGAAATTTTTCATCACATAGCCATCATCACCAAATCCAGGATTAGTTTCGTAAGTAATTGTTTTTTCTATCCATCTGCGAATTTTTTCTTGGGGTGAGATGTCACCCTGAGGAGTAGCCAATATGCGACCGACAAAGATTTCTGGGCCATTTTGAATAATATCATCAGGTTCACCATAGTATCCATTGGCATCACCTTCAACATCATAATCACCATCAAAATCAGAGAAGTAGAGGTCAGCTGACACTCGATTTCTTACATTGTAAGGAGCCCAATTCAGTATACTTCCAGTTTTTACCCAAGAATTTAATTCGAGGCAACAATAACGCACTGTTAGAAATTCATCATTAGAATTAGGTGATTGATCTACATCAGTACCACCGCCAATAATTATTGCGTAAGATAGACAGTGATTTGTATACATATCTTTCAGATAAGCCCTTATTCTTCCAGCAAGATCTGTAATCGGATGGGGATGCCAATTATCACCTTGAGGATATTCATTATAAATCGACTCTGTTGTTTTATATACTGTTTTGACTCCTTTGAGTGACTTCCATTTAATGAAATCAGTAAAATCAGATTCATATTGAGCCGGACCGATGATTACTTCCTCTATATCAGTAGTCTCAGGTATTATGTTTATGTTTGGTTGATACATATAAGTAGATATGTCGCCTGTATTAGATACAAGAGACTGCAGAGCTCTTAAGGTGAGGTCATGGTCTCGAGCAATTCTCGATATCGGCACTGCTGCTGGCTGCTCCCCATTAACAAGGTTCAATGAAAAAGAGATATTTTGATTAAATACAATAATACCACTTTGAGGAATATATTGTATAGGATATACAGCAATGGCCGCAATTCGGTTAGCACCTGCGAAATACTCATGTCTTAGGATTTGAACACATTGATTTGGGTATAAGTTGTTTAAAGAATAGATTGACGAATCAGGTTCAGCAGCATCTGGAGGATTCAAAATCGAATCAAATCCAGGTGAAGGCATAACATTATGCGTACCTGGTAATTGTGTTTGACTAGTTGATATTTGGATGGAACCAACACTCATACCAATGGGAATAATGAAATGTAAGTACTGAACGGGTAGTTCTGGTGCTCCTCGAAGATTAGTTTTGAGGAGAGCATTTTAATCCACGACTTCATAGCCCCGGGAATCGCTTGAAAATAAAACGTTTGATGCTTGAAATGATGCAGAATAAGATATACCATGCAGCATGCCAACAGTGATAACCATTACAATAAGTACGATGGTTTTCATTTTAACCTCCTTATTGGTTAACTAGTATCATTTTCATAATCTTAGATGAATATCTTGGACCGATTAATCTGTAGAAATACAATCCGGATGATACTAGATGATTCTGGGAATCTCTTCCGTTCCAACTGGTTGTCAAACTGCTATTAACGGACAAGTCCCGGATTTTTTGCCCCTTGATGTTGAAAATCTCAATACGGAATTCCATCATATTATGACCAGGCACTTTGTAGCTGAAGGTTGTCGAGTGTTTGAAGGGATTGGGATAGTTGTGAATCCACTCCCCGGCTGGCATGACGGGGTCGGCAGTGGCAACCGGATTCAGGGAGTAAACTGTTGCTGTATTGAAAGTTCCGCCGTCGCTCACCAAAACGTCATCGCGCTGATCTCCGTTTAAATCCCCTAAATCAACACCGATTCCACCACTTGATAAGCAAGGAGTTATCGCTATTGAATAAGCTGGTTGAGCTTGAAAGTTGTTTCCACCCAAATAAAAATCTACATGGTTCTCTCCCCACATACGAATCCCAAGATCGTCATATTCATCATTGTTAATATTACAATAAAACGCATTTGTCTGAATCGGTTGTGGTTGGCTGTTTTCAATATAGAAGGTGGAATAATCTGTGATCAAGCCTTCATTGCCCCAATAAACATATAATGAATCATTGTATGGGATACATATATCATCATATCCGTCTCCATTGATGTCACCATTTGCCAACAAGTCAGATTCCCTCATAAATGGGTGCGGCAGAGATAAGGAGAAAGATACTTCTGTATTTATGAATGCTGGGCCTCCATAGTAAATATCAAGATAGAGAGGTGCGTAATCACCAAAACCCTGGCGGGATAATATCAAGTCATCGATGCTATCACCATTGATATCTCCGACCGCGTATTGATAACCCACTCTGATCCCATAAGGTTCGGAACCCTGGAAGTGAACATCGATTGTTGTATCCATTGGATTACCACCAAATAAGATATCCACATTACCTTCATGAAACTGGCTATCCTCATCCACACACAGGATATCGTCAAACCCATCATTATTGAAATCGTATCCTCCGTTGAAAGCTGTGAATCCTCCCCAATACGGAAGTTGAAAAGTCAGATCAGGATTGATGTTGAAGGGGGAGTCACTAAATGAAATCACTGCATACATGCTCTCATACCCTTGATAGGTTGCGACAAAGTCGCTTAATCCATCTCCATTCAGATCACCATGCCAGGTAACACATGCTCCAGAAATGCCCGCGCTTGGCCAGTTGTAGATGCAATTGGGGGTATTGCTGAGAACAGGATTTCCCCAAAAACAGACTATGTCAACGCCAGATAGATTCGTAAGTCCGTAAGCTTTGATGAAATCGTCATAACCGTCATGATTGGCGTCTGAACCACGCTTCGCAGGTTGATTCCCATAAAAGAAATGGATCTGGTTGATATAATCTGCTCCTGGTGGTGCTTGGTATTGGCATAGGGGAGTGAGTGTTGTTTGTGCATATGAAGTGCTGAATAACAATATTGCCTTGAGCAAGAATACCCAAAAAAGTATTCGCTGGTTATGAATCATGTCTCTGATGTATTCAACAAATCTGGATTCTTCAACAATGTGATTAGCACAAGGATGTTTATCGTCTACGATTGAAAGAGTCTCAAGATAGTTTTCATAAGTATAATCGCAAATGTGTGAACCACAAAACAGCCCCATCATAACAAAAACCCCAGCATATAATTGCAGACTAAGCTTATGTCTACAAACACAAGCACTACCACACCTCTTAAGAAAAAGTGAGTAAAAACCCAATTTTCCATTTCTACCTACCTAATACGTATTATATTTATACAATTACTTTCTGCAATATTGTAAAACAAACATATAGAGAGGGAGCATGCCGTAACGCTTAGTTTCTAAACCCTTGAATTTCAGTTTCCATTGACACTGAGATCAAGATAAAACACTCTCATAAATCCGTCAATAACTTTCTTTCTCATCCTTGCTCATCCTGATTTGTCAGCATACAGGGTAGTGCTTTCCTGGCTCCGGATCAATGATCACATCTGGAACAAGGAGATAGCATGACCGAAGCGTTGATGAACCGAATCAAAGCTCAGTTAGTCAGACATGAAGGTCTGCGACTGAAGCCATACCGCTGCACGGCAGGTAAACTGACCATAGGTATCGGCCGCAATCTTGATGACCGAGGTATCTCGCAAAAAGAGGCCTATGCCATGCTGGAGAGAGATATCCAAGACTGCGAGCAGTGGTTGATTGACGAGATACCTGATGTGTACAACAAGCTCGATGAGGTGCGCCAGTCGGTGCTGCTCAATATGTGCTTCAACCTTGGAATCAAGGGTCTCCTAGGCTTCAATAACACTCTGGCATTTATCGGTGCCGGAGATTGGGAACGAGCCGCCAATGGCATGTTAGCCTCCAAGTGGGCTAAACAAGTGGGAATGAGAGCTATTGAGCTTTCCGAGATGATGAGGAAAGGCAAGTGATCCCTATTCCGGTCGAGACCGATGCAATGCTCACCATCCTCAATCTGCCCAAAGAGATGTCCAACAATGGCATCTTCAAGGAGCACCAGGGCTTGGTAATGGAGATGATCCACACACTGGTTCTGCAGGAACACTACGATCGGGCAACTCACGATGACATACCGGAAGAGGAGCCATTCCTGATTTCTTTTCGTTTTGGGTTCTGTTTTCTGATGCTACACTCCACTGCTGAGTTTCTCAATCTGAAGACCCTGGGCGAGGGTATAGTGAAGACCGTAGGATTAGACCAGTCCGCCACCGAATTGCTCACTGGCAGCGAAATTGACGCCTTCAAAGCCAACCTTGAGCTAAGAGCACTGACCATCCTGCAAGCCTATCTCAATCCTGCTGGACTGGATCGACTGAATGAACTCAAGCCCAGACAGCCTCGTGCTATCCGGGTGGGAGTTATCTGATGCCGGAACGTGATCTTACTTCTCCAGAGGAACTGATGATCGAGATCTACCGGGCTATCTATACCGCATTGGAGAGCAGACTGCATCTGATCGGTTCGGTTATTGATGCCGAGTCCCGCAAAGAGATCCTGGCACAGCAGATCTATGACAAGGGTGACTTCTATGGCAATACCGGCTATCTGCTCCAGACCACTGATACAGCCATGATACTGAGAGTAGGTTCCAATGTGCGTCACGAGCCTTTCGTTTTGGGTGGCAAGGTGCCTTCCTGGACTCCAATCGCTCCACTTATAGCTTGGGTCGAACGCAAGCACCTGTCTTGGACTGATAAAGAGACAGGTAAAGCTCTGACCGTAGCTGAGATCGCCTATCTCATTAGGGGCAAGATCAAGCGGGAAGGCATCGCCGCTCGTAATGTGTTCGCTTCAGTCATAGCTAACCGGGAGCAGTGGATATACCAACAATTGAACGATATCGAGGTGAGCCTGTGACCGCTCTTGAGAAGTACCAAGCAGAACGCAGCCGCATCTCTGAAGCTCTGAAACTGTCAGGAGTTTCCGAGACTCTCTACAACAAGGACAATATCCCCAAGAACCTGCCTTGCGCCATCCTGATCCTTGATTCCGAGACAGGGAAACATGGCACTTCAAGGCAGTATGTGGATACCGATATCGCCTGGACGGTCTTCCTGATCGTCAATGCACAGAATGTTACTGATCCAGACTCAGAGCTTTACTCACTCAAGGAGAAGTTCAGATCTTACTACCTGAAGCTGATGAACCGGGACCTACCCACTGTGGAGTACTATACCAGCCGCATTGACGGCACCAGGCTGGTCAGGATCGCCAAGATAGATCTGTTGAAAACTGGCACCGGAGCGGGCTCATGAGAGTGATGCGTATCGGTGCCTATAACCTGGCGATCAGCTCCGCTGCAGATCTACTGGAGAGCAAATACAAGCCTTTGCCTGTTGACCTCTCCAAATTGAGTAGAGTCGGCAAGCAGTTGGTAACCAAAGCAGCCGAGACCAAGAAAGTGGTCTCTCAGCCCTACTCCATGGGCAACCTGCTCAATCTCCTGGATACCGATGAGTACCACTCCGGCTGCATCGATGCTCTGACCATGGCTACTATAATGCAGTTCGAATGTAAGAACAGCCAGGTAAAAGCCTGGATGGAAGCGGCTGAGTTCCCTGCCTGCGAAG
>CAZKAA010000103.1:0-6118 GCA_964550575.1 uncultured Candidatus Cloacimonadota bacterium
TACTTCTCTTCTAGTTCGGGTGGATGGGTTCAGACGAATGGTAATCCAAAAATAAACATCCACTCCCTAAGTTCTAGCATTATTTTCTAGGAGCTAGATGATGGGGAACTAATAAAATAATACAGAGTATATGATGTGATAGTGAAACAAAATATTGATATTTGTTAAATGCTAAGGAAAATTGAAATCAAGGAGATAGAATTCATTATGGGACTTTTTACAAATAAATGTCTGATGATTACCGGAGGTTCGTTCGGCAACTCGGTACTCAGTCGTTTTTTAAAGACTGATATCGGGGAAATTCACATTTTCAGCCGAGATGAGAAGAAGCAAGATGATATGAGGCACCACTTCCAGACGACTATGCCGGACGTGGCGGACAAAATCAAGTTCTATATTGGAGATGTCAGAGATTTGCAGTCAGTTCGTTCTGCAATGCCAGGAGTTGACTACATATTCCACGTTGCGGCGTTGAAACAGGTGCCCCGCTGCTCGCTTCATTTACAAAAAAAAAGGGCCCCGGCAAGCGGGGCAAGAGGAATATGGCAAACGCCACGAATCGGGGGTCAGAATTTGAACTGGGGCAGGTAGTCCTTGTTGACTTCAAACATCTCGCCAACCATCTGCTCGATTTCATCAAGGGACAGCACGGCGGCGGTCAGCGGGTCAAACGCGATTGCGTGGAAAATCTTGCGCTTGTCGCCGGTGAGTGCGCCTTCCACGGCCAGTTCCTCGCAGCGGGCTGTGGAATTGACCATCAGCGCCAGGTGGTCGGGCAGCTTACCCACGCCAATGGGCTTGAGCGCACCCTTTTGCGCCAGCACGGATACCTCTACGCAGCAGCCGTCCGGCAGGTTGTCCACATACATATACACAGGACATCGATAAGGATAGGAGAGATAGCATGTCACATTTCGCAAACAAAACCCTACTGATCACCGGAGGAACCGGTTCCTTTGTGTGTAGATATACATTTAATACTCACCTTATTGTTTTTACATAGATATTGCGGTATCGTAATTAGATAACTACGACATATTGATACTTTGCATGAGGAGATTCCTCTATGAATATTCAATTCCTCTATCACTATGAAGTTTGAAACATATGCCATGGACTGGCTTGGTAAACAGGAGCTCATCAAAAGCACGAAAAAAACGACACGGCAGGCGCTGGTCGTGTACATTCTTCCTGTGATTGGTGAAAAAGAAATCGCGGATATTAGAGAAGAGGATGTAGATGCGATCTTTTTGCAAGACCGACTTGTAAAGAGAGGTCCGGATTTTACAGAGAGAACCTTCCGTGTATTGACGGCCATATGGGATCAGCTCGATGGTGAGGGATATGAGAATAAGGTGCTGCATCTTTACAGTCCGGTGGTATTCTCACATGAAAAAAAGATTCTAGCCGGATGGAACGTAGAACTGGCAAGAAACTCCATGTTTGTGGATGTCTCGTGCAGTTGGCTGCGGCAGCAGGGCTATGCAGAGGTCACCTATAATCTCTACTATCATTTTCTCTCAGCATTTATCCATCCGTTCATAGGAAATAAACCGATCGGATTGATAAGCCAGGTTGATATCAGAAAGATATACCAGTTCTTCAACACGGTCAACACAAACAATACCTGGATCACACAGATCCATCTTGTGATGCGAATGGTGTTCCAATATGCCTTGGACATCGACTTGATTACTGAAAGCCCACTCACCAAAGTCAATGATCCTTACCTAAAACCGATTGTGAATCTGACCAGAGAGCAGAAGAACAGAGTGCGGTATGCTTTTGAAAAGTACGGCTTCAGGAAAAACCGACTGCGGTATCTTTCAAAAGAGCTGTTCTCAATTCTGGTGGAAGATGAGGAAGTTCAGAACGGTGCGTCTGAGAATAATCAGTCTTTCCGACAAATCTGTCAGAAGTGGTTTACGAACACACAGGAAGGAATTTTGGCAGACAATACCTCAAAGTCAGTCCGGTACAGCATGGAGATTTATCCACTACCCTGCTTTGGAGAAAAGCCTATGAAGGAAGTTTCTCCCTCGGATATTATGGCACTTAAGCAAACTTTTGCTCTCATGGGAAATACCTCGGAGTATTATCTGATTGCTCGTCTGCAGTCCATCTTCGAGTATGCCCGGGAGCGTGGAATTGTCGAGCGTAACATTGTGAGGGACTTTAAATGCAAGGAAAGCTCATGTGCTAAAAAATATGTACTTTCAGATGTAGAAATCAAGAAATTCTTTAAGCTGTGTGAAGAGTCGATGTATGGATGCATGCTTGCTGTTGCATTGTGTAACGGACTAAGAATACGTGAGGCAATGGCTCTTCGGTACTCAAATCTGGACAGCAATCTTAAAACAATCAAGGTTGTCAACCAGATGAAGGATGGCATACTGCTCCATGCCACAAAAACAAGGCAAAGCAGGAAGCTGAAGCTATCCGAGACGGCGCTTGCATTCATAACGAGAGCAAAGTCTTACCAGCAGCAGTATAAGGAGACCGGGCGATACAGAAATGAACTCGGTCTGATCTTTACAACTGATAGTGGGAAACCCCTCTCGTACACAAACACGATGCGTAAGCTGGACGAGATTCAGATGAAAATGGGCAGGGCGGACATTACGCCTCACATACTAAGGCACACCTACCTGACCATATCGACCAGATGTGGGGAGAGTTTGGATGAGATACAACGTACCGCCGGGCATGGCTCCACATCCACAGTCATCCGGGAATATCTCCATCAGACACAAGAAGGGTGGCATGATGCCGCAGAGAACAGGCAGCGCTATCTGACCACTTTAATGCAAAGGTATCAGGAGGAATAAGACCGTGGCGACCGCAGCCGAAATTTTGAGCACGCACAAAATATCCCCCAAGACGACCGCCACATGGACAGGCTACTCCATACAGTTCACATACCCGCCCGGTAAGAAACATCAGTTCATTGGAAAGACAGAGGAAGAAATCCGACAGAGAGTGTACGAATTCTTCGGAGTAGCTAGACTGACATATAAAGAGTTGTGTCAGCAATATATTGATGATCCGGAAATCTATAGCGGAGATACGAGAAAGAGAAACTATCTGAAGTATCATGCCGGAAAGTTTATTCCATGCTTTGGCGATAAGTTAGCTGCGGACGTAGTGGCAGAGGATATTCAATCCGCTGGAAGAACGATCATAAACAATGGGTGTAAAACAAACAGCGTGAACGCTATGTTTCGAACCGTGAATCGCATATACGACTATGCGATTCGGAAAGGTCTACTGGAAGTCAATCCTGCAGAGGGCGTAACCTACTTCAGAGCCAGAGATTCACAGTTTGAAAGAAACTACCTCGGGGACAGGGAGATTTGCGAATTTCTGACAGCTTGCAAGATACACCACAGATATGTGTTCGCTTTCTTCCTGATCTGTGGAATCTCTCTTGAAAGGATTGTGCCGCTCAGATGGAAAGACATAGACTTTGAGAACAGAAAGATAAGAATTGAACGGTGCATGGCCAGCCGGACTTCAGCGGACATTTTGGTACTGCAACGGACAGAGAAACAGAGCATTGAAGAACCGAAATTGTGCTTTGATTATCTGATGATGGAACTTGAGGAGCAGGCAGAGCGGAAGAGTATCCCAAAAGAAGTTTTGATGAGGTCAGACCATCTGATCATAATGAACGAACGGAGAGCACGAAATTTCACCTGCAATGATTTTAATAATCGGCTGGGGTGTTTCCTGAAGACCTGTGTGAAGGCAGATTACAAAACAGCAGATGTTTATTTCACATCTGCTGTCTATGCCTTCAAGGCTGGGTGTGATATCATCACGATTGGGGCCATAATTGGATTTACGAAAGCATTGGAGATGTTCAAGAATCCGGAAAGATTTGACTGCTTTGAGCCCAGAACGGGGAGAAGCGTCAACGACTATTTTGACAAGCTATATTTGAATACCCAAGAGGTTATAACAAATGAGTGAATTTACTAACAAAACCCTGATGATTACCGGTGGAACGGGAAGTTTCGGCAACGCCATATTAAATCGTTTTCTCAAGACCGACATAGGTGAAATCCGCATCTTTTCGCGTGATGAGAAGAAACAGGATGATATGCGTCATCATTTTCAAGCAACATTGCCAGAAGTAGCAGACAAGATCAAATTCTACATTGGAGATGTGCGCGATCTTCAATCCGTGAAAGGAGCCATTCATGGTGTTGACTACATATTTCATGCGGCGGCTCTTAAACAAGTGCCCTCCTGCGAGTTCTTCCCGATGGAGGCGGTCAAGACGAATGTTATCGGCACCGATAACGTGCTGACTGCCGCGATTGAGGCGGGTGTTACGTCGGTAATATGCCTTTCCACCGACAAGGCTGCTTATCCTGTCAATGCGATGGGGACAAGCAAGGCGATGATGGAGAAGGTTATCGTGGCTAAGTCTCGCACGGTTAACCCCGGCAAGACAAAGATCTGCTGCACGCGTTACGGAAACGTACTTTGCTCCCGAGGAAGCGTTGTTCCGCTTTGGATCGAGCAGATTAAGGCCGGTAAGCCCATCACCATCACAGACCCCAACATGACGCGCTTCATTATGACCCTTGATGAGGCCGTTGACCTTGTCCTGTTCGCGTTCGAGAACGGTGCAAGCGGCGATATCCTTGTTCAGAAAGCTCCGGCATGTACGATTGGCACGCTGGCGCAGGCTGTCAAGGAGCTGTTTCATTCCAAGGACGATATCAGGGTGATCGGTATTCGTCACGGTGAGAAGATGTATGAGACCCTTCTGACAAACGAGGAATGCTCCGGAGCGATTGATCTTGGAAGCTTCTACCGTGTTCCCTGCGACAAGCGCGACCTCAACTACGACAAGTATTTTAAAGAGGGTAATACCAAGCGCAATACCCTAACCGAGTTTAACTCAAACAATACCGATTTATTGAATGTCGAGCAGGTGAAGGAGAAGCTGCTTTCTTTGCAATATATCCGGGATGAAATTGCAGCATGGGAGAATAAGTGATGAACATACTCATAACTGGCGCGAAAGGCTTTGTGGGGAAGAGCCTGACCGAAGCTTTAAAGAACATAAAGGATGGAAAAGATAAAACGCATCCCGAGCTTGAAGTCAGCGAGCTTTATCTTTATGATATTAACTCAACTCCTGCCGAACTTGACGAATACTGTGCGAAAGCAGATTTCGTTTTCAACCTTGCCGGTGTGAACCGCCCGAAAGAGCAGAGCGAATTCATGACCGGCAATTTCGGTTTTGCGTCAACCTTGCTTGAAGCTCTGAAAAAGCATAATAACATCTGCCCGGTCATGCTTTCAAGCTCAATCCAGGCAAGCCTTGTGGGACGTTACGCCGGAAGCGAGTACGGCAAGAGCAAGAGAGCTGGAGAAGATCTGTTCTTCGACTATTCCAAAGAAACTGGCGCAAAGATTCTGGTGTATCGCTTTGCCAATCTATTTGGCAAATGGTGCAGACCGAATTATAACAGTGCGATAGCGACCTTCTGTAGCAATGTTGCAAACGATATGCCGATACAGATTAATGATCCGTCGGTTCAGATGGATATCGTATATATAGATGACTTAGTTGATGAGATGCTCCGCGCTCTCGGCGGCAACGAAACGAAGAACGGCGCGTATTGCACCGTCCCTGTTCATTATGAAACCACCCTCGGCTTTATTGCCGACACCATAAAAAGTTTCCCGGAGATCCGCGCCTCGCTCGGTGTGCCGGACTTCACCGATCCGCTTGTCTCGAAGCTGTACAGCACATGGCTGTCCTATCTTCCCACGGACAAGTTTATCTATGATTTGAAAATGAACTGCGACGAGCGCGGCAGCTTCACTGAGATTATCCGTACCACCGATAGAGGTCAGTTCAGCGTCAATATCTCCAAGCATGGCATCACCAAGGGCAATCACTGGCATCATTCAAAGAATGAGAAATTTGTCGTAGTCAAAGGCACAGGACTCATTCAACTCCGCAGGATTGGCAAAGACGAGAACGGCGGGGATTATCCTGTCGTCGAATTCAGGGTCAGCGGCGATAAAATTCAGGTCGTAGAGATGATTCCCGGTTATACGCATAATATCACGAATCTCTCCGAGACAGAAGACC
>CAZKAA010000103.1:6218-7628 GCA_964550575.1 uncultured Candidatus Cloacimonadota bacterium
GAGATGATTCCCGGTTATACGCATAATATCACGAATCTCTCCGAGACAGAAGACCTCGTCACCTTCATGTGGGCAAATGAATGCTTCAACCCGGAGAAGCCGGATACTTATTTTGAAAAGGTGTGAGTTATGGAAATGAAACTTGATTATTCGGGTGTAAGATTCCAGGGCAATGGTAAGCTGAAGCTGCTTATCATCGTTGGCACGCGTCCGGAAATAATTCGCCTTGCAGCTGTGATTAACAAGTGCCGCCAGTATTTCGACTGTATCCTCGCTCATACGGGGCAAAATTATGATTACAATCTCAACGGAGTGTTCTTCCATGATTTGAAGCTTGCCGATCCGGAAGTGTACATGGACGCTGTCGGCGACGATCTTGGAGCGACAGTCGGTAACATCATCAACTGTTCCTATAAATTAATGGTGCAGATAAAACCGGACGCAATGCTGATTCTGGGCGATACCAACTCTTGTCTGTCAGCAATTTCCGCAAAGAGGCTGCACATTCCGATTTTCCACATGGAAGCCGGAAACCGCTGTAAAGACGAGTGCCTGCCGGAGGAAACGAACCGCCGCATTGTCGATATAATCTCAGACGTCAATATGGCATATTCCGAACACGCGAGAAGATATCTTGCCGAGTGCGGACTGCCGAAGGAGCGCACCTATGTCACCGGCTCTCCAATGGCGGAGGTGCTGCATAACAATCTTGCCGAGATCGAAGCGTCGGATATCCTTGCCAAACTCAGGCTTGAATCAAAGAAGTATATTCTTTTTTCCGCTCACCGTGAGGAAAACATTGATACTGAGAAGAATTTTCTATCGCTTTTCAACGCGATCAATAAGATGGCAGAAAAGTACGATATGCCAATTCTCTACTCCTGCCATCCTCGCTCAAAGAAGCGTCTGGAAACATCGGGATTCAAGCTTGACCGCCGTGTTATACAGCATGAGCCGCTTGGGTTCCATGACTACAATAAGCTACAGATGAACGCTTTCGCCGTCGTTTCCGATTCCGGAACCCTACCGGAGGAAAGCTCGTTCTTTACTTCGGTCGGTCATCCGTTTCCTGCTGTTTGCATTAGAACGAGTACCGAGCGTCCGGAGGCACTTGACAAGGCTTGCTTCATCCTTGCTGGGATTGATGAGAACAGCCTTCTTCAAGCCGTTGCTACTGCGGTTGACATAAACGAAAACGGCGACTACGGTATTCCGGTACCGGATTATATTGAAGAAAACGTGTCGACCAAGGTTGTGAAAATCATTCAATCCTATACGGGCGTGGTTGACAGGATGGTTTGGAGAAAATACTGATAAACGAATAAAGCATAACGGTACTGAATCCGAATTTGGATTGTGAATGTCAACGGAAAAGTGAGCCACTCGCTAACGAAATTTTGAGCCACTAAC
>CAZKAA010000104.1:0-7445 GCA_964550575.1 uncultured Candidatus Cloacimonadota bacterium
GATAATGAGCGGTGACTGGAGTTCAGACGTGTGCTCTTCCGATCTCCGCAGGAAGCGTAGAGATGGCGCGCGGCGGCGTTTTCTCGGTGGACTTCCAGCTTCGCCTGATACCCCTTGTCGCGGGCAACGGCGAGAGCTTCTTCCAGAAGCGCGCGACCCACGCCCCGGTTCTGGAACTCAGGCAGGACAGCCATGTGGTGGATGTAGAGCCGGCGAAAGTCGTGGCTGAGCCAGGCGGTACCGGCAAGGACGCCGTCCAGCCTCGCCAGAAGCATGATGCCGCCGTGGTCGAGGTTGTATTGGACGGAGCCAAAATCGTCCGCGCGGGCGGGATTGCTGATCCCCGTTGCCAGCCAAAGCGAGGTTATTTCGCCAAAGAGGCCGGCATCAAGGGTCTGGGTTTGCTCCACGCTATATGCCACGTGGCGGCAACTCCCCCACTTTTGCCCGGAACAGCGAGGCGTGGCGGGAAAAGCGGAACATGGTGTCGAAGAGCACGATGAAGTATTTGCCGGGAAAGTCGCTGAGGGTCATCAGATAGTTCTCGCCGAAAGGCTGGAACGAGATGCGCAGGCTGCTGTTGTCGGTTTTGAGGATGTCGACGTCGCAGACGGAGGCGCCAAGGGAGTCCGCCGGAGGTTTGGTCTCGTCGTCGAGAATGCTGCCGGAGCCGAGCTGCGCCAGCGCGTTGAGGATTTTGCCCATGGTTTCGTTGCCGGCGGGGATGTCGAAGTCCTCGATCTTGTCCTTGTAATGCCAGACGTTTTCGCGGCGGGTCAGTTCATAGCTGTTGCGGGTGTGGCGGACCTTGATGGAAAGCATCTGCTCTGAAAGCAGCCTGAGGGCGTAGGGCGAGCGCCAGGTCTCGAAGCGTGGCTTAAACTCGGAGGCGACCCTGCTCTCGATCTGGTAGACGCGGTCGTCCTTGGCAAAGCGAAAATAGTCCCAACCGCTGCCGGTGTCCGCGAACCAGGCTTCCGAAAGCAGCCTGCCCTTGTCGCCAAAGACCTTGATTTTAAGGGTTTCAGGTCCTTCCAGCTTATATTGCTTGAGGGCCTGGGCGCCTTTGTCCAGATAGGTGAGGCTGTATTTTTTGAGGATGACCCGCTCGAAAATATATCGCATCCTGCCCTGCTCCGCGCCCCAGGAAACGGGAGAGGTGATGTTCCAGAGCGCACCCGCTTTCTCGAAGCGGATGCTGCCATCCCGGTCCGTGATTTCGATCGCGGAGATAGCCGTGGAATCGGCGGCGAAAATCGGCTTTTCGGTTGGCACGCGCTGATTGTCAAGCATCAGAAACACTACTGCAGCGGCGAGGGCGAGCGCCACTCCGCCCAGCAGCAGAAGCCGGCGCTTGCGTTTGGCAGGGGTTCCCGCTTCAGGTGTTTTCATCCGGTTCCTCCGGGCTTGCCACTGGTTCGGGCACCGCGAGCGCCAGACGGCTCTGGCGGCGCTTGAGGTAAACAATGCCGCCCACGATCGCCAGCAGGAGCAGCGGCCCCAGCATCGAGACGAGTTGGAAGACCGTGACCAGGCGGCGCTGCAGCGGCCGCGGGTCGGCAAGGTCTATCCCTTGGCGGTACATATAGACGTAGGTGCTTAGCAGGCTCGACTGGGGATTGCGCGAACGCAGGTCGATCATGTCCTGGCGGTTCATGAGATGGTCGATGGCGTTGATGATGATGTATGCCCCGGCGGAAAAATCAAGGGGAAGTTCGTTATCCGCGAAGAGGATGAACTTGCCTTGCGAGGTTTCCGCCAGATATCCGGAATCCGCTTTGGCAAGCGGTGAGTCCGGCGCGAAATAGCTCTTGAAAGTGCCGCTGATCTCCGCTCCCACGGTTATGGGAGGCAGGCTGAGATAATCCGGGTTGGTGGCTTGCGACACCGCCTGCTGAACGGCGAAGACCGGACCGGACAGAGTGTTTGAATTGTGAGATGTTTGCAGCATGGGCGCGATCTTGAGCTTGCTTCCGGGCATGGGGGCGATCTCGGAAGCCATGACCAGGTAGATCTCCTCAAAGCCCTTGGTGTAAGGATTCTTTTCGCTGCCGCGCACGATCGGGACGTGGGGATAGTCCACGCTGCTGCCCAAACCTTCGCCCCTGCCTTTGGCGCAGTTTTTGTCCAGGACGATGTTGGGGCGGATAATGAATCCGTAGTGCTCAAACATCTTGAAGACGTTGCTGGGGTTTTCGAAAAAGACGGCGCCGCGCTCCATCGCCTGCATTGCCACGCGGTCCTGCGTCATCACGATCTTTCCGCCGTGCATCAGGTATTGGTCGAGGTTGTAAAGCTGCTTTTGGGAAAGAGAATCCAGAACACCCATGCAAAACATGACGGGAGCGAATTCCGGAATCGAATCCAGAGAGGTCTGGATGGTCTGGAAGTTGCCGAAAAGCTCCTTCTGCAAGGCGTCCACTTCGCTGGGATAGTAGTTGCGCAGGCTGTTGAGGTTGAGCGTGTCCGCGAAAACAAGCACCTTGGGCAGGCTGCGTTCGCTCATGCGCCCGATGATCTTGGTGAGTTGGTACTCCAGCTTGCTTTCCATGCCGGGTCCGAGTTCCATGGAAGAAATCTTGCCGCCGCTTTCCATGGTCAGGCCAAACACGATGAACTTGATTTCGGTGCCGCCCTCTTTGAGGACTTCGAGCGGATAGGGGCGGATGTTGTGGTCCATGGCTTTCTGGAGAAGGTCTTCGGGATTGTTGCCGTGGATGTATTCAAAGCGGATGCGGCGCTTGGAAACCCGCTCATACTCCTTGAGCAGGTCGTTGAGCGAGCGGTTGAGGTTGCTGTATTCAGCAGGCAGGTCCTTGGTGGCGTAGACCTTGATCAGGAAGTTGGCGGGCAGGTCGCGCAGCGTCTCGCGGGTTTGGGGATTGAGCGAATACGCTCTGCCACGGCTGAAATCGAGGCGGAGATAGAGAAAAGTCCCTGCCGCCAGGATGAGGGCGGCGATGACTATCTTGACCGCGTAAGTTCCGATTATCTGATTGCGGGTGTTCATCTTAGCGCTCCTGCATCAGGTTCTGCGATTGCAGGCGCAACTCCGCCAGCAAGGTGAAGATATAGGCCACGACGCCGAAATAGAGGAGGTCGCGGGAGTCCAGAACCCCCTTGAGGAAGTTTTCCAGATGGTAGTCGAATCCGAGCCAGGATATCGCGTTGAACAGCGGAACGGAGATCAGCCCGCCCAGCCTGCCCAGCAGAAAGAAGACTCCGCAGACGGCAAGCGCCGTGAGAAAGACAAGCACCTGGTTGGAGGAAAGGCTACTGGCAAAGAGCCCGATGGCGATGAACGCGCCGCCCGCGCAAAGGAGTCCCAGATAGCCAAGAGCGAGGGCTCCGAAGTCCACGCCGATGCCGAAGACAGCAAGCAGGACGACCAGGACCAGCGTGAAAGCGAGAACGGTCGCCAGAAGCAGCCAGGCTGCGAGGAACTTGCCCCACACGATATGGCGGAGTTTGAGGGGGAGGGTGGAGATCAGTTCCAGGGTTCCGCCGCTTCTTTCGCGGGCGATGCTGCCCATGGTGATGGCGGGAACGTAGATCAGGAAAAGCAGATGCATCCAATTGAAGGTCGCGCGGAGATCGGCAAGCCCGACCTTTAGCGCGGTGAGGGCGAAATATGCTCCCGCGGCAACGAGAAAGATGGCGAAAACCACATAGGTTCCGGTCGCCCGCAGGGACAGGGAGTATTCTTTCCTGGCGATGGTCAGCGCGGGGTTCATGCTTTTTCCTCCTCAGTTTCGGGGGGCTCAGGAGTTGAGTCGCTTTCCGGCTCAAGCGCTTCCTCCCCGCCGGCTGGTTCCAATGCGTCAATCTCATCCGCATCGCCGCTGCCGCCGGAGGTTAGTTCGTGGAAGATACTCTCCAGGCTTTGCTTTTCCTGGTAGATGCTGACAATTTGCCAACCCTGGCCGATTGCGAAGGAGGACAGGTCCTTGCGGATGTCCACCTGAGGCAGGGTGAGGAATTCAAGCCTGCAGACATCGGTTTTTTGGGCAACGGAGTCCAGTTGCACTTCGGGGAAGCGCTCCAGCCAGGGAGAGAAGTCCGGTTCGACGGCTTCGACTTCCAGCACCACCTTGTTGTATCCCTCAATATAGGAATCGAGGTTCTCCATCAGGTCGTCAACGATTATCTGCCCGGAATTGATGATAATCACCCTGGAGCAGAGCGCCTGGACTTCCTGCATGATGTGGCTGGAAAAAAGCACGGTGCGGTCGCGGCCGAGTTCGCGGATGAGTTCCCTGATCTCGATTATCTGGTTGGGGTCCAGGCCGCCGGTCGGTTCGTCCAGGATCAGGACATCCGGATCGTGCAGGATCGCCTGAGCCAGTCCGACGCGCTGCTTGTAGCCTTTGGAGAGGGTGCGTATCTGCTGGAGCCAGACGTTCTCGAGCCCGCATTTGTCCATCACGAACTCCAGCCTGGTTTGCATCCCGGTTTTGGGCATGCGCCTGAGTTCGCCGATATAGCGAAGGAACTCCCTTACGCTCATTTCGTCGTAAAGCGGATTGTGCTCCGGCAGATAGCCGATGCGGGCGCTCGCGGAAAGCGGGTTGTCGAATACGCTCACGCCGTCAAGTTCTATGGCTCCGGAATCGGGCTGCAGGAAACCGACCATCATCCGCATGGTGGTTGTTTTTCCCGCACCGTTCGGTCCCAGAAAGCCGACAATTTCTCCCGCGCCGATGCGGAAACTTGCGTCGTCCACCGCGCGGATCGCGCCAAAACTGCGCGACAGATTCTTGATCTCTATCATGATATTCCTTTGTTAACGCATCATCATTTGCATGTTCGCCGCCGGAGCGTTGGGCTCGGTCAGGCTGATCATGTCGCCTTCCTTCAGCCCGGAGATAACTTCCACGTTCTGCAGGTCGTTTGAACCCAGCGTCACCGGAGTGGGAGTCGGCTTCGGAACTTCCGCGGCATTGGCGTCCTTTCCTTTGGCTGCAGTCTTGGGAGGCATCACATAGACGACGTCCTGATTCTTATCGTCGGTGAAAACCGCGCGGATCGGGATCACGAGAACGTCTTTGCGGGAATCGCCGATGATTTTGATCGCCGCAGTCATGCCTGGCTTGGCCTGGTCGCCGGTGGCGTTGATGCTGATTTCCACGGGGAAGACCTTGGCGTTGTTTTCTGTGATCGCGGCTGGCGCGATTTTGACTATCTCGCCGGAAAACTCCTCGTATGGCAGGGCATCCAGCTTGATCTGCGCTTGTTGGCCGAGGCTGAACTTCGCGATGTCCACTTCGTTGATGTTGCTTTTAACCACCATCTTCTTCAAGTCGGCTATCTTCATCACGACAGTGCCCGCGCCGTAGCTGCTGAGGCTGGACTGCACCATTTCGCCCTCGTTGACTGCCCGCTCGATGCATACTCCGGAGGAAGTGGCATATACATGCGTGACCTTGCCGGGGACGTCCATGTCCGCGATCACCTCATACTGCCGGCGGGCTTGCTCGTAGTCGATTCCCGCCGAGGCGAGCTCATCCTCCGCGGCTTGGTAGGCTTCGCGTGATATATAGTCCTGATCCAACAGGACCTTCTTGTCCGCAAGGTCCTTCTCGGCGTTTTCGACGCGCAACTGCGCCCTGCTGAGTTGGGCTTTGGCGTTGAACAGCGTGTTTGCCTGGTTGTAGTCAGGTTCGATATCCGCGATGATCTGCCCCGCCTGGATGTAATCGTTCTCGTCGGCATAGAACTTGACGATCTTGCCGGAGACCTTGGACTTGAGTTCAACCACCACGGCAGGCTGGACTTCTCCCGTAATCTCGATCTGGGAGACGATCTCGCCTTTTTTCACCGTGTAGGTCTGAGCCCCGTTTTGCTGTCCGATCTTGCGCACGGCGGCCTTGCCGCACATCCGCAGTCCCAGAATGAGCAGCAGCAACACTGCCGCAATGATGAGGATTATTTTCCATCTCTTACGCATTGGGACACTTCCCGAAATAGATTTGCTTCATTAACGAGCATTCGATTTTCCCTCTCATCTGGTGTCAATAAAAAAACCACAAGACTACTCCGCTATTGCGCCTGTAACATACTGCCTTGGCCAAGAAGGATTCCATCTCCGCCGGCAGAGACGGGGTAATCCATCACAAGAAAAGGTTTGACAAGAAATCCTGAGGGTAAAATATGCAATTACAAAGAAGATGGAGCGTGAAATGAGTTCCCTTACGGTTCTGGGCTGCATGTGGGGCGACGAAGCCAAAGCCAAGATAGTAGATTTTTTGGGCTCGTCTGCGGACGTGGTGGCAAGGTTTCAGGGTGGCGCGAACGCCGGCCATACAATTGTCTCCGGGGGAGTGAAGTATGTCTTTCACACTGTCCCATCCGGCATCCTGTATCCCGCAACCAAATGCGTTATCGGCAGCGGTACAGTGATCGATCCCTTTGGACTGAGGGATGAGATGCAAGCTCTGGAAAAGCAGGGCATCTCCTTCGCGGGAAGGTTTTTCATCGACGAACGGGCGGGACTGGTCCTGCCTCTGCACCAGGAACTTGACAGCAAGCACGAAACCAAACTGGGCAAGAGCAAGATCGGAACCACCGGCAAAGGCATCGGCCCCGCCTATGCGGATATCTCTGCACGCTGCGGAATCCGCTTGGGCGATCTGGCCTGGACGGACTGGCTGCGCCAGCGCCTGGAAAATCTCTATGCGTTTCATTCCCAGCATATTGAAGACAGGCAAATGGAAGCGTTGCTGCGGGAACTTGCGGAAGCCTGGGATTATTTGAAGCCTTATGCCGCGCAGGCGGACTGCCTCGTGCGCGAATGGTATCTGCAGGGCGAACACGTCCTTTTCGAAGGGGCGCAGGGTACTCTGCTCGACCTCGCCTACGGCACCTATCCCTACGTCACCTCATCCCACACGATGTCCGGCGGGGCGAGTACCGGGACCGGCATCCCCCCACGCTGGCTGGATAAGGTTTTGGGTGTTTACAAAGCCTACGGAACCCGGGTCGGCGAAGGTCCGTTTCCCACAGAGATTTTCGACGAAACCGCGGAACGCATCCGCAAAATTGGCAACGAATACGGAGCCACCACAGGAAGACCACGCCGCATCGGCTGGTTCGACGCAGTGGCTGGCAAATACAGCGCTTCGCTAAACGGGATCAGCGGGATGGCGGTCACCCTGCTGGACGTCCTGAGCGGATTGCCGGAAGTCAAGATCTGCACCGGCTACTGGCTGGACGGGGTCAAGCTGGGAGGCTATCCCGCGCATCCCATGGCCCTGGCGATGGTCGAGGCTGAGTATCTGACTCTTCCCGGGTGGGAAGCGGAGTTGGGAGCGGTCCGTTCGCTGGGACGCCTGCCCAAGGCGGCGCGGGAGTATCTGGAAGCCCTGCAAGACCTCGTTGAGGTCCCGGTGGAACTGGTTTCCGTGGGCAAAGCCCGAGAAAAAACGATACTAGTAAAGTAAGCTAGA
>CAZKAA010000105.1:0-7437 GCA_964550575.1 uncultured Candidatus Cloacimonadota bacterium
TTGACCTGGCTGTTCTTGCAGTCGAACTCCATCACGGTTGCCATAGACAGAGCATCCACACAACCAGAGTGATATTCATCGGTATCCAGGAGATTGAGCAGATTGCTCATCGAGTAGGGTTGAGAGACTACTTTCTTGGTCTCAGCTGCCTTGGAGATCAGTTGCTTACCGACTCTACTCAGTTTGGATAAGTCAATCAGCTCAGGCTTATACTTAGTCTCTAAGAGATCAGCAGCAGAGCTGATCGCCAGGTTGTAGCCACCCAGTCGCATTACTCTCATGCCGATGCTCCGGTTCCTGCTTTGAGCAGGTCAATCTTGGCTATACGTACAAGACGAGTGCCATCGATGCGGCTGGTATAGTACTCCACACTGGGCAGGTCCCGGTTCATCAGCTTGAGGTAGAAAGAGCGGAACTTCTCTTTGAGTTGATACAAGTCGGAATCTGGATCAGATACATTCTGAGCATTAACAATCAGGAAGACAGTCCATGCCAGATCAGTACTCACAAACTGGCGAACAGTGCCATTCTTACCAGTCTCAGAGTCCAGGATCACGATAGCACAAGGTAACTGCTTAGGGATAGCATCCTTGTTGAACTGGATAGTGGGGATATCGGAAAATTCCAATGCATCGACTATCCGTTTCCGTTCTGCGATAAATCTGTCATGGGGGTTCATAGACTTACCTCGATAGAATTGAATTGTTGGTATATCCACTGCTCACGGTTAGCGATCACCTCAGCGAATACATTACGGGCAGCTATGCCTTCCCGCTTGATCTTGCCCCGGATGAGATAGGCGATCTCGGCTACGGTCAGCAGCTTACCTGTCTCTTTATCAGTCCAAGACAGGTGCTTACGTTCGACCCAGGCGATCAGTGGAGCGATCGGAGTCCAGGAAGGCACTTTGCCACCCAAAACGAAAGGCTCGTGACGAACATTGGAGCCCACTCTCAGGATCATAGCATCAGGAATGGTCTCTACCAGATAACCTGTGTTGCCATAGAAGTCGCCTTTATCGTAAATCTGCTGTGCCAGTATCTCCTTGCGGGACTCGGCATCGATCACAGAACCGATCAAATGCAGTCGGCTCTCCAAGGCGGCATAGATAGCCAGGTAGATCTCACGCATCAGTTCATCCGGAGTGGTATAGCTATCTGGCATCAGATCACTCCCACCCGGATCACTCTCGGAGGTCGGGGTTTCAGCTCATTCAGGCGGTCCTGACCATGCTGATTGAGATAGTCTCGAAGTACGGTCAGTGCTCTTAGCTCAAGATTAGCTTTGAATGCGTCTATTTCGCTCCCTGTGAGCAGTTCGGTAGCAGACTGGTCTAATCCTACGGTCTTGACTATTCCCTCGCCCAGGGTCTTCAAATTGAGAAACTCACATGTACTGTGCAGCATCAGGAAACAGAACCCAAAACGAAAAGAGACAAGAAATGGGTCATCCTCCGGTATATCTTCCTGGATTGCCCGGGTATAGTGTTCCGGCAACACAACAGATCGAACCATCTCCAGAACCAGAGTCCTATGCTCTTTGAATATACCGTTATCACCCATCTCTTTTGGGAGGTTGAGGATAGCGAGCATGGCATCGATCTCGACCGGGATCGGTATCACTTGCCTTTCCTCATCAGTTCAGATAGCTCAATCGCTCTGCGTCCAACCTGCTTCGCCCACTTTGAGGCTACCATGCCATTGGCTGCTCGCTCCCAGTCTCCAGCAACGATAAATGCCAAGGTGTTGTTGAAACCCAGTAGTCCCTTGATACCAAGGTTGAAGCACATGTTCAGAAGCACCGACTGGCGAACCTCATCGAGATTATTGTACACCTCAGGTATCTCATCGATCAGCCATTGCTCGCAGTCTTGGATATCTCTCGCCAACATGGCATAAGCCTCTTTCTGGGAGATACCTCGGTCTTCGAGATTGCGGCCGATACCGATGGTCAGTTTACCTGCCGTGCAGCGGTATGGTTTCAGCCGCAGACCCTCATGTCTGACTAACTGAGCTTTGATTCGGTTCATCAACACTTCGGTCATGCTATCTCCTTGGTTCCAGATGTGATCATTGATCCAGAACCAGGAAAACACTACCGAGTATTAACACAAATACGGATGCATAAGGATGAGACAGAAATTGGTTCTTGACAAGAAAATGTAGTTTGGAGATGATGCATTTGGTGGTTCAGTTCGTGAAAGAATTGTTTATGATAGTATTTGCGATAACATCAAAGACTTTATTAGTGGAGTCCTTGACTAAGGATGAAGCATGACATAGATGGTATGAGGGAATCACCCTAACCTGGCTTCAAAGTACAGTTAGCCAAGTGTAAGGAGTTACACGTTAATCTCTTAAAATGACAAGGAGTAACGCTATGAAAAGGTATGGAATGGTAATCTGCATGCTTATTGTACTAAAGTTATTATTTTCGGACCCTGTACAAGAAGCTGAAATCTTACAAGTCGCTACAAATTGGCTTGCCCTTCAAACTGGGCAAACTCCCATAGCTAATAACTGGGCTGCTCTTCCAGATCCTGCAGACCCTTTATACTGGAGGGTAAATTTTAACCCGGGCTTTGTATTCGTATCGGCAAATGATAGCTGCATCCCAATATTGGCCTTCTGTAAACTGGGTTCTTATACTGTTGATCCAGTTAACGAAGCTGCTGAAGATTTGTTGTTAGAGTATTCCCTCCAGATTGAAGACGCAAAAACCAACAACCGCAGCAATACGGAGACACGTCCCATATGGGATGCCATAATTAATCAAACAATCAGCATTGCAGAAGAGCACGATACAGGTCTTGTCACGGGACAGGGAGAGCAATGGGGAGGTGAACAACCGTATAATGCTTATTGTCCCTGGGACAGTGTCAACCTGGATGAAGGGAATTCTGAACGTTGTGACGTCGGTTGTGTAGCAACAGCAGTGGCCCAAATACTAAACTATCACAAGCATTGGGACTATACATTTGAAGACTCGGATATATACATTTCTGATTACAATAGTTTTGAATGTGAAATTGACACTGATGCAGCTTTATACAATTTCCCTGATTTCACTACGCTGAACGGGTATTTAGATGAGGTTGTTTATAAGTTTAGCAACAACATTGTCCTCACAGATAATGATAAGGCCGCATTAAGTTTTGCATGTGGAATACTGGTGCAAATGGGTTACTCCTCAATAGGTTCAGGAGCTGGAAACGGTTGGGATGCTTACAATAAATTGAACATGTATTGCCAGAATGCTGATATATGTTCGTACACTAGTGAAGAATGGATAGGTTTGATAAAAAACCAGTTAATACTTAATAGACCAATCGAATATATCGGTGAACATGATAGTAGGACTGGTGCCGGACATGCCTTCATTATTACAGGTTTTCAGTCTACTAGTATGAATACAACGTTGAATATGGTAAATTGGGGGAGACCGTGGTGTCATCTTGAATATTGGAGTCTACAACCGATAAATCCCGCAAGTCCTTATCCTGATGATCATAGTATGCTCATTGGGATCGCACCTAATGCTTCAGTTACACAGACATTCCTATTGGAAAATGGCAGTACTGACTATTCTGGAATTCGTCTTCATGCATCAGGTCATGATGGTGTATCTAAAACCCTTACAACCGACAATGGAGTTTTCGAGTTCGGGCTTCCACCCGGAATATATGACTTCAAAATCTCTGATGTAAACAGTTATTTCAACACTTTCCTGTATTGTGATATTAGCATCCAAATGGGAACAAACCATATATCGCCTGATCCGATAGTTATTTCCCTCAGGCCAAATGTAGTAGTGACTGATTCCCTCTCCATACAGGAAGGGATCAATCTTGTAAGAAATGGAGGGACGGTAGCTATCCCCAATGGTAACTATACCGTTTCCGGCTTAAGTTGGCAAGACAAACACATAAAACTACAAGGTCAATCACAAAGTGGAGTTATTATTACAAATGATCCCAATATGGGTTTGCCTGCTATAAAACTTTCTGGAACTGGCATTAGCAATCACGATGTTATCTCCCAGATTACCTTCATGAATTGTGAGTTAACGGAAACAAGCAATTATAACAGGGGTGCAGCTATTGGATTAGACAACGGAGCAGCACCGATTATTACTAATTGTACATTTTACCAAAACCGGGTGTGTAGTTCCAACGGAGTCAGTTTACCGTTATGGTTTGGAACTGGCGGCGCAGTATGCGTCTTCACCGCAAACTTACAGGCCAATACGCCAAGATTTGTAAACTGCACATTTACCAATAACTATACGCTTAATGGAAATGGAGGAGGGGCTGTTGCCCTATATGGGCAAGCGCAGTTTACGGGATGTGATTTTACTAACAACCAAACCATTGTTACTGACGGAATTGAAAATCCTATTAGCAGAGATATGGGAGGAGCTGTAATTATCTATACCAAGTTTAATAACGACAGTGACATTGATTTTGACAATTGCGTTTTTAATAACAACAAGGGTAGAAGCGAAGCAGATGATGTATTTGTGGCAAACATAGATAGGCTGAGCACGCTACGCTTCAATGGCTGCACTTTTATAGCTGATACGCCGCACTCTAATGGAGCTAAACCGGCAATTAAGTTCTTAACAGATTCCGAAACTGAAGAAGTGTGGCCAAATGAGCACGCTCATCTGATTTTTACTAATAACAAGTTCCTGTCAAGTCGCCAGGGTGCCGTCTATTTCTGTGATTACCACGGTAAGAACCGCTTAACTTTTACAGGAAATGTGGTTGCCAACAATATGTATGAAGGTTATGGTTTTTACTCTTGGTATCCTGATGGGACTCCACCTTACAATACCGATTACTTTGTGTTTTGTAACAACACATTCTCAAACATCCAGGGTAGTGGATTGATTCTCTTCCAATGCCCACCCACAACTATCAATAATACAGTATTTGAGAGCTGCAGTAGTTACGGTATTAGCTGGGGGGATTATGAAGATGGTCATCCTGTTTGGATAACTAGAGGTTTAACCATAAATAACAGTTTGTTTAGCACTTCTAGTCCCCGTTACGATTTTTCGGGCGACACAAGTTGTCCATTGGTAGAGAATTCCGTGTTTAGTGTCCAAGCAATGGACCTCGATAACAATTATCGCCCAATCTGGAATTCAGAGGTGAAGTCAATATGTATTGACTATGGAAATCCTGATACAAACGGTGATGGAGAAACCTGGATAACAGATCATTATGACAGAGACGCGGATGGCACCCAGAAGGATATCGGCGCAATCGCATTGATTGACGGGCACCTTCACAGGTATCACAATCTATCAAACGATAAAGTAAAATACATTAGCATACCCGGGGTTGCGAATTATCAGAATTCACTGTACTATGTATTTCATGAATTCAGGGATAATGGCTTGTTTGACACATTCAATCCGGTTCTAGAACAAATCACATGGATGTATAATACTGATAACTCTTACGCTTCTCCATCTGTTATTCCAGAACATTTTGTCTGCAGCCAGAATGGTTATAAGGTGACTCTTACTGAGAACGCCCCAGATATGCTAATCCAATATCAAGGATATTACCCCGGCAGTCAATTGAATCAGGGCATGTTTATCCAAGACCTTGATCGATATACGATAGAACATTTTATTACGCCTCCAGAACCAGGTGCTGCTGGGTGCCAACAAGACAGCAATACAAACGTGTGGTTTCGTGAAATCTACCTCGGTTATTATCTGCAGGAAAGCTTGAAGCCATTCGATGCTTTGTTACCGATTCTCGATAACATCACAACGATTATGGCAGAAGATTGGGCTATGGCTAGGATACCAATATATGGTTATAATCCCTCTCCTGGTGATGAACCTGCTGATGCCTATACAAATACTTGGCTGGGTTGCTTTCCTACGGGAGGCAGAGAGATAACTATCAATCCTGGAGAAATGGTGGTTGTCCGTTACATTGGAAATGAGCCTGTCGAGTTTCCGCTTGGCGGAGATAATCCTGATCCACCCTTTACTGATCCCTACTTCCGTGAAATGGCTACCCATTTTGGATACGAAGAAAAACCTGACTATATTCCGATATTCCTTTCCATCGACCTCAACCAGTTTGAGGATGGTAATAAACCAACGGAAATAGCAGTGTTTGTCAATGAAGAATGTAAGGGGGCGGCGGTTATCAAGGAAGATCAGGTGCAGCTAAATGCATACATCACTAATGTGGAAGATCCTTCTGAAGAACTAGCCAATCTGGAGTTTTCAATGTACTTCCCCAATAAAGCCGCAAATGGAAGTGTGCTTGATTACTCAGTTCTAAACAATCAATCAGGCAGATTTGAGAGCAGAAATATCACCGTATCAGAATGCAAGGAGTTTCTGCAAGTGAGGATTGGTAAAACGGAAGAGCCTCCCCTGCCAACGGTAACACAGCTGTTTGGCAATTACCCCAATCCTTTCAATCCAGAAACCACTATCAGTTTTGAACTTGCGGAACAAAGCAATGTTATAATTGAGGTGTTCAACATCAAGGGGCAGAAGGTGAAAACCTTGGTTAGAGATAGTTATACTCCAGGTCATCATTCAGTGGTCTGGAGCGGGACTGATAATCACGGTAAATCCGTGTCATCAGGAGTCTACTTCTATAAAATGAGCACTCCTAGTCAAAGCACAACCAGGAAAATGCTGCTTCTGAAATAGTATCATATGGCTGGGGGCGGAATATCCCTGCCCCCAGCTCATAGGATGGATTACTGCATGAAGATTTATGGCCTATTGACAATAATCATATTCCCGAGCCTATTGTTTTGTACGACCAGGACCGTATCACTGGACGGCACACAGCAATACACAAGCATACAGGCAGCAGTGAACGACTCAAGACATGGGGATGTAGTACAAGTGTATCCTGGATGCTATGAAGAGAATATTGAATTCATTGATTATAACATCTCGCTTGTTAGCCTGTATGCAACGGATCCGCAGCAACAATACATCGAAAATACTATCATAGACGGGAATCTAGGCACTTGTGTTAGAGTTATCAACGGTGAGACTATTACTTTAAACGGGTTTACCTTAGTCAACAATGAGAATGGTTATTATGGTAGTCCGATCAATCCGGGGGGTGGAGTGAATGTGAGCAATTATTCTAGCGCAATAGTCTCAAACTGCGTTATCAGAGACTGCATTGCTCAGTCTGGTGGCGGTATAGGTGTTGGCAGTCATTCAAATCTTTCATTATCTAATGTAAAGATACTCGACAACCAAGCCTTAAGACTTGGTGGAGGAATTGCGTTTGATGAATCTGTTACCCTATTTTTTGACCCTATTGATTTATGCTCAATTTACAACAACACTGCAACCATTGGAATGGATATTAGCTTTACCTTTCATTATGAGACACAAAATAGCTACAATATCCACTTACTGCGAGGAAGCAGT
>CAZKAA010000106.1:0-2193 GCA_964550575.1 uncultured Candidatus Cloacimonadota bacterium
GAGATAATGAGCGGTGACTGGAGTTCAGACGTGTGCTCTTCCGATCTAAGGCTCTATTCCACAGTATTCCAGTTCGTCCCTGATATCGCCTTCCAAGCGTCTGCGTTCATTAGGCTTCTGCCAGAAGTTTGGTATCGAGACAGATTCTTTGATCCTGCTATAGATGAATTCTGACAGCTTGGCGGAGTCAATTGCTTCTTTGCTATCCACTGCTATCCCTGCTTCCATCAGCATCAGGTCCAGAAATGGCATCACTGGACTATCTACAATACCCGCTTCATCATCTCTGCCTTTGCCAATATCCTCTCTCAGCTTGGTGAGTTCCTCGATGATTCTATCCCAGTGTTCCTTATACGAATCCAGAATCTTCTGCAGCCGTTCATGGAACCCCGTATAGAGAGCAGGGTCTTTCTCCATGTTCACTTTGATGTGCCAGCGGATGGCATGCTCCATCTCAGACGCTTTGGCTTTTCCGGTTTTGTTATGATCACGCATCTGCTTGGGAAACTCATCAGATAGCAGCTTGGCAGGTGCAATCTTGGGATTGATCCCTTCTGAGATCAGGTATTTATCGATCAATCTGCGCACCTTAGCCCCTGCCCATTTCAGATCAAGGGTGCTATCATGATAACGGTTGCGCATCCTCATCAGGATATAGCCTAGTCGCTTAGCCGGGACGTAATAATCCCTCGCCAGGGATGCATTGAACAGCAGTTCCAGGCTATCAAAGAATGCTTTGATATAGGTATCGAACTGTGCCCTGAACTTCACATCAGCACCAAGCTGCAAGCAGTTCTCCACCAGATCCCATTCCTCTTCATTATCTCCGATTCTCTGATGCAAAAAAGCCTCAATGCGGATTATGCCTTTATCTGCAAACAACTGAATCAGCCTTCTAAAGCGGGATTCCAATACCGGAATCTCTTTGTCCAATCCCCGGAAGTAAGCGCTCAGATCATTCAATTCCTGCACATCGGTATCAGTAAAGATCGCCAGTGCCTCTTTGAGATGTGATGCTACGCCAAAGTAATCCACCAGGATGCCGTGCTCTTTTACGTATCCGCTTTTCATCACTTTGGTACGGTTCACTCTGGCAATGGCTTGCATCAGCCGATGCTCTCTCAGGTTCTTATCCAGATACATCACCTGCTCGACCGGAGCATCAAAGCCCATCAAAAGCCTGTCGCAGACACAGAGGATCGCCACGCCACTTTCCGGCTTACTATAATCGAAGTCCTTCTTGAAGCTCTCCACCGCATCCATATCCTGAGCCTGTTTGCGAGCCATCGATACATAGCCCGGCTCATTGTTGTCCATCATCGAGACTACTGTGCAGATCTTGATGAATTTCATCTGTTTCAGCAGTTCATCATCCCGCTCAGCATCAGCTTTTGCTTCTTCAAGCGATATTAGCCGTTTTAGCGCATTTTCCAGTTCAAACATATACCGGCATGCCGCCACGATAGAACTCGCCACCACCTGCCCTTTTAGGCCGTTTGGGAGGATTTCCTGAGTATAGTGTTCGATGATATCTTCCGAGATTGCCCGAATTCTCTCTTTGGATTCCAGGTAAGCCATCTCTGTGCCATAGCGTTTTTGTATCTCCAGCCGCTCTTCTTCACTGCGTTCTTTGAACATATCTTCAAACTCACGCTTGAACATCTCAGCATCGGTCAGCTTGTCCTGGCTGGTTCTGCCTATATAAAGAATGTCCACCGTAGCTCTGTCTGCCACAGAGTCGTTCATTTTATACACATCGATGAAACTGCCAAAACGTTCATGGGTTTTCTGCTTATGCCGTTCCGTGAGTAACGGGGTTCCTGTGAAAGCGATCTTGACCGCATTCGGAAAAGCCAGGAAGAGGTTATCACCCATCTCGCCACCCTGATCCTGATGTGCCTCGTCTATAAGCAATAGTATCCGTTCACTGGTATTCAGCTCTGGGAATTCTTCATATTTCGGCACAATCCCCGCTGCCAATAGCGATTCTGCTGATACCGATCCACTGATCAGGAACTTGTGCAGCATCACCATATTCAGATTGGAACTGGTGTTCTTGAGCTTATCCAGATCCCTTTTGTGCTCGATCAACGTGAGGCTTTCTCCAGTATATGTCACGGTGTGCGAAAGCTGATCTTCCAAGTCCAGCCGGTCATTGACCATAGATCGGAAGAGCGTCGTGTAGGGAAAGAG
>CAZKAA010000106.1:2203-7327 GCA_964550575.1 uncultured Candidatus Cloacimonadota bacterium
GGTCATTGACCATGATCACTTTGTAATCCTTCAGATCATCCGTATCCCGCAGTTTCTTGATCAGGAACACCATAGTCAATGACTTCCCTGAGCCTTGAGTATGCCAGATAACTCCGCTGCGCTCAAAGGGTGTCTTTCCAGTTCTCAAACGCTCGAGGATTTTACCCACTGCTCTGAATTGTTGATACCTGCAGACGATCTTTACCTTCTCGCCTCTCTTGATCTCCATGTACAGGGTGTAGTTCTTCAAGATATCCAGCAGGATAGCTTTATTCAGCATCCCATGAATCATCACTTCCTGACGCTGCTCATCCGGAGATACAGGTATAGTTCTGTACTCCTCAGGGAAGATATCTTTCCAGTTCAGATAGTGGTCAAACTCGCCTGTGATGGTGCCAAACCTGGCTTCATTGCCATGAGTGACGATGTTGAAGAGATTGCAATGGAAAAGCCGCTCTTCGCCTTCCTTGATGCCATAATCATCCTCTCGCAGGTTCGCATAGCGGTTGATCTGGATAAATGCTTCGCTCAAGGGCTGTGCCACATCCATGTCTTTACATTCCACTACCACGATTGGCAAGCCATTGATGAATAGCACGATGTCCGGAATGATCGCCGCTCTGCTGGCTCCCGGGGTCTCGATCTTGAACTGGTTAATGGCGATAAAGCTATTGCGCTCAGGATGGGCAAAATCAATCAGCCGCACCGTGGGGTTTTGCTCCCCGGTGAGTGTATTCTGATCCACTGTCGTATTGCGGGTCAGAAGCTCATACACTGCCTGATTTGCCTTTAGCAAGTCCATGCCGGGGTGCATGGTAAGCTCGCTAAGTACCGCCTCAAGTTGTTTATCAGTAAGCCAGCAACTGCCATCTTCAGTCAGGTTGATTCGTTTCAGAGAAGCTCTAAACTCATTCTCGAGGATATACTCCCGGAAGCTTTCCCGCCTGCTGATACTTGGATCATAGGGAGTAAATCCGGTTCCCTGATCTATTACCTCCCAACCAAGCTGCTGCAGCTTATCCAGGAAGGGACGTTCAACGCTATTATATTCGGACATTATTCCTCACCGGTTTATATTCTCCAAACATCTAACGCCAGATTTATCAGCAATTGCTGCCTCTCGTCAATGGTTGCGGCATTCCAATCAGGAAAAACCTTCAGGAATTGATTTATCCTGTTTACAGATGATTGATTACCTACTGCTGGAGTTTCCACAAGGCTGCGGGTAAAATAGAATCCGCAGTTCTTGTACTGATCGCATTTTCTCTGATAGTAGTCATTCCCCGCTACTATATTCAGGGGCTTTTGTAGCAATGTTAGATTACCCAGTTTTATCTTGTATTTATCGTAATCGACGCCCGGATTGTTTTGAATGAAGCTATTCCGGACATCATCCGCAGGATTATCTGGCAGTATGTGTTCAATTTCAAGCACAGTGAAGTCTTTTAATGTGCGCTTATCGTTAATCCCTGTAAAATGTCTATCCACAAATTGAGCGATTTTTGCAAGGAAGTACCTTGTCCGATAATACTGAAGAATACCCAGTGAGTAGTTTTCGAGGAAAGCCTGTAATTCCTTTTGCTTGGACTGAACACTGGGTACAAATCGAGTGCTGACAAAGCTATCTAACATGTCCTTCTGAACAGTAGGGTCTTTCTGCTTGGCAATTTCTCTTAACTCACCTGCCCATAAGGCAAAGCTTCTTTCTAACTCCTTTGTTGGAGTCTTAGTAAAGATGTAATAGAATAGAAACACTTCGAGATTCATCACGAAACTATCGAACAATACTTTAGGTAAGCTTCTTATAGCAAGGAGCAGGATGTAGTGCAAGCTGAATGCTCCACCACACATCTCAGATAAGTCTTCCGTGTAAACATTGGTCGCATTATCCTTATCTTTACCATCTATAAAAGCCAAGTAGCAATCCAGATTTGCCTTAAGATGCCTCACAAATGCGAATGGATCACGCTTGTATCCGCATAACTCAGCATTGTCGTGATCGACTATCCAGTCGTATATCTCATCCTCACGTAGAATGTGATCATTCCTTTTGTTGATAATCGGGTAATTGGACATCAGGTAGTAGCGAAGGAAGCGCAGAGGTTTCTCTTGCTTCCCCTCAAGTGCATTGGTAATATCTTTCCACTCATTCTTTAATTTCCCAAAATCATCTTGCTCCACCTGTCTAAAGATCAAATTCTTCAACAGATCCATAGGATTAAGACCCACACCTCTTTCGTTGATCGTTTCAAACACCTTCAAGGCACTACCTATGTCTGTGGATATCTGGATAAAAACTACAGAGTTCAATAGAAAGCCCAAGAAACGCAGTAACTCCTGAGAATCTCTGTTGTTGTCTCCCAAGTAGTTATAGATGATCCTATATGCTTCCAATATGTTCTTTATTGAGCCATATACCTTGATTCCAGCAGCTTCAACAACCTTCTCGACCTCAATTGGGCTGGAATTGATCTCCACAATCATCTTCACTATTTCCGAAGCTCCCTCATATTGGGGTTCCAACCTCAGATTGCTGCGAGCCCGACCGTTTAGGTCAATGTAGGACGAATAAATCAGTGGGCTAATGCTCTTACTTTCGTTATCTTCAAGGCGGGCCTTTATTGCCACTAATATCAGGAAAAAGGTCGTAAGTCTCTGTTGCCCATCGATTACATCAATATGCTTGGCATCCGTGGGACTTACGATTACTGTACCTACGAAGTACTCTGATAGTTTATTATCGTCCCTTTCATCATTGATGTCATCTAACAACTGAATGATTTGCTTTTCTCCCCAGATGTATTCTCTTTGGTAGTCTGGGACCACATAGTAACACTGTTCAAACGCTTCCTGAATTGAATACTTGTAATTTGTGAACTTCGACATTAGCTGTTCTCCAATTTATCTTCGTTTATAATAACGCGGACTTTGTAAGTCAATAGGTCTGCCATCAGACCTATCTTCAGATCATGATACTTACTCTGATTGCTTTGTTCTTTTTTAAGTGTTTCATCCAATGCCTTAAGAACAGCAGCTATCTGCTTCTGCTCATCGAGCGGTGGCTTCAGTATCAAAGTTGCCTCCAGATCACTCCGGATAATCCCATTGATTGAGGTTCCCTGGTTCATCTTCTTGAATCCCTCAACCAATATCTGTAGATAGTAATAGAAGAATTCGACGCAGTATTGGCTGGGGGCAAGGATGATTCCGGTAATGTCTTGGCTAATGGCAACATCAAATGGAGCAATAGCCAGTTTACCTACCCCGGTTCTTGTTACGAGTAGGATATTGCCTTTTCTTATCAAATGGCTTGAAGAGTATCTTAGCGCGTCATCATTAATATGCCTTCTGATATATCCCACTTCGTACGACTCCAAGAAGTCCGCCCCTGTTATCCACGGGATAGTCCCTACCCAGTTAGATGCATTTTTCGTGGAGGGAGTGCCTCCATTGATGAATTCCAAGCAAGCATCTTTAAACTCGACAATCTCCCATCCCTTCGGTATCCACCCCAATTCTGATTCTTTATAGAGTTCTGGGGCTTCTTCAATCGTGGGTCGCAACTTGCCAGTATGAGTTTCAATGCCTCTGGTGAACAGGTCTTGCATCATTCCGGCTTTGATGGCTTGGTATTTCTCAATAGCAGCTTCAGTCTTTTCTATCACATCATCGACAGTGCTCAGGATATTGGCGATTTTACGCTGTTTGTGCAAATTAGTAGGCAAAAGAAACTGGATTTTTCTTAAGTCCGTTATCGTGACCTGAGGTTGCGCCGATCCTGATACCATAAAACTTCTTGGAATAATGCTCAATGCGTAAAACATATATTTTGCATCAATATGCTTGTTGAACCTTAGGATAATGCTATTGTTAGTTACGAATGTATTGGGGTAAACAAGGTTAATCCTCCCACTATATTCCCCCCGACAACTGATCAATACGGATAATGAGTCAACATTGTATTGATCGTGAAATCCAATGTACCCATTAGCTCCAAAAACAGGATAACCCTGTAGTTTAAGTTTACTGGTCGATAAGTTGTTGCCGTAATCAATACTCGCAATATCGGGCAGTTTGAACAACATCCACTCACTCATACCCGAGTTCCTTCAGATATTTGCTCAGCTCAGTTGCTGCGTTATCACGTTCTTGCAGAATCCTGTGCAAGGGTTGGTCATATTTGTCCCAGAGCTTTTCAACATCAGTTCTGAGGTCTCTGCTATACTGAATCAAATGCTCGTTAACCTTAGTATAAAGGGTATCTTCCCACCGCTTCAGAATCAGTTGCTTGGCTTCGGCTTCGCTAATCTTGCTTCTTGCCTGTTCCACCAGTTGCTCTTTGAGGTCTTTGATCTCTTTGATCTTCTTGCGGCTTTCTTTCAGTTCTTTTTCCATCTCCAGATGCCTGGCAATACGAGCTTCCTGTTCTGCTATTCTCTTTTTAAGCTCCATTTCAGGTTTTTGGAGTGATTCTAATACCCTTTCTATCTCACTATATGCTTCACCGCTCTTCATGAGGGCTTTGATCTGTTTGGTCTTATTCTTGATGTCCTTACTCAGCTCTTTCAGTTCAGCACCCAAGTTCTTAATGGTTGCCTTGACCTCCGCCAGTTCTTCTTTGGGAAAGACCTCATATTCATCTTCATTCCAGACACCCTCTTCCAGATCATTCACTTCGTTGAAGAGCGCTTCCAGTTCATCCCGCTTGGCGATGCAGTCATTAAGTTCTTTGATGACCTCAGGGAATTGGCTTTGCAGGATTTCATCATCAGGGATGAGTTCCGCATTCCAGCCACTGGCTGCAACGCTGCGCAGATCATTGAAGATATCATTCCAGAATCCCGCAAAGGCACCCCTGCACTTGAACTCGTCGAGGATGCCCAAAGAGCTGATCTTGGCAGTGAGAGTGGCAGAGAAAGCATGATAGAGGTCATATACATTACGCTTCTGAGGGAGAGCTTCCAGTTTTGGTTGGTGCTCATCCCACCAGAGTTTCAGGCTTGTCATGTAGCTCTCGTGTTTGTCTTTTATCGCTTTTGCCTCATCCAGATAGCCCTTGATGGCTTCCTTGTCACTGATAGATCGGAAGAGCACACGTCTGAACTCCAGTCACCGCTCATTATC
>CAZKAA010000107.1:0-7006 GCA_964550575.1 uncultured Candidatus Cloacimonadota bacterium
GGAGAAAAGACTGGATTCCCGGTCAATTCACCCCACCCAATCGCAGGCGATTGCGTGGGGACCCCGAAAGCCGGGAATGACAACCGCTTGGGGTCGGGTGTTCTTGGAGTGGGGGATCCTCTAGTAACCCACCCCAACGAACCGCTTCGCGCTTCGTCGGGGACCCCGGAGCCCGAGGATGACATATCATTTGAAAAGACTGGATTCCCGCTCGGAGGCGGGAATGACAACTGGTGAGGTCGGGTGTGCTTGTGTGGAGGCACCCCAAAACCTCGCTAAGCTCGTTTTTAAGGACCCCGGACGCCGGGAATGGCAACGGCGTGGGGTCGGTTGGCGAGGTTATGGGATAAATGTCAAGGGCAGGACACTGGAAAAATCATTAAACCATATAAGGATAGTAATTTACGATAACATAACGGAAAACAGTGGAATTGGAGCCAAGAGCAACAAAGCTTTGTCAAAGATATTGTTTAGCGATTGTTAAGCGTATCAGAGATAAGGGGTTAAACGATTTCAGCGCTTGACAAAAGATGGGATGGGAAAATGCTTGGGTTGTCCGCGCCGGCGTTCTTGAAAATCCGGTATAGATGCCCATAATTGAAGTGTTTAGCGTTTGGCGGCGGATCATGTGGATAGAATGTGGATAACTTTTACGGACCAGGCTGGGGAGCCATTGGTTGGCATCACGCAAACCTCAATCCGGCAACAAGTTGCAAACAGGGAAACAAGAGCAGAGGGAGTTCCTGCCCTCGTGTGGATAAAGATAAATTTTTAAGTAGGATAGAGACACTATGGATCAGGATATTTGGCAGAATATTTTAGACAAGCTTGAACAAAACATCAACGGGCAGAGTTTCAGGACCTGGTTCACGGAGACCAAACTGGTGGACATGAGCAACAACGAACTGGTCATCCGCGTGCCCACCCAATTCGCCGCGAACTATCTCAACCAGAACTACACCGAGACGCTCAGCGAGATCTCCTACGCGCTATACAAGCAGCGCTACAACGTCCGCTTCGTATCGCCGCCGCACACAGTTCCCAACGGCAGGAAGGATTCCGAGGGCCCGGTCGAGTATTCCGGCAACCGGGTCGTGATGAACACCAAGCTGAACGAACGCTTCAGTTTCGAGCAGTTCGTGGTGGGGCGGAACAACAACTTTGCCTATTCGGCGGCGAAGGCGGTGGCGGAGTCTCCGGGCTATACCTATAATCCGCTGTTCATCTATGGCGAGAGCGGGATGGGCAAGACGCATCTGATGCAGGCGGTGGGCAATTTTGTGGCGAACGAGGGTCGCAACTGCTCAATTTTTTATACCACGAGCGAGGAATTCACCAACGAGATGATCGAGAGCATCCGGGGCAACAAGATGCCGGAGTTCCGGGCGAAGTATCGCAAGGTGGACCTGCTGCTGGTGGACGACATCCATTTCCTTTCCCGCAAGGAAGGGACTCAGGAGGAATTTTTTCATACCTTTAACGCGCTGTTCGACACCCGCAAGCAGATAGTCCTGACCTCGGACCGGCCGCCCAAGGACATCCCGGACCTTGAGAAAAGGCTGGTGACGCGCTTTGAGAGCGGTCTGCTCTGCGACCTGAAGAATCCGGATTTCGAGACGCGCGTGGCGATCCTGCGCAAGAAGGCGGAGCCGGAGAACATCGAACTGAGCGACGACATCTATTCCTTTATCGCGGAGTCCATCTCCAGCAGCGTGAGGGCGCTGGAAGGATCCTTGATCCGCATCCTGGCGTATGCCTCCTATAACAAGATCAATCCGCAGGAACTGGACACCGAGACGGTGCGCAACATCCTGAGCGACATGATCACCGAATTCCGCAAGGACATCACGCTGGACAACATCACCCAGCAAGTGTGCCTGTTCTATGACATCACCATTCCCCAGATCGTGGACAAGACCCGCAAACAGCAGATTTCATTCCCGCGTCAGGTGGCGATGTATCTGGCAAACCTGCTGATCCCGCAGCTTTCGCTGAAGGAGATCGCGGAGTATTACAAGCGCAAGGACCACACCACGGTGCTGCACGCCAAGAAGATGATCGAGAACCAGTTCCGGGAGGATATGCGCTTCCGGAGCGAGATCGAGCAGCTGATCAAGAATGTTAGGGCGTAAGGGTGAGTATTCCACTTACCACTGTCACAAAGTCCACGGATGTGAAAGATAACCGGTGGATAAGTGTGGATAAGTCCCATGAAACAGGAAGCGGTAAATTATTTGTGGACAAGTCGGTTTCGGGGCTTGGGGTTATGCACAGATTATCCACAGGATTGGCGAATGCCTTGCTCCTTTTTGGGCTGTGAGTTAAAAAAAAGGTTGACCGGAATTCCACATATCCACAGTGCCTACTAATACGACTAATTTAGAGAAACTCTTTTAAACAGGTATTTTTAGTATGATATCATTAGAGAAAACCCGAGTCCTGGCGATCATGGCGTTTGCTATGCTGACGCTGTTTTTGGGAACCGGTTGCATACGCAAGAGCAATCCGACCGGCAACAACTGGTCGGACGTCTATCCCCTGAGTTTCGCGGACAGCACCTCGTTCATCGCGGGATACAGTTTCGCAGGAAACGGAACAGTCAAGGGAACAGAGACGAATCTGCTCTGCGGCAAGTATGACGGCATCGAATCCGTTACCCTGCTTCGCTTCACCGGCCTGCCCAAGGCGGGTGACTTCAGCATTCCCGGGGGCTATCAGGATTCGACCTGGCTGGAGCTGACCCTGGTAAAGCGTTCGCCGCTGATCCGCTATCCGGTCGAACTCAAGGTTTACAAGCTCAACCAGTCCTGGGCGGCGGACAGCACGCATCTGGTGCAGGACGCCAACCTGAGCCTGATCACGCCGGTTGCGTTCACCATTCCGGATACGGTTGCCGCATCCGGGACCAGCGTGAAGATCCCCATCCCCATGAGCGAGATCGAAGCCTGGACGTCTTCCGCGGACACGCTCGGCTTCAGCCTGGCGATCCGCAGCGGGGACGAGTCCTATGCGGAGATCCTTTCCGCGGAGTCCGGCAGGGGTCCCAAGCTACGCTTCCTCTATCGGCTGGACACGGACGACGCAGAGGCGGACGACAGGGTTTATGAGCAGCGTCCGACCCGGGACAGCTATCGGGTGGACAGCGACGCGGCTCCGCTATTGAGCGACCGCTGGGTGGTGGCGAACATCAGCCCTTCCAGGATCTATGTGAATTTCGCGATGGACTACACCAAGTTCCGGGACGTGCCGCGCAACGGCGAGGATATCGGCCAGGTGCTGACGGAAGTCCAGCGCAAGCGCGCCACCATCAACAAGGCGGAACTGGTACTGCACGTGAAGAGCAATCCCTATTACAAATCATCGTCGCAATACAGCCTGAGGGGAGACCGGGTGCGCGATTCCCTCGACCTCACGGTGCCGGTGGAGATCGCGGACGACAAGGTCGCGTCCGGGATCATCTCGCAGGCGATCGTCCGGGGCGACAGCGTGGTGGTGAACATCACCCCTCTGATCCAGGCATACAGTTCCGGGGACAGCGAACCTTGGGGGGTGGTGATCCGGTCCATGCACGAGATGCTCAACTTCGGGCGGCTGGAGTTCTGGCATTTCACAGACGCTCCGGCAACTAAAAAACCCACTTTGCGCGTGACATACACGCCGCCGTTCCTGTAATTATGCGCAGAGTGCTGTGGTTGCTTTTGCCCCTGCTGATTCTGGCAGGATGCGGCAAAAAGGGTGACGACAAGCTTACCCCGCTGGCGGAGGTCAATGGGGAAAAACTCTATCTGGAGATGTTCCGCGCCACGTTCACGGACGAGCAGTGGAACAGCCTGAGCGCGGAGCAGAAGAAGAAAGAGATCGAAAACTGGATCAACCTGACCCTGATGGCTCAGGAAGCCGATGAGCTGAGCCTCGACAAGGAAAAGGCGGTCCGGCAGCGCATCGAACTAGCGGAAAAGAAGGTCAAGGCAAACGCCCTGATGGCGCAGCGCATGGCCAACATCAACATCGGCGAGGAAGAGATGTTCAACTATTACCGCGTGCATCAGAGCGAGTTCCAAAGCAAGCTGCAGGAGTTTGAAGTGCAGCGCATCCTCTGTTCGGACGCCTCCGCGGCGGAGATTCTGCTGCAGCGCATGCGGGACGGATATGACTTCAACCTCGCCGTGAGGGAGCAATCCCAGGAAAGCCTGAAGGACAATCTGGGCAAGATGGGCTTTGTGACGGCATCCGGAGCGGATTCGCTGTTCTGGCGGGCGGCGCACGACCTCGAGCCGAACCAGCCGGGGATCGCCTCCATTGGCGGACAGACCTACATCCTGCGCCACACGGCAAGGCGCGAGGGTAGCCAGGACGCGAACTTCGGGGAATACCGCGCCGCGATCCGGGAAATCCTGCTCAAAGACCGCCAGAAGCAGGTCTATGACGACCTCGTGCGGGAGCTGCGCATGAAAGCCAAAGGAGTTTATCTCTATTGACGGGGCAGCGATCCCGGAAAACAAGGATATGACAAAGATGAAAAGATACATTTGGACATTGCTGCTGGGACTGATGATTGTCGGCCTTCCGGCGGAACTGATCGACCGCATCGTCGCCAAGGTCGGTCCAGACATCATTTTGATGAGCGACATCTACAAGCAGTTGCAGCAGATGCAGAGTTCCGGCCAGTATCTGGAAGAGGAACTCACCCCATCCTACGCCCTCAGCCAGATGATCGAGCAGAAGGTGATCTTCCTCAAAGCCAAGGAACTGGACATCAAGATCGACGAAGACAGGGTCAAGTCCTACGCGGAGCGATACATCCGCAGCCTGAAGTCGAACTATCCCTCCGAGGCGGAGTTCTATGCCGACCTGGCGCGGGAGAAAATGACAGAAAGCGAACTGCTGGATTTCTACATCGGCCTTGTCAGGGAACAGGCGATGTCCGAGCAGTTGGTGCAGCGCTACGTGACTTCCACAATATCGGTCACGGATCAGGAGTTGAGGGACTTTTACGCCTCAACCAGGGATTCCCTGGCAGTCAAACCCCTGACCTGGGAAACCGGGATGATCATGATCGAGATCAAGCCTGGCGCGGAAACGGAAGCCGCCAAACTCGCGGAGATCAAGGCCATCCAGCAGAGGCTGAACCTGGGAGAGGACTTCGGAGCGCTGGCCAGTCAGTTCAGCGACTGTCCCAGCAAAGAGCGCGGGGGAGACCTTGGCTTCTTTGGCAAAGGCATGATGGTCAAGCCTTTCGAGGACGCCGCCTTCGCCCTCAACATCGGCGAGGTCTCCGCCCCGGTGCGCACGGAATTCGGCTATCACCTGATCAAACTTGAAGAGAAGAAAGGCGATGACATCCGCGCGCGCCATATCCTGAAGATAATCCAGGCCACGGAAGCGGACACGCTTGCCGCCTACGCGAAGATGGAAGGCATCCGCAACCAGTTTGCAAGCGGGGCAAAGACCTTCGCGGAGCTTGCCGCGGAGTATTCCGAAGATGCTGAAACCTCGGCTCAGGGCGGCATCATCGGCGACCTTGCCGCGGAAGAGATGCCGGAGCTTTTTGCTTCCCACATCCTTGCGGCTCCGGTGGGACAACTCACACCCGTCCTCGAGAACCAGGGAATGCTCTATCTTTTCGGACGCCTGGCTGAGTCTCCTGCCCGCACCTTCACTTTCGAGGAAGTACGCGAAAAGATCGAAAACTACCTTTTTGGCAAGAAGCAGGCTGAGGCTTACCAGAACTGGATCGCCAACCTGATCAAGGAATCCTACGTCCAAATCATCGAACTATGAGTAAAAGGTCCCTGACTCCCGCCACCTTTTTTGCGACCGTCTTCGGCGTGGGATTCGTGCCCAAAGCCCCCGGAACCTTCGGAACCCTTGTCGCGGCTGCTGCATATCTTCTGCTCAGCCCGCTGCTGTCCTTGCCCGGGTCTGCGTGGTGGTATGCGGGAGGCTTGCTGGCGCTCAGCGCCGTCTCCGTCTGGCTTAGTTCCCTGGCGGAAAAGACCCTGGGTCATGACGCGCCCCAGATCGTCATCGACGAAGTCTGCGGCTATTTCGCGGCTTTGCTGCTGGTGCCCGTGCACAGCTGGCAGGTTGCCCTCTACGCCTTTGTCCTTTTCAGGGCGTTCGATATCGCCAAGCCTTGGCCGATCAATGTTTCCCAAAAACTCCCCCGCGGTTGGGGAGTGGTCGCCGACGACCTGCTTGCCGGTGCGTTTGCCAATATCATCATCCAGATTATGCTAAAATTAGCGCCGGGATTCTTCGGCGCATAGGAGAATAAATGATCTACACGATACTACTTCAAGGTACAACCCAATCCTCCGGCAGCGGCTGGAGCACCCTGATCATCATGATCGCGATGTTCGCCATCTTCTATTTCCTGATGGTCGTTCCCCAGCAGAAAAAGCAGAAAGAGCACCAGCGCATGCTGGAAGCCCTCCAGGTCAACGACAGGGTGATCACCAGCTCCGGAATGTATGGCCGCATCGTCACCATCAAGCCGGACAAGAACAGCATTGTGCTGGAAGTTGACGATACGAACCATCTGCGCATCGAGTTTCAGCGCAGCGCCATCGCCGCCCTCGCCAAGCAGACTGAAACCCAGGCCTGATGCCCCGCGAACCCCAATTGCTCCCCATCCGCGTGATCGGGGACGATATCCTGCGCAGGAAAGCGCAAAAGGTTGAGGAGTTCGGACAGGAATTGCTCGATTTTGCCGCCGACCTGACCCACACCATGTATGTCCGCGACGGAGTCGGCCTCGCCGCGCCCCAAACCGGCTCAAGCAGACGCGTGCTCGTCATGGACCCCTACTGGAGCAGGGAAGGACGCAAGCGCGAGCCCATCGTCATGGTCAATCCCGCGATCCTGGAAAGCGAAGGCCTGACTGAGACGGAAGAAGGCTGCATCAGCCTCCCCGGGATCTATGCCGATGTCGTCCGACCGTCCAAAGTAACAGTCTCCAGATCGGAAGAGCACACGTCTGAACTCCAGTCACCGCTCATTATCT
>CAZKAA010000108.1:0-6938 GCA_964550575.1 uncultured Candidatus Cloacimonadota bacterium
CCCCCCCCTATCCTACACTCTTTCCCTACACGACGCTCTTCCGATCTACCGCTATCAGCAGCCCTATTCCCAATGGATCAACTTCCTGGATACCTGGTTCGTCCCGACCTTCAATCCCGAAGGGCACAACGTGGTGACCGCCAATCTGGACACCTCCTACCGCAAGAACAAGCGCGACAACAACCTCAACGGGATCTTCGATTACAGCCCCCTGGTGGGATACGATATTGACGGAGTGGACTTTAACCGCAACTTCGACTTCAACTGGGTGCACGGAGACACGCTCCTGCAACCCGGCGGACTGGAGGTCTGGGATTATTACCGCGGGCCCTATCCCATGAGCGAGAGCGAAAACCAGGCCATGCAAGCGCTTGGCGACCAGTATCCCTTCGTCTATTCGATCTGCTGGCATTCATCCCGAACCGGCAACCTCAGCGAAAAATGCTACTATCCTTTCAACTGGAAGGAAGTGCGCCCCTCCCCGGACGTAACTTTTGCCCAGACGATCAGCAACGGCATCGCGGGCACGATCTACAACGAAGCGGGCACCGGAACCTACGAGTCTTTGCCGAACCTCAGCCGCAAAGGCGCTTTCCATGACTGGATGTATCAGCAGTACGGCACTTTCCAGATCCTGATCGAGTGCGGCACGCGCAACCTTCAACCGCCCGACTCCCTCATGCTCGATACCGTCTCCCGCTGCAGCAACGGAGTGCGCTGGCTGCTCAACCGGGCACTGCCATTTTCCAGCCTGCCCTCGAATTCCATGCTCACCGGCAACATCCGCGACGCTGTGACCAACAATCCCCTGCAGGCACAGATCATCATCATGGAGCACGACGCCCCCTGGTTCCGGCCCCGCCTGTCCGATCCCGATACCGGACGCTACTGGAAAGCCCTGCCCACCGGGCAATACACGGTGAAGATCAGAAAGACGGGATATCACGACCTCGTCGTGCCGAACGTCATGGTCAACAACCTTTCCTGGACCACGCGCAACTTCCTGCTCGAACCCAAAGCGCCCGCCGCCCTCGTGGGATCGGTTCGCTCCGGCGCAACCCCCCTGAACGCCGCCGTGCGCATCTATGGCATTGAAACAGAAGATCTTGACGTCAATGGCGACTTCGTGCACAATACCTTTGAAGGCGAGTATCAGGTCGAGGTCACCGCGCCCGGATACTATCCCTATCTTGGCACCATGAATCTGCATCCCGGCACCAACGAGATTCTGTGGAACCTCAGCCCGGCAACCGTCATCTTTGCGGAAGACTGGGAATCCGGCACGGACGGATGGACCATCGAGGGTCCCTGGGTGCTGCAGGACAGCATCGCTGTCCAAGGCTCCGCGATCACTGACAGTTGGGGCGGAAACGGATTTTACGCCACGAACTGCAACGTCTGGATCTCTCCCGCACAGCAGATCTACATCCCCGGTAGCGAACCTGCCATGCTGACCTTTTCGTCCCATCTATATACCGAGCACGGTTACGACCCCGCCATGGTGGAAGTCTCGACCGACAACCAGAATTGGACCGTATATTGGACCAAATCCGGCAAACACGACTATTTTAACCGCGAATACATGGACTTGAGCTCTTATGCCGGGCAAAATGTCTGGTTGAGGTTCCGCCTGTCCGACCAGTCCATTCATGTCGAACTCACCGATCCCGGCTGGACCCTTGACGACATCAGCGTCATCCGCGGTTACGCCACCTCGTCTGCCGGGGAAGAATTTCCCGCCCTGCCCAAAGCGGAACTGCGCCGCAATTTCCCCAACCCCTTCAACCCCAGCACCACGATCAGCTTCAGCCTTGCCGAGCCGATGCCCGTGCGACTGGGAATCTACAACCTCAAAGGACAACTGGTCAAAGAACTGCTCAACGGAGTCACCCCCAGGGGCGACCATCAGCTTGTCTGGGACGGTCGTGACAAGGCCGGAAGGCAGGTTTCCAGCGGACTCTATTTCTATCGCTTGCAGGGTCCGGAATATAGCAGAACCTTTAAGATGATGCTGGCCAAATAATCGGCGGAGCGTAGATTGCAGTTAAAACCGGGGTTGCTTTCCGTCCTGACCGCGGCGGCGCTAATCCTGCTAGCGGGAGTTTTGGGCGGCCAACCTATTAGATGGATCGTTACGGAGCGCCTCGAAGGCCTGCCAACTCATCAAAGTATAGGCATTTCCGTAGAGGGAAAGAGCATCGACAGCTGGCAGTTTGGCGATAGTACGCGGATCAAAATCCTCATCCTTGGAGGCATTCACGGGGACGAGCCTGAAAGCGTTGATTTTACCTCGAGCCTGTGGTGGGCACTGGAATCAATTACCGCCGATAGTCTGAACTGCTTGATACGTATGGTAGACTGCGCCAACCTCGACGGCTATCTCGCCAAATCCCGCCGAAACGCCCGCGGGATCGATCTCAACCGCAATTTCCCCACCCTGGATTTCGTGGTTGGCGACAGCCTCAGCCGCTACTACGGCGGACGCGAACCCCTCTCCGAACCGGAAACGCAAGCCATCGTCAAACTTATTGAAGACTTCCGGCCCGACCTGATCGTCGCCCTGCACGCGCCTTTGAACTGCGTCAACTTCGACGGCCCGGCAGAGGCGGAGGCAGCCCGTTTGGCGGAACTGCTGAACCTGCCTCTGGTCATCGATCTGGGTTACGCCACACGTGGTTCTCTGGGTGGATATTACGGCAGGGAGCGGAATCAGAAGGTCATCACGCTGGAATTCCCTTCCGGCAAGGACGCCTGGCAGATGTTTGGTCCGGGATTTCTGCGCTGGCTGGAGGAAATCGGCGACCTGAAAGAAGCCGGCAGTGAGGAAATGGGAGCCAGATAGTGGTTTTGGCTGTTATAAACCCGCCCCGGCAGCCGCGGCGACCTGACTTTTACCCGGTTTAATCCAGCTTCAGCAATTTCCTTGTCTGGCAAAAACTGCCGCCGCTTGCCCTTAGCAGATATACCCCCGCCGCCACAGCCCGCGCGCTGTCATCTTTGCCGTCCCACCCGAACTCCGTTTTGCCAGAGTCCAGCGGTCCTTTGAATATGGTTTTCACCTTCTGCCCGCGCAGATTGTAAACAGCCAGTTCCAGTTCCATAGCCCGCTCCGCCTCGCAGATAAAAGCCGCGCCGCCCCGGAAGGGATTGGGCGCCGGAGCCGATAAAGCGAAAGGTCGCGGCGTCATCTCCTCTTCCTCGGGAGCGGGACTGCCGGAGACATCAATCTTCTGCAGCAGCAGCCGGTTGGCTGAGCCGTTGGCGATGCCGGACATCGCCCCTGCGAGATGGAATACCTCGTCCTCCCGGAAGTTGTCCAGAGCCCGGATCTTCCCGCTTCCTTCCACAAAGACAGCCTCGGCCTGGGGATTGGTTTCCGCTGCCGCGGGATCGATCACCGCGTAGCCCACCATGTTCTGCCCGCCGCCGTAATAGTCGCCCAGCATCAGGATCCGGCCTTCCCCCACCCCTGCCAGCAAAAGGGCTCCGTCGAACTGGTAGGATGGTTGGTTGATGAGGTATAATCTGTCGGAGAGCAGTTCTCCCGTAAGGGAATATCCGCGCAGACGATATGAATCAAACAGCTGGTAGCCGCTGATGAATGTCTCCGGTCCGGTTCCCACATCCACCCCGAAGTCGGAAATTGCCCAGGGATCGCCTTCCTCAGTATAGACGATGCCCGGAGCGGGGATCATGGCCTGCCCCTGCGGCGAGATCACCTGCTGGGTAAAATGATATGACCAATAATCAAAGGAAGGGTGCAGCAAGTACGAATCAAACCAACTGCAATGCAGGCAGTCATCCACGGCGCGGATGCTGAAGCTGCCGAGGTTGTAGGGAGACTGGGTCTGGGAGATCTGATTGCCCCAGGCATTGAAGCCCGGAGCGGGACTGCCGTCCGCGAGAATGCGCAAGGCCCAGATCTGACCCCTTTTCCACGCCAGATAATCGCCCCTTGCCGCCCAGCTTTGCACACTGAAACTGGGGCTGGCGGGATCGTCGCCCACCAGAAGCAGCCCCTCCGCCGGCCAGACCGCCGCGCCGTTGACGATGCGCTGCCCCCAGGGACGCCAGGCGCCGCCGGTCGTTTGCTTGCCGGCATAAAAAATAAACCCTCCCTCCAGATATGACGCCTCGTAAGCATATGGGATGCCGCTCACCGCGACGGAACCGGTTCCCCAGAGGGGGTTTCCGGTGGCGGAATAGAGTTGGGTCTGGCAGGTTCCGCTGATCTCGTCCGTCCACGCCACCAGGATCTGCTGGGCTGGAGTCACGACCACCACGGGCGCCGAGGGAACATTGTCATCAACGCATAAGCCGGAGAGCGGGAGCCCTTCCGGCCTCAGAAGCAGAGAACCGTCCGCTTCGACGATCTGCATCCGGACCTGATATCTGCCCGAGGACTTGGGCCTCTGCAGCCAGACCAGCACGGAACTGCCCTGCAGCGCTCTCACCCGGGGATGCACGATCTCGCCGTAGCTGCCCGCGCGCAAAGCCTGTCCGTTTTCCTGATCCAGCAAGTTCCCGTCGGCAAGAGCCCGCATCCCGTAGACCCCCGTGTGTCCTTCTCGCCAGTCCATCCACAGCAGCCTGAGCGTGCCGGCGGCGAAGGTCAGGCAAAGATTGCTTTGCTCCGCTGTATTCACGCACACGGGAATGCCTTCCGCTCCCCACAGTTGCTCTCCCGCGGAGCCAATATGCGCCAGGCGGATGTCGCCATTCGCGTTACCCGCGTAGCAGCCGCCCTGGCCGTCGGAAACAAGGTTTAATGTTCCGGGCAGCAGTTCAATTCCCGTTCCGAAGAGAATCTGGCCAGCTGCGGAGACCTTTTGCAGACGCAGGGGTTCGTCATGCAGCTTCGCGCTGAGGAACACGCTGGCGTCGGAACCCCGCACCAACCTGGTGTATCCTTCATTTGGCCAGCCCCATCCGGGGACGACGCACAGGTGAGTCTGCCACACCGCGCTGCCGTCATATTCATAGCGCTGGAGTTGCAAACCCTGGTCGTCCCACCAGCTGAGCGCGAAACTGTCGTCTGTGAACCGGCACAGGCGCTGGTCCCTCGCTCCCGCGGGAGCCACGGAAGTATCCGCCCAGAGGGTTTCCCCGCCGCTGGAGAGGCGCTTCATCCTCAGGCCGGAAGCCAGCCGGTATGCCACGATCACGCCGTCGTCCGGCAGCGCGAGCAGAGCGGAATAATATGTCAGCACGCCCTGCGGTTCAAGCAGCAGCCCGCCTTCGGGCAGGATATACGCCCCGTTGGAATCGATGTGCTGGATCGCCGTGAAATCCTGCTGCTCCTCCCACAGCGAGAACCAGGCTCCTCCGGCGGAATCGGCCGCGGCTTCGACCTGGGAGTTGTAGTAATCGAACACCCGCACGCCCGCGGATCCCCACATCAGGCTGCCGTCCGGTGATATCTTGTAGGCGTAGAGGCCGTCGCTTTGCCAGAGGGAGAGGATGAAAGAGCCGTCGGATGCCGCCATCAGGTTGCTTTGGGTGGGAACAGCGGTCTTGAGAGACAGCGGCTGCTGCCACAGCGGTTGCCACTGGGGATCGTAGAGGCGAGCGCGGCGGCTGTATATTGCCCCGGCCGACTCCGCCCAGGTGACCATTATGTTGCCGTTGGAGGCTTCAGCCGCGGAACCGTTGAACTGGATGTTGGGATGATCCACGACCCCCACCGGCTCGTTCCAGGCCAGGCCCGCGCCCAGCGAAAGGATTGCCAGCGCCAGCGCAAATGCTGTCAGGGCTGCTTTCATCTTCGCAACGCCTCCCTTAGATTAGCATGTCGGCAGGATATTTTCCAATCAAGAGATGTCAAGGAGAAAAGTTGTAAGGGATGCGGAATTGCTGGCACCAATCTTTGCCGCTGAAAGGGAGAGGCTTATCGGTGCTTAGATTCTTACTGAAATCACTGCACCCCCGGACCGCCTTCTTTTCCTTGCTGCCAACCACCCGTATTCTTCCTGCTTTCCTCCCCCTGGCTAGCCGGGAGGACAGGGGGTGGCAACAGGCCAATCGGCGTGCCAGAAACAGCGCCGGAACGCCTGCTGTCCAGGATGTTTGGATTGGAGCCGCTATCTTTTGCGCACGAGGCGGAAGCCGACGTATTGGTAGGCTTTTTGGGGATCGCCCTTGTCGCGGTAGAGAAGCTGGAGGTTTGTCCCTTCGCCGTAACGGACGCTTCCCCCGCGGATGACGCGGTAGGTTCCGGACGCCGGGCCGGTGGGGTTGGCAATGGTGTCCAGATTGCCGGGGTACTTGGCATCAAACCAGTCCCAGCACCATTCGGCGACGTTTCCGGTCATGTCGTAGATCCCGAAGGCGTTGGCATTCATTCTGCCGCCTTCAGAATATTTGCCCTGGCTGTTGTCGCGGTAGCGGGCGACTTCGCCCAGGTCGTCCGAACCGCTGTAAGTGGTCAGATGCCCGGCTTTGGCCGCCATCTCCCACTCCGCTTCGGTGGGCAGGCGATAGCCGTTGGCGGAGAAGCTGCAGGTCACGGAAGGACGCGTTCCGCCTCCGATCATGTAGCAGGGGGTCAGGCCTTCCTTCTCGCTGCGCCGGTTGCAATAGAGGATGATGTCGATCCAGGAAACGTTGTCCACGGGGAGTTTGTCCCCGCGATGGCTGACCGCGGCCGCCATCATGTAGGTGTCCCATTCCTGCTGGGTGGTTTCAAACTTGCTGATGTAGAATCCGTCCACGCGCACGTTGTCGCGGGGGTTTTCCTTGCCGGTGTTGAAACCCAGCGTGCCGGAGGGCACATAGGTGAAGTTTGCGGGGATGCCGGAAGCGGCTTTGGTTTGGGGCGGCGGCGTGTATTGGGAGCGAGTCGCGGAGCCCGGGGTCTGGCTGGAATAGCCCTGAGCGGGGGAGGCGGGTTTTTGCAGATCGGAAGAGCGTCGTGTAGGGAAAGAGTGTAGGATAGGGTG
>CAZKAA010000109.1:0-6290 GCA_964550575.1 uncultured Candidatus Cloacimonadota bacterium
CCAGGTAGGTTGTTTATGATAGAGATTGATTGGAAGAAGACTGGGTACGTTTGCGCGATAGGTTTGGGAATAATTTTTGTGACTGCTTTTATCACCAGTCAACTTGTTTTTCCCATCTTGTTCCCACGCCAGAAGGTCGAAGTCCCCAATCTGGTCGGCATGAATTACTCATCAGCACGCAGGCAGCTATCCGAGTTGGGTTTGCATGTCGTGATCAAGGATTCGATTTGGTCTGAGACCGACAAAGTTGACACCATCCTCGAACAGGATCCGCAAGAGGGGGATAAGCTGGATAAGGAAAGCTCAGTTTATGTACGAGTCAGCCGCGGTTCAAAAATGGTCGTCGTTCCTTCTCTGTTATATATGAGCGCAAATGAAGCTATCATGACATTGCATGGCTTGGGTTTGGGTTTTGCTGTTGCGGATTCCACTTATCAGGAGAACTACGGAGTCAATGTAGTCTATAAAAGCTCGCCATCTGGTGGGGCAAAAGTCGAAAAAGGCTCCAGGGTCCGCATTTATATAAGCAAGGGTCCCGAACCGGTGGCGGAGACAACTGATGAAGTTGAAGCGTCAGAAACGGATGTCGATTATCAGACAGACAATAGCAATCTCTGAGGACTTGGGCCGTGCCGGCAAAGGCTCTCAAACATTCATGGTAGAGATGGACCTGCGTGGTTTCACTTTATTCGGTTATCTGGTGGAGTCCCTCGAAGGAATTGCATGCCACAGCAGGGCGGAAGGCAAAAGCGCTATGCTGATAGATGTTTTAGATTCGCAACTTAGTTCCTGGCGGGAGTTCCTGGCCTGCTGGGACTCATTTCAGATCACGCAAGCCAGTAGTACATCTGGGACAATGGTATGGGCACAACCGAGTTTATAGTGTCCAGGAGTCGATAACAGATCATGTTTGACAGGTTTATGAAACAAGCGATCATGAACAGGGTTCTCTATGCTTTGATACCGATATTGATATTCTCAATATATCTTTTCGGCTGGAGAGTTCTGGCTGTGGTCGCCGCGGGGAACATCGCAGCCTATCTCACCGAGTATCTCTTTATCTACAAGAAAAAGGGTGGCAAAGTGACAATGGCGGTTTTTGTGACAGGATCGCTGGTCGCGCTGTCCCTTCCACCGTCGATACCATTGTGGATGGCAGCACTGGGAAGCATTGTCGCAATTGCTTTCGGCAAGATGGTTTTTGGCGGCTTTGGAACCAACGTGTTCAACCCGGCCATTCTGGGCAGAACCTTCATCTATGTCTCCTTTCCTCAGCAAATGACAGTTGAGTGGCTGCAACCATGGCTGTTAAAGGACTTTCCCGGAGGTTTCGTGCGCTGGACCGTCGATAGCGCAATGCAGACCGGAGCGACCGTCATGGGTCAGATGAAGCTTGGTGTGGGCGCAAGCCAATCCTGGTTGGACACTTTCCTGGGATTTGAAGCAGGCTCGATAGGCGAAACCTCCGCCTTGCTAATCATCCTGGCGGGTATCTATCTTATTGCAACTAAAACAGCGAAATGGATACCGATGCTTGCCACCCTGCTGAGCCTGCTGGTTTTCAACTTCATTTTTTATTTTGGACAAAATCCGCTTTATCTGATTTGTACAGGCGGGGCCCTGTTTGGTCTCGTTTTTATGGTCACAGATCCTGTATCGCAGCCGAAAACCAACATCGCGCTATGGATCTATGGTATCCTGATCGGTTTCCTTACCGTGTTCATCCGCAAACTATCGCTTTTCGCGGAAGGTTTTATGTTCGCGCTGCTTTTGGCAAACACCATTATGCCGATCATAGAATATACGTTGCAAAACCGTAGTAAAAGAAGGCGGTGAAGAATGCCTGATCCGACGTTATTGGAAAAACCCGCCTATCCCGTCATTTTTATCGTAATCCTGAGTCTTGTTTTCGTCGGAGCTTTGGCGGCGATGTATCGACTCAATGAAGCCAAAATCGACAGACAGCGGCAGGAAGCATATGAAAGATCGATTCTGTCGCTATGCGCGGACAGCATTGCGGCTTTTTCGGGTGAAACCGCCCAGCAGATAATGGATGATTATCCCATCAGCTTTGGCATTCATATCAAGGAACTACCTTCAAACGCTTATCCACGAAAAGCATTTGAGGTCAAGGCAGGGGATCGGTCGATAGGATTTGTCTTCGATATTACAGGAAAGGGATTGTGGGGCACGATGCGCGCATTGCTTGCCACGACATCTGACAAGCGGAGAATTATCGGAATCGGCATTTACGAGCAGATGGAAACCCCTGGCCTCGGCGCCAGGATCGAAGAAAGCTGGTTTTCTGGCCAGTTTCGGGGCAAGACAATTATAAGCGACGGCAAACCAGCTGTCATGAGCTTGATTCCTGAGGAGCAGGAACCGACCGATGCCAGGCAGATAAATCAGGTTACCGGCGCGACAATCACAAGCAACGCCGTTCTGCAGATGCTGCAAACCGAAATGGGCATCATCATGGACAATGGGAAGGATATGCCATGACACGAAAAGAAATCTTTCTGACCAGCGCGTTCAGGGAAAACTCGATCTGGAAGCAAATATTGGGCATTTGTTCAGCTCTTGCTGTGACCAACCTGATGTTAAACAGCTTGATCATGGGTTTGGGAGTTATTTTTTCGCTCGCCCTGTCCAGCGTGACAGTTTCCCTGATCCGTGAGTTCACTCCGCGAAGCGTGCGCATGATCGCCCAGACCCTGATCATTGCAGCTTATGTGATCGTGGTCGATATCCTGCTCAAGGCAAACCTTCCGCAGATAAGCAAGCAGCTTGGACCCTATGTTGGTTTGATCATCACCAACTGCATCCTGATGGGCAGATTGGAGGCTTTCGCTTCAAAGAATAAACCCTTGGACGCACTTATCGACGGTATTGGCGCAGGATTTGGTTACACCATGGTTCTGCTTATCATAGCTTTTTTCAGGGAGTTGTTCGGTTTTGGCACCTTGTTTGGAGTCAAGGTATTGGGGGATTGGTGGACCAAGTGGAGCATCATGGTAATGGCTCCCAGCGCCTTTTTCCTTCTTGCTTTGTTGATCTGGATCGTTAACAAGCGTCTGTACAAGGTCGGTTGAAATGGAAATCTCAGCATTCCTTCTTTTTTGGGCGGCTATTTTTACCAGCAACATCCTGCTTACTAATTTTCTGGGGATGTGTTCCTATCTTTCGGTATCCAAAGAAGTGGATTCATCCGCGGGACTGGGCATTGCCGTTACATTCGTCCTGACTTTCACGACCGCATTGAACTGGCTGGTATATCATTATATTCTCGTGCCCTTCAACATTGCCTATCTCCAATACATAGTTTTTATCATTGTCATTGCCGCTTTTGTGCAATTGCTGGAGTTACTGGTTGAAAGATACGTCCCGGCTCTTTACTATACGCTGGGAATCTTTTTGCCCCTGATCACAGTCAATTGCGCGATCTTCGGCGTAAGCCTCTTCATGGTGATACGCAATTATGATTTCATTCAGTCAGTCGCTTTTGGAGCAGGCAGCGGACTCGGCTGGCTGTTGGCGATCCTGTTGATGGCAGGCATCCGATCCAAGCTAAAGGAAAAGTTGGTTCCCGCCGGCCTGCAGGGAGCTGGAATAAGTCTGATCATTACGGGAATCATGGCGTTGGCTTTCATAGGTTTTTCCGGCGTTGCGCCGATACAATAGGGAGTCGGATGTGTTGCTGGCAATTTTAAGAGACGTCGCGGTGCTGACAGGGATCAGCGCGGTGCTTGCCGTGATTCTGGTTATAGCGGAACGGTTTCTGAACAACTACGGCGAATGCACCATCGATATCAATTCAAAGAAAAAACTGACTGTCAAGGGAGGCAACAATCTGCTGGTTTCATTGGGAGAGAAGCAGATCTATCTTCCTTCCGCCTGCGGCGGCAGAGGAAGCTGTGGAGCATGCAAATGCACGATAAGCGATGGTGGCGGGCCGCTGCTGCCGACGGAAAAGCCATTTCTCAGCCAGTCTGAGATCAACGGGAATGTCCGCCTGGCTTGCCAGGTGAAAGTCAAGACTGATATCTCCATACAGATACCAGAGAGCATTTTCAATATCAGGAAATTCAGTTCGACAATTATCGAGATCGTTGATTACACGTATGACATAAAAGGGATTGTCTTTCAACTCGATCCTGGCGAGACCATCGATTTCAAAGCCGGGCAGTATGTGCAACTGATCACAGAACCATACGCCAAGATGAAACAGAGGGTCAACCGGGCATACTCAATCTCTTCCAAGCCGGAAGACAATGACAGGATTCAACTGATCATCCGTCTGGTGCCAGAAGGAATTTGCACTACATGGGTTCACAAGTATCTGAAAGTGGGGGATAGGGTGGAGTTCACCGGACCATACGGAGATTTCTATCTGCGCGACACTGACGCGGATATCCTTTTTGTGGCTGGAGGTTCGGGCAAAGCGCCGATCAAATCAATTCTCGAGCATCTTCAAGTTGTGGGAACTGACCGGAAAATGTCCTATTTCTTCGGAGCTCGAACCATGAAGGATCTATATCTGACGGATGAGATGACACAGTTTGAAAATGTGTTTGCCGGCTTCAAATATGTCCCGGTGCTTTCCCATCCGGATCCTTCCGACAACTGGTCTGGGCGCACAGGATATGTGATGCCCTATTTTTCAGAAGTCATTCGCGATCCCAAAAATACCGAAGCATACTTATGCGGAAGCCCTGGAATGATCAACGCGGTTACCAAAGCCTTGGTCGATATGGGTGTTCCCAAAGACAAAGTTTATTATGACAGTTTTGGATGAGTTATGAAGCCGACAGAAAAAGAGATTAGAATAGTACAGAGAATGCAACCCGGAGTTATCACATTAAACGGGTTTCTGGGTGATGACAACCGGCCACTGAACGAGATAATTGCCGATGACGGAGCGGTGCTAACCAAACTCGGTTATGAACCCTCCGAGCTTGCCGCTCGCATGGATTTCTTCACGCAGGCAAGTTGGGAAGGCTATCTGGATGGTTTGCTGATTGAGGATAACTTCCAGGTGCAGACCGAAGTGTATCGGGGTAAACTTCCTTGCCCGTTCAGCCATGTCGGCATATATCGAAAAGCGATTACCACCCTCACGAACATAAAAAACGGCATAACGGTAACCTGGACTTCACTAAGCATTCATCTGATCAAAGAACACGGATTCTTTGAGGGGAAGGGAAGCGTTTTCCGCCTTGAGCCTGAAATCCTGGTTCGCGCCCTTTTCGAAAAGTAGGATCAGCTAAACAGACCGATCCGGTAAAGGGTCAACTCTCCCAGAAACGCCCAGATCGCCGCGGCAAGGGCGATGAAGTTGCCAAATGCGAATGCTTGTTGCGGCTTGCGGATGAAGGCCAAAAAATACGCTATTCCCATGATGCAGGCCAGTATTATCACCCAGGGGATGTGGATGATCCCGAAATAGGTTGCCACAGCCGGAATCAGAACAACGTCGCCGCCGCCCAAACCTTCTTTGTGAAATGCTTTTTCCCAACCCCAGGCGATAAGGTATAACATGGCGAACAAACCCACGCTAGGGAGCACATAGATCATGAAGTACATGCTCCAATCGAAACCTGCTTGCCCCAGGCTCAAGATGAAACCAAGCGCCGACATCGGCAAAGTCAGAGCCAGCGGGATTATCTTGTGGAACGCGTCGATAAAGAAGATCGGGATCAGGAAGCAAAACAATACCGCGTACTTGAAGAACACCAAATCCAACCCGTACATCAGAAACAACCCTATCAACAACAGGGGCGTGGCGATTTCCACCAGCAAGTGATGCCAGTGGATGCGCGCTCCGCAGTTGCTGCATTTGCCTTTGAGCAGAATGTAGCTGAGAATCGGAACATTCTTCCAGAACGGGATGCTTTTACCGCAGGAAGTACAGTGGGACGGCGGTTTGACGATAGACGCTCCGCGGGGCAGGCGGTCAATCAGCACGTTAAAAAAACTGCCCAGGGACGCGCCCAGGACAGCAATCAGGATTATTATTACGCTTGTCAACTCAAGTTACCACCTTTCATACCACGGTTTTTGATCAAGATACCAAGGTGCTCCCTGCCTGAACTCGACCTGTATGTTCACGCTGTCCGTAGGCCGGTAGCTGAGTCTGAACTCCGGGATTATCTTGCTGCGGTTGTCATCGTTGAATTGCAGCTTGTTGCCCGTGGTTCCGAAATTGACAAAATTCAGGTCCAGTTCCAGGTCAAGCTTGGAACTGATATCATATCTGAGATGATTGGTGTATCTCGAAATGTAGTAACCCG
>CAZKAA010000109.1:6300-6839 GCA_964550575.1 uncultured Candidatus Cloacimonadota bacterium
CCGGAACTTGACATCCCTGCGGAGAACCCCATTGAGTGCTTCATTGAGAGCCGGTTCAGGCTCAGCAACGAACTACTGCTATTCGCGTAGGGGCTGAAACTCGGCTTGGGCAGGTCGATTTGCGCGCATAGCGGCATCACTGTAAGTATGGCTATCAAGCCGATCAATATGCTTTTCATTGTTCAATCTCCTTGAAGGAATTGATCCTGTAAACAAAATAACCGATCCTCTGATTCTGTCAAGCTAACCTTGCAACCTATCACTTCTGGGGAACGATTCCTGTTGCGGCCAGCATGCATTACCAATCCATAATCATCCAACACTCAATCTGATCTTGTTCCTGCCACGGGATATGGTTGTCAGCCTCCTTGCATCCACTCCTTTAACCAAGGGGAGGACAGGCGGAGGAAATCAAGTGGTCAGGCACCCAGTCACAGGCATGATTCAAGGATAATGTTTACAACGCGGGTGTTCCGGATTATATTGTTTAAAATACAATACCCGGGAATCCTTAAGATCGGAAGAGCACACGTCTGAAC
>CAZKAA010000110.1:0-6685 GCA_964550575.1 uncultured Candidatus Cloacimonadota bacterium
ACTGATGGAAATTCCCCAATCCGAGTTCCTGAAGATCAGCGTTTCCCATCCGGTGGTCATGTTCAATGTCATCCGCAAGCTGAACGAACAGCTCAAATACGCGAATTCGCGCTTTGGCGACCTCACCGACAGAATGATCGACAAAAGCCGCCTCATGGCGATCGGCATCACCGCCAGCAAGATCATTCACGATATCAAGACCCCGCTCACGGTGATCTCGCTCACCGCGCAGCTGATCGAAAACCTCTTTCCCGACAGCGCCGAATACACAGACAGCATCCTCAAGCAGGTCAAGCTGGTGGACGAATTGATCCGCGAGGTCATGGACTACGTCAAGGGCTCGCCCACTTCGCTTTTCATCAACAAGGTAGATCTGGACGCTTTCCTCGACGACATCAAATCCACCTACGGCCCTTCCCTCAAGGGCAGGGATATCGACCTCGTCACGGAAAACAAATGCGGCGGGCCGGTCTATTTTGACGAAGAGCGTATGCGCCGCGTGGTGATCAATCTGCTCCGCAACAGCTCCGAGGCGATTGAAAAGCAGGGCACGATCAAGATCTCAACCCAGCTTGCCTCGAATTGGCTGCAGATCAGCGTCATCGACAACGGCCCCGGTATTCCGGAAAACATCGCTTCCTCACTCTTCCGGCCTTTTATGACCTATGGCAAGCCCAACGGCACCGGACTCGGGCTGGCGATCTGCAGTAAGCTGGTTCAGGACCACTCGGGACGCCTGGAATACAAACCCGTCGAGCCGAACGGAAGCCGCTTCGACATCCGCATTCCCCAAAATCCGGACTGACAGCCGGCCGCATCTCCAGTTCCCGGGACGGCGCGTCCGCTTCTCCGCCCCAAACTAAGCAACTGCTGATTTTTTCCCAGCCGGGTCTTGATCGGCTCCTGTTCCTATCCTTGGTCCGACCAAGGGAAGAAACAGGGGCGGAAAGGGACCGGATTTGGATTTCTGCATGATACGGTCCCGGGATCATAAACCGTTATCGTGGTTGTTATCGACTGATTCCTTCCGCGAGCCTGCCTGTTTCTCCTCCTCGCCAACCGGCGAAGGAAATTTGTGCTGGACAAATTGAGCCTTCGCGGATGTGTAGTTCCGCCAAGAGACGATTTAGGAAGATCACATGGACAACCCCAATCAACAAAACTGGTTGCGCAGCCGGGAACTGGTTGGCTGGGTGGATTTGAAGGACGCTAAGCCGGAGACCTGGAAAAGCCTGGGCTTCAGGTGCGGACTGGAAGTCCACCAACAGCTGAATACCGGGAGGAAGCTGTTCTGCCGTTGCGCGTCGGGCATTTATCACGATTTTGATGAGTTCGACGCGGAGATCGTGCGCCACATGCGCCCCACCCTCTCCGAACTGGGCGAATACGACGGCACGGCGCTGATGGAATTTAAAACCCGCAAGAAGATCGTTTACCGCATCAACAACGACAGCGCATGCACCTACGAAGTGGACGACACACCTCCCTTCCCGCTGAACCGCCAGGCTCTGGAGCAGGCGATGCGGATCGCGCTGCTGCTCAAAATGAAGATCGTGGGCGAACTGCACATCACGCGCAAGCAATATCTGGACGGCAGCATCCCGACGGGATTCCAGAGGACCACGATCCTCGGCATCGAAGGCGAGTTTCCGATCCCGGGCAAGACGATCCGGGTGATCCAGTTCAGCGTGGAAGAAGACAGCTGCCGCGAGGTTTCCGACATTCGCCACACCAGGGTCTATTACGCCGACCGGCTGGGCATGCCGCTGATCGAGACGGTCACCTACCCGGACATGCTGACGCCCTGGGAAGCCCGCGACGCGGCGCAAAGCATCCGCTTTATAGCCCGCAGTTCAGGCCTGGTCAGGGTCGGCATCGGCGCCGCGCGCGAAGACGTCAATGTGTCGGTCACAGGAGGAACTCGGGTCGAGATCAAAGGGGTCGCCCATATTTCCTGGATTCCCAAACTCACCCACAATGAGGCTTTCCGGCAGAAATCGCTGCTGCTGGTCAAAGACGAACTGGCAAAGAAAGTCACGCAGCAGTCGGCATGGAAACTGGCAAGCGCCAACCTCGACCCGGCGGACTGGCGGCACGTACCGGCCTTGAAGCAGGCGGGGATGGAAGGCTGGAAGCTCGTCGCGGTCGAACTCCCCGGATTTCGGGGCATCCTCAGCTGGTTCAACCAGCCGGGGCGCTGTTTTGCGGATGAGATCGCCGACCGGCTCAAGGTGATCGCCTGCCTCGAGAAGCCCAACATGTTCCATTCCGAAGAACTGGAACCCATGCTGGGCGAGTCCGATTGGGCGAAGATCAGGGAACAGATGCGATCAACCCCCGATGGGGCGCAGATACTTTTCTGGGCTCCCGAAGAAGACGTCAGGACAGCGCTGGAGACGATTTCCGAGCGTTGCCGGATGGCTTTCGCGGGAGTGCCCAACGAGACCCGCAAGTCCCTGCCGGACGGGATCACGCTGTTTGAGCGCGTGCTGCCGGGAGCTGACAGGATGTATCCGGACACCGATTCCGCGCCGATCCCGATACAGGAAGAAATGATCGGCGAAGCGCGGGCGAGTTTGCCGGTCGAGCTTGCAACCAGGCTGGAGCAATTGGCGCAGTGGGGAATTCCCGCTGACGCGCACACCTATATCCTGCGCAACAACCTGATGCCCGTGCTGGAGGATTTCTCCGGCAGGTTCGGGCTTCCCCCCAAGCGGCTGGCGCTCTATTACGCGCATCTGCTCAAGGGCTTGCAGGGACGCGATCCGCTGCCTTTCGACCACCAGAGGGTGGAAGACCTGCTGGTTTTCACTGCCGGGCGAAATCTCAAGCCGGATATCCTGCCCCCCATGCTGAAAACGCTTTTTGCCAACCCCAATATGCAGTTCTCCTCCCTGCTGTCGGTTTTGGGCTATAAGGAATGCGCCGCCGAGCAGGTGCTGGCGGAGATCCCGGTGCTCCTGAAAATGTGGGGCAGAGCCAGAACCAAGGGCCTGAAGCGGAGCGACGCCTGCGCCAACTGGATGATGGGGCGCCTGCGCAAACTCGCGCTGGGCAATATGGGCCTGGCAGAACTGAGACAGGTTGTGGAAAAAGAGCTGTCCACGAATTTCACCAATTGACACGAATTTGTTATGAAGATAAGTCCATGGATGGGAATCCGCTTAAACACCGAATCTTTTCTGGAAGTGATTCTGCTGCCGTGTGTATTGCCAGGATGTTAGTGCGCGCTGTTAACACTGAATGTAGTGAAGTTACGCGTATCTTGTGGACTGATGCAGGTTGATTTTGGATAATAGGCTTGACCTCCTCTACAAAGACGAATGCTACAAAATCGTTGGGGCTTGCCTTGAGGTTTACAATACCCTGGGATGCGGTTTTCTGGAACCAGTTTACCAGGAAGCGCTGGCAATCGAATTCGGAAACGCCGGCATACCATTTGAACGGGAGAGAGTTTTTGAGATTATGTACAAAGGAGCTGTTCTTCCGAATACATACAAGCCTGATTTCATCTGTTTCGGCAAGATCATCGTTGAGTTGAAAGCAGTTAGCCAACTTACCCGTGATCATGCTGCCCAGATTTTGAATTATCTGAAGGCGTCTCAACTAAAACTGGGATTGCTGGTCAACTTTGGCACCCCCAGCCTTCAGCACCAGCGGTACATCTTATGAATTCCACAGTCCACGAATTCCACTTATTTACACAAATTTCACGTACAGAAGTAAGAGGATATGTTGACGTATGCGAACCGCATGCGACTAACAATCATGGGCGGAGTTAGAAAAATGATCCAAATAATGAATTCCACGGTCCACGAATTCCACGTATTTACACGAATTTCACGCTAGAAATGTAAGAGGATATGTTGAAGTTTACGAATTGCACGAGAATTACGAGTTTGAGCCCAGTTAGAAAAATGACCATAATTGAGGACTTTTTAATCATAAGAATTCGTGTTAATTCGTGCAATTCGTGGACAGATAAAAGGAACGTATAGTTATGCTTGATCTATTCAAAGGCTACAAAGGGCGCGCGCTTGAGGTTCTGAAAAGCTTTCAGGCCAGAGTCTGGGGCGATACGACGGTCGAAACCACCCGCGGAACCTTTCAGGGTATCATCCTGCCCCGCAGCGAAAATGACGACGACAAACACATCGTGATCAAACTGATCACCGGCTACAACGTGGGCATCGATGTGGATACAATCCTCGACATGCGCGAAACCGGCTATAAGGAAGCGCATTACAAGATTCCGGAAAAAGAATTCCCTTTCACGCCCGGGCTGCCCAAAGTCAAGCTGCTGGGCACTGGCGGAACCATCGCTTCGCGCCTTGATTACCGCACCGGGGCGGTCATTCCCGCTTTTTCGCCGGGCGAACTTTATGGCGCGGTGCCTGAACTGGCTGAAATCTGCAACCTGGATACGGAGAAGCTGTTTGCCGTGTTTTCCGAAAACATGGGGCCGGAGCAATACAAGAAGCTGGCGGTGTCGATCGGCAAAGAGATCAACAAAGGCATCGAAGGCATTATCATCGGGCACGGGACAGACACCATGCACCATACTGCGGCGGCGCTTTCCTACATGCTGCAGGATCTGCCGGTTCCCGTGGTGATGGTGGGTTCACAGCGCTCCAGCGACCGCCCTTCCTCGGACGCGGCGCTGAATCTGATGCACGCCGCCTATACCGCGGGGCATTCGGATATCGCGGAGGTGATGGTTTGCATGTTCGGCCCCACCAGCGACGAATATGGCTTGCTGCACCAAGGGACGCGCGTGCGAAAGATGCACTCCTCCTATCGCAGCACCTTCCGCACCATCGGCGAGGTTCCGATCGCGCGGGTCACCCGGGATTCCGTCACCCCGATCAGGCCAAGCTACAACAAGCGCCGCTCGGACCGCCAGGTCAGAGTTTTACCCTACTTTGAGGAACGTGTCGCCATCGTTTATTATTATCCGAACATGCATCCAGATATCATAGATTCGCTCACTGACAATGGATACAAAGGCATCGTGATCGCGGGAACGGGACTTGGCCACGTGAACAAGCCGGTCTATCCCGCCATCCAGCGCGCGGTCGTCAAAGGCGTGCAAATCTACATGACCGTGCAGACGCTGTGGGGATTTGTCCACATGTTTGTCTACGATACCGGGCGCGATCTGATGAGCATGGGTATCGTGCCGGGGGAAAACCTGCTGCCGGAAGTCGCCTACATCAAGCTGGGCTGGGCTTTGGGACAATCCTCCGACCCGGAAAAAGTGCGCGAACTGATGCTCACTCCCATCGCCGGAGACATCACCGCCGGCGAACCCTACAACGGCTACCTCGTCTTCCAGGGCGGAATCCCGGAGGTGGAGGAGTTTATCAGGAAGTATCACAAGTGATGCTGCTTAACAAACCATGAAGTCAGATTTCGCTTGTGTTGTATGAATATGCAACTCCTGTAAGGAGTATGGAAAAGCGGGCATATCCGCCAATAATTCAAACCAGTGATGAGATATCATGCCTCTGGCAGAACTTGAAAGCTCAATATTGACTCTGATGAATGCCAATGCTGCTGTGGAAAGCAGCGAACCCTTTCCGGCAGCAGCCAGCAACAATCGATTTGACAGCGGGACAAGTGCTTGAGGTTTGATTATCGGCAAAATATGCCAAATCTGCAGGATTATCCAGCAAGCCAACCCTCGATTATGAAGAATATTTCTATTGACAAGACTTCGCAGTCCTCAGCATTGTTCAAGACAAGAAAAGGTTAAGAATGCAAGAAGATATATGGCAAGCATAAGACAAACTTACGGTTTTGGCTGGCAAACTAAGTGCGTGAGAGGCTCCCGGGCAGGCGGTCGCTGATTGCTGGGGAGTTTTTCTTTTTGCACTGCGATTTTCCCGCCTGATATTGCATGCCATAATATCAAGCTTTAGCCCTTAACATCCTGGCATATTGTGTTGTTCGCTTTGCATAAGCGACGGGGCGAAGCTGTGAGACGCTGCTATTACTTGTATCCTATGACCAGACACATCAACATCCAGAGGAGAATCCGGAATGCAATGCTGGTTGAGGTTGGGTTTATAGCAGAAACATACATGGTTGTTACTGAACGGGCATGCTCTTAGGATGCTATTAATCTAAGGATTTTGATTACATGAAAGCAATCATTCTGTCAGGAGGTTTGGGTACCCGACTCAAGCCTTTCACTGAAGTAATTCCCAAACCTTTGCTTCCCATTGGAGAGAAGGCGGTGCTTGAGATTCAGATTGAGCATCTTAAAGGTCACGGCTTCGATCAGATTTATCTGGCGACATGTTACAAATCTGCTTATATCGAGAACTTCTATGGCGATTATAGCAAATGATGGTGTTCGGCCGCGGAATAGCCTGGCTGGATACGGGGACTTTTAAGTCGCTGCTCCAGGCTTTGCAGTTCGTGGAGATCATCGAGCAGAGACAAGGTTTTAAGATAAGCTGCATAGAAGAAATAGCCTATCGCCGAGGATACATCGACAGAGACCAGCTCTGCAAGCTAGCCGAACCCATCAGAAAAAGCGGATACGGAGAGTATCTGTTAAACATCATTGATGGCTTGGCCTAAACAAACACCATGCGGGTCATAAGTCAGTAATCATGCTAAACTTTGCCGTTGGCAGATCGGAAGAGCGTCGTGTAGGGAAAGAGTGTAGGATAGGGTG
>CAZKAA010000111.1:0-6464 GCA_964550575.1 uncultured Candidatus Cloacimonadota bacterium
CCTTATAGTCAGATGTGAATGGTTTTATCCTCCCTCTGTCTCTCTGACCTCCGTTTTTCATACTATCTGCTCATTCGTGTCCATTCGTGCCATTCGTGGACAGTCATTCCCTCTGTGCCTCTGCGAATTCTTTGTTTCCCATCTCCGCTTTTCTCATCCAATCTCTGCTTTTCTCTGTGTTAAAGTCCCTTCTCAGTGCCTCTGTGTTTCCCCGCACCCCTGTATCCGGGACTGAATTCAGGACACCCAACAGGCTAAAGCCTATGCCACGGGCGTCAGCCCCTCCACTCACCACTCTCACTTGATGATCACAAACTTCCCCACCCTGGTCTGCCGGTCCGCCTTGTTCTCCACGGAGTAGAGATACACCCCCGGCGCGATGATCTGCCGGTGCCGGGAGAGCAGGTCCCAGTCGTGGATGCCGCTGGCAGCAACGCCTGAAGCGGCGGCTTTGGAGACGGTGATGATATCCGCCTGGTAGGAACCGTCGTGCTCGATCTGTTCGACGAGGTCTCCCGCGAGGGTATAGATGCGGATCGTGCAACGTTGGGGCAGGTTCACAAACCACAGGCGGCGGCTTTTATCGCCCTTGTCGTCGTTTTCCCGCCGTCCGTCAAAGCTGCTGCGCCCCAGATAGGGGTTGGGCACCACATAGATGTCCTCCAGGCCCTCTTTGGCGAGGTTGCCCGGGAAGAAGACCATCATATTTGCGTCCGCGTCGCGCCCGGTTTCCAGATAGTTGAGGTCGTTGGAGGGAATGCCCCTGTCGTAGGCTGTGACGGCGGCATAATACTCCCAGCCCCTGGGGGGATAAAGGATCGATGCCTTGTAATAGCGGCGCGAGAGGCGCTCATTCCTCAGATTGCCGAGCAAAAGGGTATCGGCGGGAGTTGCGGGGATGGCGACCTGCCCTCCGTGGCCGGGCAGGGGAATCATCTTCGTGTCGTAGAGCGCGAAATAGATGTCCTCTCTCAGTTCCGGATGCCGGAAGAGGCCCGCCTGCAGGTCTAGGATCCGTTCCGCGGGCAGCCCGGCGAACTCGGCGGCGATTTGCTGCGCCTGCAGTTCCAGCTCCGGGCTCCACTCGATCTGGGGGTCGTAGAGCGGAAATCCGTAGAAAGTGTCCGGCGGGTTGGGCTTCAGGGCATAGTTTTCGTCGAGGCAGGTGAAACGACCGTATTGGGAGGTCTGCCCCCACTGGTTGCGGTTCGGCAGGCCCTTGTCCACCCCGAGATAGCCGCCGTAGTCCACGTAGAGCGACTCCGCGTAGGGGCTGCTGATGTTGACCTCATAATCGGAGTAGTCGAGCGGGGTTTCCTCTTTGTCCCAGCGTTCGATCAGCACCCAGTCCTCCTGCGAGCCGCTGCCGCTCCGCCCCCAGACCCCATAGCCCTGAAAGTCGTGGCGCAGCCTGTGCGCGGTGTAGGGATTGACCGTGGCGTTGGGGTTGAAAACGTAGGCGGGGTCGTTCAGCCGGGGCTGGAACTCCTGCGGAAAGCCGCTCCAGTCCACGTTCAGCGGATCGCTGTCCAGATATGGCTTGTAAAGCGGATTGTCCGGATCCTGCCAGCCGGTCACGGCGCTGCTCACGGTCTTGAAGTCGTAGGCAAACTCGCTGCGGTTGTCCCACCAGAGATCGAGCCGCTTCCCGTCATCCGCGAGTTCGGCAAACAGGCGCGGGATGGGCGGCGGTTCCGGCGGGTTGTAGTGGGGAAAGGTGTCGGGAAGCACCACGTTGACCAGGGTCTGCGCTTCGCCATAGATCTCTTTTGCCCAGCGGGCGCTGCGTTTGAGGTCTTCTTTGTTGTCTCCGGGAAACACTGCCACCACGATCTTCATCGTGCGCCCCGGCGCCAGGTTCCAGCGCTTGTGATAGACCCCGTTCGCGATCTCCCCATATTCCGGGCTGCCCGGCTGGGCGCCGTAGAAGGCGAAGAGGAAGCGGGTGTCCGTGGGCGAAGGCTGCACATATTCCGTGAGGTCGTCCTGTTCCGGGCGCAGGGGCTGAAACCTCGTCTCGTCCGGATTCCGCCCCGTGAGCAGCCAATACTTCTCGTTCGCGGTGCGCAGGGGCGCATAGTTGAAAGAGGTGGGGGTGAAGTCGGACGGGCCTTCGTCGCCCTGCCAATACCAGCAGTGGAACTTGAGCTGCTCGGGATCGGGGGTGCAGACCCTCGCTCCGATCAAGCCGCGGGTCAGCCCGCCGTCCATATCCCCGTCGTAGGTGTAGGCAAATTCATAGTTCGTGCCCTTCACATAGCCGGAAAGGTCGTCGGCATAGACGTTTTCCCAGGTTTGGGGCCCGCAGTCCGCATCCATGTAGATGCCCATCGTGCAGTCGAACAGGGTGTCCTGCGTGGCGATGTTCATGTTCGTGATGTCGAACTCCACATAGACCATGTTTTTGATGTAGTCGTAGCTCCATTGGTAGGACATCTGGCGGGTTTGGACCCTGAGGGGGTAGTGGCGGTTGAGGCTGCGGTGCGCTCCCAGGTCGCGGTCGCCGGGAGTGCCGAAGGGGCAGTAGTCATAGTAATAGCTCACGAAGTCCTGCTCGGAGACCGGCGCCCCGTCCTCGTCCATCCTGCCGTCGGAGTCGTCGTCCAGCGGGGCGGCGTAGGCATGGTTGCCGTAACCTCCGGCGGAGAGTTCCATAAATCCCAGCGGAAACCAGATCTCCGCGTTGTAGTCCGAGGTGATCGCCTCAAAGTTGTCCGTCTCGTGGATATACTGCCCGCCGAAAGACTGGAACTGGGCGGGAAGCTCCGACGCCTGGCGCAGGGGAAAGGTGTAGCCGATGAAATCCTCGTCGATCACCCCGTCGCCGTCGTCGTCCTCTGCCCTCTTGTGCTGGCGGGTGCTTGCCACGGCGATCTGGTCCAGCCCGTTCCACGCCTCATAATAGGTCTGCGCTTCGGGATTTCCCGCGAGCAGCGGGTTGTAGGCAGGTAAAAACTCATAGACGCCCCACTCCCCGTCGAATCCCACTGTCACCAGCGTGTCCACCACCGGCCTCATCCAGCTTTGCCAGCCGGACGTTCCTTCCGCGACCGTGCCCGTGCTGTCCGCCGAGGGGTTTTGGGCGAGCCAGAAGAGCTTGCGGCCCGCGTCGTCGCGCCGGTAGCGCTTGGCGCCGAACCACAGCGCGCCCCGGAAGAGATAGTCTATGCCGCTCCCGCCGGGATACTCCAGCGAGGGAAACCTCGGCACCGCGTCGTAGCCGGAGCCGAAGAAGCCGTAGTTGCTGATCCGCAGCCAGATATTGCCCACGTTGTGATAGCGGGTGATGTCCAGCCTTTTGTCACCCGCCGGGGAACCCTGCATCGCGCAGAAACCCGCGGCAACCGCGCCTAAGAGCGCGGCAACAAGCACCGCTGTCCGGATATGTTTCATCTGGCGCTCCCGCACGCCTCAATATTTCTGAGGCGCAACTCATTGTAAATGCAATACGGGGCACTACCCATCTGCTGTCAATCCTTTTCTCATTTCTGAGGGGAACTGGATGCAGTCTGCAGATTATCGCTTGACAATTTGCTTGTCTCATGAATAGTTTAATCTGCATAAGTTCTTGTTAGAGGTTAGAGGTATGAAACAATTTTTACTATTGATTGCGATTTGCTTGTCAGTGGCCATCGCCAACGCGGCTGAGTATGTGATCGGAACCGGCAGCCAGACGCAAAGCTCGCTTCCTGTGAGCGGAGCTAACGACTTCGGCTGGAGCAAGATGATCATCACCAAAGCGGAACTCAATGCGACAGGATTCAATGAACCTGGCGAGATTGCGGGAATGGGCTTGCAGGTTGATAACCTTCCCGCATACTACACATTTGAAGAGCAGCACATATTCATCAGGCATTTCTCCAACACCTACTATTCCAGTGCGAATACGACTTTACCGGACAGCGGGATGTTCGTGCAAGTTTTTTCCGGAAACCTCCGCTTTCACGGCTCGGGCTGGCTGCAAATCGCCTTCCAGACTCCCTTTGAGTGGAACAACGAGCAAAGCCTCGAAATCCTCTGGAAAAACTATGACGGCTCCAGCCAGGGCAATCATCCGACCTTCCGTTACACCCCCACCACGGAATACCGCTGCGCCTACGTCAACGCGAGCGGAAGCTTTCCCGCCGGCAACGGGGCCAGAACCTACAACCGGCCGAACCTGCAACTGATCACACCCATGCTCCCCCTTCCCGTCCAGGCGGTCTATCCTTTGGACGCGAGCGTGGCGGTGCTCTCCTCAACCCTTGCCTGGCGAGGCGCGGGAGGCTGTCCGGCAACCTACGACCTCTATCTGGACACTGTCAATCCGCCCCAGCTGCTGGTCGCCGAAGATCTGGCCGAAAGCTATTACCAAATTGAGTTTATGCCCCAGACTACCTATTACTGGAAGGTTGTTCCCGCCAACATCGCCGGCAGCCCCGCCGCCTGCCCGATTTGGACCTTCACCACGCCCCGAAACAGCCAGTTGGCAGAAAGCTTTGAAACAGCAACGTTTCCACCTCCGGGATGGTCCAATCCCGACAACCTTCCGCTCACGGAACTCTATCCCTACCAGGGATCAAAGTGCCTCGCCGTTTCCGCCTCAGCCGCGGGCAAGACCATCGTCACGCCGCGCTTGGGCATTCAGAGTGGCTCCATACTATGGTTCCAGGCCCGCAAACACAACCTCGCGGACAACAGCTTCATCCGCGTCAAATACTCCGCCGACGGGACTGCCTGGAGCGTGTTCGGCTCGCCCTTCGCCCTTGCCCCGAACGTCGAATGGGCAACTTACGGGATCGACCTCGGCGCTTTGGCGGGAGGCAGTTGGCTGCTCGGAATCGAAGTCTTCAACGGCTCGCCCAGCGGCTTCGTGTATGTCAGCCTCGACCACATCGTCGGCCCTGAACCCGCGGGAGAACTGGCGGCGCCGGAACTGGTTATAGTTCAAGAGTCGGGAATAATGACGCTAAGTTGGGCGGCGGTTCCCAACGCCTCGGGCTACCGCGTTTACACCTCCGCGGACCCACACAACTGGTGCGAGCCTCCCCTCGCTGAGTTCGACGCCCAAACCCTCTCCTACAACACCACCGCGGAGAACCTGCGCTTCTTCCGCCTGCGCGCCTTTAGCGAGTAGCCCGGGGATCGGTTGCCCGCCCCTTAACATCAGCGGTTAATGAAAACGAGGCATCGCCCCGCCCAACGGCCATCTGTGGCTTTTGGGCAACAAGATGTGAGAGCCCGCGCTGGATTTGGCGTCAAGAGGCGTCCTCGCAAGGGGTGAGCCTTATCCCCGCAGATTTATCTGGACCAATGTTCCTGTTTCGTGAACCATGAAGTTAACATTTTATTAATCCTCAAGGAAGGACGCAATGAGTGGTGTGAAATGCCTCGCGCTCTGTTTGGCGCTGGTTTTGCTGACGGCGGGAGTGGCAGCGCAGACGCCGGAATGGCAGTGGGCGGTCAAGGCGGGGGGGGCAAGCGTTGATTATGGGGTATCCATCGCGGTGGATGGCGCGGGCAACCAATATGTGACCGGGTCTTTTCAGGGAACCGCCAGCTTCGGGCCCCACACGCTCAGTTCCCACGGATCCTGGGATCTCTTCGTTGCCAAACTCGACCCCGCGGGCAACTGGCTCTGGGCGACCGGCGCGGGGGGAGAGTTCAACGACGCTGGCAGCGCGATCGCCCCGGACGCAGCGGGCAACATCTACCTGACGGGAATGATCGAGGGTTCCGCCATATTCGGCGCGCTCACGCTCCACTCCAGCGGATTGAACGACATCTTCGCCGCCAAACTCGACCCCGCGGGCAACTGGCTGTGGGCGGTCCGGGCGGGCGGAACCTGGTATGACAACGGCGACGACCTCGCCCTGGACGCAGCGGGCAATGCCTGTATAACGGGACAATTTGAGGATTCCGCCAGCTTCGGCGGGTTCACGCTCAACTCCAGCGGGGAAAGCGATATCTTCGCCGCCAAAGTGGACCCCGACGGCAACTGGCTGTGGGCGGCCCGGGCAGGCGGAACGGAAGCTGACTCAGGCCGCGGCATCGCCATCGACGGAGCCGGCAACGCATGGCTGACAGGGCATTTCACGGGTTCCGCCGCGTTCGGCGCGCTCACGCTCAACTCCAGCGGATCTGAAGATGTTTTCGCCGCCAAACTGGACTCCAGCGGCAACTGGCTGTGGGCGGTCCGGGCGGGAGGCGTATATTGGGACTATGGCAATTGCATCGCCCTGGACGGAGCCGGCAACGCTTATCTGACGGGGCAATTTGCGGGTTCTGCCGCGTTTGGAACGAACACACTCAGCTCCAACGGACAGGATGATATCTTCGCCGCCAAGCTCGGATCCGATGGCAACTGGCTCTGGGCTGCGGGCGCGGGGGAAATGCATTATGACTCAGGACGCGGCATAGCCGTGGATGGGGAGGGCAATTCATATCTGACGGGATACTTTTATGGTTCCGCCGCGTTCGGCGCG
>CAZKAA010000112.1:0-6388 GCA_964550575.1 uncultured Candidatus Cloacimonadota bacterium
AGATAATGAGCGGTGACTGGAGTTCAGACGTGTGCTCTTCCGATCTTAGGTGCTGGGGGATTCCTCATCAGCAGCGGAGTTTTCCCGCGCGCCCTCTCCCCTGTCGCAGGACCAAATTGCAAGCAGCACGATCACCGCGAGAAGCAGGGATTTGACTATTATGTTTCGTTCCATGTTACCATGTCTCCGATCTTGATATTGTGTTTATAGCAGGTTCCGGCTTTAACTTCCAGAACATAGCGGTAGATCCCTCCCGGCGACACGCGCTCTTCGCTGAAAGGCTTGGTGTTCTCCGCGATGTAGATGATCTTGCGGTCTTCGCCGATGAAGATCATATCCAGGGCGAGATAGGTGTTTTTCATCCAGAATGAGGTGTTGGAGAGACCATCCGGGTCGAATAGCATCCCCTGATAATCCTCCATCCTCTCGCGCCACATCAATCCCCTCATCGTCGCTTCCTCGGTCGCGGCGATCTCCACGTCGAAGTTGCCCCTGACAACGCTTCCGTCCGGCGAACTGATCTGCAACTCGGCGTCTTTCCTGAACGCGAGTGAATCAGCCGGTGGCCTGGCATACTTGTCCGCTTGCTCTGCCTGGATCGATTCTGATTGCCCGGCTGGGGCGTTTTTACCGTCTTTGCAGCCGGTAATGAGAGCCAGCGCGAGAATCGCTGCCGTAAAAAGCAAGGTCCTGCCTGTCATCATTTGATCAGCATCATGCGCCGGATGAGCGTTTTATTCCCGCTCTCCAGCTTGTAGAGAAATACTCCGCTGGAGACCCCGGTTCCTTTGGCGTCTTTGCCGTCCCAGACCAGCGTTTGCGGACCAGAGGGCAACACGGCGTCCGCCAGAACGCGGACCAACTGGCCGCGGGTGTTGTAAATCTCCAGGCGGGCATGCTGTTCGCGCGGCAGGGTGAAAGTGATGGAAGTGGTAGGATTGAAGGGGTTGGGATAGTTCTGGCTTAGCGTAAGCGGCGGTTGCAGGGGGTCTTCACCGGCAGAACTGGTGTTGACGAACTGTGAACCGCTCATGCCGTTAAGGTTGAATTGGAGGATAAAACTCTGCGGATCGTCCTCCAGAGTGGCATACAGACTCTCGTGCTGCACATTGTATCCCGCGTAGGCGTAGCTGTCCGTTTCAATATTGTAGGACTGCACAAAGGGGCAGCCCTGTATATATCCCTGATGGAAGATCTGCTGTAACTGCACTGGGGAAGTTGAGAAAGTCAAAGACTTGAGCAATTCTGGCTGCGCCAACCCAATGTTCAGTTGTCCGTCGTAGGAGGCAGTCAGCCCCGGATCTCCGGGATTCTCCGGGATGCCCGTCAGATGCGGGAAGATCCAGTTCGGCTCGCATAAATACTTCAAGACCAGATAGCTGTCGAAAGCGTCCAACTCCTGATCCCAGTCCAGGTCCGCGATCGCGATCCTGCCCTGATCCCAGGGAATTGGATCCAACTGAGGCAGCGGGTCAAGGCCGATCACATAATCGGCGATAGCTTTGGCGTCCGCCCTGCTGATTCTGCGGTTTTCGTCCACATCTCCCAGAAAGATATAGCTTCCGTCGATGCCGGATACCTGTATCTCGTCGAGGTAGATCCCGTCTCCGGTTTCGCTCCAGTCGGAGTCGATCACGAATCTGATGTAGACGCTCTGCCCTGCGAACTGGGCAAGCGAATAAGAAAGGGTTTGCCAGGTCGATTGTGTGCCGGTGAGGGCGTCAAGGTCTGTCCAGTTGGAAGTGGTTGTTGATGCTTGCACGTAGACGTAGTCGTAGCCGCTTTCCAGATCGTAAATCGTTCGGATTATCAGTTCTGGTTCTATTATATTTTGCAATGAGATAGGATTTGTTATGCGAAGTTGCCTGTAAATATTGTTTCCGTAATTTCCTGACGGAGAGTCTGTTATCACGCTTTCACCCTGATATGTAGTCGTGCCCCAGGGAGTCTGGTAGGTCCAGTTGTCCATGCTCTGGCAGGCATCGTTCAAAGGCAGGGCGGGGTCTGTGAGCACAAACACCTGCCGGTTTTCTTCGTCGGTGAGCAGGAAATCGAAGCTATAGGTGCTCAGGCTGGGATGGGAAAATGTGATCTGGTACTGGTTTTCCATTACCCCGAGAAATTGGAATGAGCCGGACGCGTCGGCTGTGGTGGTTGTGGGGGGATCTGTGCCGAGGGTTACGGTAAGATTCTGGATGCCGTTGCCTTGGGTGTTGCGCGCCTGGCCGTAAAAATTGGTTGGTTGTGATAACTCAAGGACGAAATCCTGTGTCGAGTATCCCAGTCCCGGTACGGTGACGGTAACCGTTTTCGGGATATATCCGTCTGCCGATGCGGTAACGGTGTATGTTCCCGGCAGCAAGAGCCGGTAATAGTCCCCCGCGTCGGGATCAGTATGCACGGTTTTGGCGTTGCCACGCACAGTTATCTCTGCTTCAAGGGGCGAGCCAGATTCGCTTGTGACAAGTCCGCGGAGACCCCTTTGCGCGAACTCCAGATATGAGAGCATGGACTCCTGGTTTTGCGACCAGTAAGTCGGCAGCTGCGAGGCTGGAGGCCACATGTCTTCGCCGATCTCCATGGTGATGTCCGTTCCGCCTGTCAATCCATAGATCCAGTCTTGCATCGAACCTGTAATCACGTACCAGTCCGCCCCGTTGGTGATCCCCTGCGGAAACTCGTCGCTGTCGAACATGGGCGGATTGTGCGAACTGTAGGCAAGCGCCGCCTGAATCAGCATATCGTTATCCGGAGCAAGGACATAGGTGTAGTCCCAGGGATAATTCGCCACCAGCGCGCCGCCGTGGAAATTGGCGGAGAGCACGAAGTTGCGGTCGTTGCAGAAGTTCATCATGTGCGTATTCTCGATCGCGGTGGCATTGCCGTCCGGATGCAGTTCCCCGGTCGGCATGGGAAAGTTGCGGTTGAGGTCGATCCCGTTGGCGTTGAAACGCTGGCCGAGGGCGAACCCGTCAGGATTCATCATCGGGCAGATCCAGATCTCCATGTCGTTCACCAGGTTGGTGATGCGGGCATTGGTTCCGTATTGGGTCGTGAGCTGCTGGATCAGCCGGATGCACATGTCATAGCCCACCACTTCGTTACCGTGAATGGAGGACACATACTTGAACTCCGGCTCGGCTTCTTCCAGCGTGGGATTGTCGGTTATCTTCATGAACAGGATCGGCCGGCCTTGCACCGAATTGCCGATCGAAACGAGAGAGCAGATATTGGGATACTGTGCCGCGGTATCTTGCATGAATTGCTGATACTGGGCGAAAGTGTAGTATTCGTCCTTGGGCGCGCCTGTGCCCTTGATCTGGCTTAGTTTCTGAGCGTACTGCCTTGCCAGGTCGGGCAGTCTGATCGCCTCAAACCCATGGGCGAGCAGAAGGTCAGATTCCTCTTCGCCACGCAGTTCGACCCTGATGGTCCCCGAACTCCTGTTCACCGAGCCGATGCTTATGCGCAGGCTGTTCAGCGTTTTCACATCCTGATCGATTGCCCTGCTATTGATCTCCGCCGGGAAGGCGTGCATCAGTCCCCACGCGGCGATCAGGAGCAGGATGGTGATAAATCGTTTCATTTATATTCCTTTTGTAAAGCTATCAGATATGACTAGCACTTTTTAACCCAGTTCTGGAAAAAAGCCAGGCTGACAACGTCACACGACCGGCATTGCTTAATGCTGCTTCATTCCTGATCTGACATGGTTCACAAGCGGCCGTTGCGCTGCGCCTGGCGATGTCAACAAATCAGAAAGGTCATATTTGTCAACAGAATTGGTTTTTTCCTTGTCAAAATAACCGCCCGAAAAAAATGGCATGCTATGAGAACAAATAAGTTAAAAATCATACACGCAATCTTGCTGGCAGCCGGATGGGCAACCCTCTCCGCCGGGGCCTGGCAGTGGGCCGGCGGCTTTGGCGGGTCGAGTCTGGAAGCCCCCTGGGACCTCGCGGTTGACGCTTCGCAGTCAAATGCCGGCGCATTCTATGTCGGCGGCGAGTTCTCCGAGACCCTTACCGTCAACGGCACAGATTATCCCGGAATGGGGTTATCCGATTGCTTCATTATCAAATACAGCGCCCAAGGCAATGTGCTCTGGGTTAGGGCGGTCGGCTCGACGGAAGCCGACATTTGCGTTTCGCTCGCAGCCGATGCCTCAGGCAATTGCTATTTCACCGGCTTCTATTCTGCCCCGCTCAGCTATGGCGGCTACGACCTCCCCCATCAGGGCACCTGGGACGTCCTCTACGGCAAATTTTCACCCGCAGGCGATTTGGTCTGGCTCAAGCGCTTCGGCGGAACGAACAGCGAAATCGGCTATGGCATCGAAGCCGCTCCCTCCGGGGATTTCTATATCACCGGCTGGTTTGGCGGCACGATTGATTTCTCGCCCACCCTGAGCCTGACCAGTTATGGGGGCAGCGATATGTTCCTGGCAAAGTTCGACGCAGACGGCAATCCCCTCTGGGCAAGGCATGCCGGGACTTCCGGAGTTGAATACGGCTACAAGGTCGATATCGCCAATCACGGCGCTGATGTCTATGTGACCGGAGCCGCTGGGCCAGGCACCAATTTCGACGGAATCATCACGGACACGCAGGGCATGTACGCCGCGAAATACGACTCCAGCGGCAACATCCAATGGGTTCTCCCATCCTACGGCCCCGGTGCCCTCAACATCTCCTGCGACGAGGCTAACTCCGCGAATCAGCGCAACGCCGTCATCGGCAGGGCGACAGGAATGGTCCAGATAGGCGATGCCGTCTACCAGAGCGTGGACGGTTCCGACGACATCTACGTGGCATTCTTCGACGAAGCCGGCAACTGGACCGACGTAGAATTCTACGGCGGGTCCGGCACGGACAAAGGCAGGTCTGTGGACATCAGGTATGCCGGCCAGCTTGAGGCGAGCGTCTCCACCTTTGAAAACACCATGAGTTTCGGCGGCTATCAGATTAACTCCGCTGGTGCTTCGGACATCCTCGTGAGCGCTATGGGTTATCCTCCCGCGATTGGCGGCGGATCCAACCTGGAGATCGCCACCGACATCAAGTTTCTCAGCCCCCAAAAAATCGTGGTCAGCGGCTGGTATGTCGGCCACATGGACTTCCCCGGCATCCATTTGAGCAGCAGTTCGGACAGCGACCAAAACGCCTTTGTCGCTGTCTACGACTTCTCCGCCAGCGATCTTGGCGATCCTTCGATGGTTCCCGCGGCTGGCATCGTTTGCTATCCAAATCCAGGCAGCGGTCCTTTCACCATCGCCTCCGCCAAGCATTCCCCGGTTGAGATATTCAACCTCCGCGGCCAGAAGGTCGCCACTCTCTTTCCCAGCGGAGCAAAGACTTCAGAGTTCATCTGGAACGCCCTTGACGCCAATGGTTCGCCATGTCCCGCCGGGATTTATCTCGTCAGGGCGGGAGACTCGTTCCAGCGCCTGCTTTACACCGGAAAATGAAAAAATACTTCTGGCATCCCTTTCTGATCTTCGGCGGAGCACTCTTGCTCCTGCTCGTTGTCGCGAGGTTCATCCCCGCCTGGAACACCAGCCTGCTCGCTTTCAAAAAACTGGACGTGGTTCAGCGCATCGCTGACTCGTTCACCCCCTCCAAAGCGGATTCCCTGCGTAAAATTGCGGACGAAATGCACATCGCCAGCGCCCAAACCCCTCTCGCCGGATTCCGCGCCAAGCTCGCCGAACAGAAGAAGAACCCCTCCGGCAGCATACGCATTGCCTATTTTGGCGACTCCATCATCGAGGGCGACCTCATCTCCGGCAAGCTCAGGGAGCAGTTTCAGCTCAACTACGGCGGCAGCGGGGTGGGCCTCGTCCCCATCACCTCGATCGTCAACGAGTTCCGCCGCACCGTCAAACACAGCTTCTCACGCAACTGGGAAACCCTCTCCTTCATGAAGCGCGGAGCCGGAAAGCCCGCTCTGGGAATGATCGGCTACACCTTCATCCCCCGCAGCTATTACTACGAGGAGACTGTCATCGAGCTGGCTCCAACTCCCGTCGAACCGGTCCTCGCCGACAGCCTTGGAAATCCCCTCGAGCCGGTCCCCGAGCAGCCGGTTGAAACCAAAACCGAACTCAGGCGTTATTACGTGGACGGACCTTCCTGGGTCGAATACGCCGGAGTCAGGCATTCCGGCGGAGCAGCCGATTTCAGGCACGTCCGCCTCTTTTACAGCCATGCTTCTTCCGGTTCCTACGTCAGGATATCGCAGGACGGCGGAGACTTCACAACCTACAACCTGACTCCCGGCGAAGGGGTCCAGGTCCTTTCCCTCTCCCCCTCCGTTCCGCTCAAAAAGGTCCGCTTTGAGTTCTAGATCGGAAGAGCGTCGTGTAGGGAAAGAGTGTAGGATAGGGTGT
>CAZKAA010000113.1:0-5725 GCA_964550575.1 uncultured Candidatus Cloacimonadota bacterium
GCGGAGACCTTTCCCCCCTGTCGCATCTTGCCTTGCCGCTGATCGGCGAAGGCGAAGCAGAATTTGGCGGAGAGATCCTGACCGGAGCAGAAGCCATGCGCCGGGCGGGAATCAAGCCCGTGACTCTCGCCGCGAAAGAGGGATTGGCACTGAACAACGGCACGCAGGTGATGGCTGCTTTGGGTGTGCTGAGCCTGCTGGAAGCGGAACGGCTTTGCCGGCAGGCGGACGTGACCGCCGCCATGAGCGTGGACGCGCTTTTAGGTACTCCGAAGGCGTTTGATCCCCTGGTTCAGAATGTTCGTCCCCATCCCGGGCAAAAAGCGTCCGCCGCCAATATTCGCATCCTGCTTGAAGACAGTCCCCTGCGCGATTCGCACCGCAATTGCGGAAACGTTCAGGACGCCTACAGCCTGCGCTGCACCCCTCAGGTGCATGGCGCGGCGCGAGACGTCCTTGCTTATGTGCACGGTGTATTGGAGATTGAACTGAACTCCGCCACAGATAATCCTTTGATCTTTCCCGACGAGGAAAAGATCATCTCCGGCGGAAACTTCCACGGTGAGCCTTTGGCATTGGCGCTGGACACTTTGGCAATCGCGATCGCCGAAATCGCTTCGATCTCCGAGCGGCGCATGGAACAGATGCTGAATCCCGCGCTTAACCGCGGTTTGACACCCTTTCTTGCCAAACGGCCGGGGATAGATTCCGGCTATATGATCGTGCAACTGACTGCCGCCTCGCTGGTCTCAGAGAACAAGGTACTGGCTCATCCCGCCAGCGTTGATTCCATCCCCACCTCTGCCAATCAGGAAGACCATGTGAGCATGGGCTCTGTTTCCGCGAACAAGCTTTTGCAAGTGGTGACAAATGTGCGCAGCGTAATCGGCATTGAGTTGCTCATCGCCTCCCAAGCCCTTGAGCAAAGGGGGATTCCATCCTCACCCGCTTTGGAAGCGGTCAGGAAGCGGCTGCGCCAAAACGTCTCCACCCTGGCCGAAGATCGGGTTTCATATCCGGATGTAAACGCGGCTGTGGAATTAGTCGGCTCCGGAGAAGTCCTCACCGCCGTGGCGGCACTCGGCATAGATTTGTATTGACAACTAAGCGCCATAGCGCCATCCGGGATTTATGAGAAGATATCTTCCAATCTTGTTGATCTGGTTGGCGATGCTCGCTTCATGTGGGCTGAACAATACGATGTATAACGCCCGGAAGTATTTCCGCACGGCGCAGGGAAGGGCTTTGAACGCCAACGGCAAGCCGACGAACCAGGCAGTTCAGGAATACACAAAAGCGATCCAGAAGTGCGGGATCATCCTCAGCAATCCCAAAACCACCCGCAACACAGACGACGCGCTCTTTCTGATGGCTCAGGCGCTCTACCTTAAAGGCAACAGCGCTTTTCAAGCCAAAGACCAGTTCGAGACCCTGATCAGCGGCTTTCCCGACAGCCCCTACTTTGGGGAGGCGCACATCTCTCTCGCCAAGGTGCTGCGCGAAATCAACCGCAAAGAAGATGCAGAAAAGCTGCTTACAGATTTTATAAACAATACTTCTCAGCGCAAGCTGCATCCCCGCGCGCTGTTCACCCTTGCCGAGTTTGAAATCGCGGACAAGGATATCATCAAGGCTCAGTATTGGCTGGAGCGCATCATTTCCGGTTATCCCAAATCCGACGAGTACCGCGAAGCCTTTCTTCTCTTCGGCAAGAACTATTATCTCCAAAAGGATTACGCCGCCTCGCTGGAGCAGTTTGAGAAACTTGCCCAGCAGCGCAGCATACCCCAGCCACTCAAACTGGAAGCCCGCTATTACATTGCCCTGAACCTGTTTATGCTTGGTGACGCGGAGCAAAGCTGGAAAACCGTCAATAAGCTTCTGAGCGACGAAGACCGTCCGGATAGGATCGCTCAGGCCAGGGTGCTCAAAGCGCGGCTGATGTTTGCCCGTAACGAAGGGCAGCAGGGCATTGACGAGATGGCGGCGATCTCCAGCGCCTATCCACGCACTGCCAGTTCCTCCGATGCGCAGTATTATCTGGGGGAATACCTCTTTCACGGCAAACAGGATTTGAACGCGGCCTTCACGGCATACAATCGCGTTAAATCAGAATTCTCTGCCTCCGAACTGGCCGAGCCTGCCTCTTTGAAAGCTGCAGCAATCACCCAACTCAAGCAAGCAACGCCCTTTGAACCGGAAGCGAACGTCCAGACCTTCATAGACTACCAGATCACCGGCGCTGAGAACTACTTCAACAGCTTTGCCCTCTCCGATTCTGCCCTGGTGATGTATCAGCGAATCATCGACTCACGCCCTGAACTCGCCGCGCTTCTGGATTCCCTTTCAGTGCTTATGAACGAAAAGACCCTGCTGGCTGACACATTGCGCTCCCAGATTGAACTGCTCCCCGTTCCAGTCACGGTGGACAGCCTTGACGCAGAAGAAAAAGCTCCTGAAAGTGATGCATCTGCTCCAGATTTGGGGGAGGAAGGTGCAACTGCTGACAGTCTAAATGCAGAGCCCGATAGCGTTTTCGCCCCTCCTGACAAGGAATCTGGAGAAATTGAAGTCCATACTGACGAAACGGAAATTGAGCCCATTGAAGAGAGCGAACCCGTGCCTGAAGAGGCTGATATCACTTCCCCAGAGGATATGGATGTTTCCCTCGAATCCGCCGCTCCTGCTCTGGAGACCGGTTCAACTTCCAGTACGACAGCCGACAGTCTGGAAACCATTGCGATCACAGATTCAAGTTCCACAGCAAGTTTTCCGACTGAAGTGGAAGATAAAGAAGCAGATCCCACAACCCAACGCAGCGAGCTTGAAACACGCCTCACCTCTCTGGAAAGCGAACTTGACACACTAGCAGACAGGATGGAAAACCTATCCGCATTGCTTCAGCGCTTCGACCGCGAGATCATACCTCTGGCGCTGTTTTCCCAAGCCAGCATCCACAGCAAGGCCGGCAGCGATTCGCTCTCCCTAGCCCAGATCCACGCTCGCATGCTAACTGATTTTCCAGATAATAAATACACGATCGCGCTCGGCAAACTCATCGCCGGAGAACCCGTCAGCTTGGTCGATCCTCTTGAGCAAGAACAGGAAAGCCTTTTTGAACAAGCGGTTGGCTATGCCGATACGCAGCCGGATTCCCTTGTCGCTATTCTCAACTCACTCATAGATTCGGACTTCAGCCAGATCCGTCTGCGTTCAAACTTCCGCCTTGGCTGGCATTACACCTTTGAGCAAGCGGACACGACCCTCGCCCGAGCTTATCTGGATGAAGCCCTGAAGCTTCAGCAGACAGGCGACTATGCCACTCTCATTGCCCGTTTCTACGACGGAGAGAAGTTCAAGCTGGATTCGGGAGTGTTTGCCGACTCGCTCGATCTTGCGGGCGCCGACAGCCTGGCAGCGAGCGCTGATTCGACAGCGACAGACGTTCCTCCGGAGGAAGAAAAGACCGAAGAGGAAAAAACCGAACTTATCCCCGTTGGGGAGGAAACAGAGAAAACCGGTCCAGAACCAGCCACCGGCGGGGAACCTGACAAAGAGCAACCCGCGGAGGAAACGCCAGCCCCGTCTGATGACGAACCTGAACTCCCAGTTGAAGACCTCCTCCTGCCGGAAGATCAGGCACCTCCGCCAGGGGAGGATTCCCCTGAATGAGAATTACTCCCTGCTGAGCGGGCAAAATCTTTTCCTGCGCCTGCTGGTCATGTTCGTGACCCTGATTTCTGCCATAGATGCTTCTGTCCGTCAACTTGTCTGGCTTTCAGCCGCTTTTCTCATTTTCATGCTGCTTGATCACACGCTCTATGCCAAGCTTTTCCGTGGAATGCGCCTCAGCCTCCCTTTCTTTGCCGCCTATTGGCTTTTTGCCACTCTGTTCGGGATGGAGTTTCCCGCCACCGTCGTCTTCACGCTCAGACTGCTCCTGCTGATCTGCGTTACCGTCTTTTGCCTGGGTAATCTTTCTCTCGCCAGGGTGATCGCCGACACGAGGCAGTTCCGGAGATTTCGCTTCGGTGACCGGCTTATCCGGTATTTGCTCGCCACAAACCTCTACATTCGCGGCTACGGCAGATATTTCTCCCACCACAAGCCCCGCGCCGGAAGCAACATCGGAGAGGTTCTGGACGGTGTTCTCGGAGCCGGGGCCCATGTCCTGAAAAGCACTTCCGTAGTTGAGGCGCAGCTCGATTATGCTCTCAAGCTTCCCGCTCCCGCCACAGACAATACGCGGGCAAACCTCATCGGCATTTCCCTGCTGGCTTTGCTGGTGCTGATCACATCACTCTGAGTCAACGATGCCGAGATATCTGCTACGCGTAATGTATGACGGGACGGACTTCCGCGGCTGGCAGGTCCAATGCGCCGGAAGGAGCATTCAAGGCGACCTCATCGACGCCTTCCGCCAACTCGGTGTCCGCCATCCGGGCGTGACTGGTTCCGGGCGCACCGATGCCGGAGTCCACGCCCTCGCCCACTTTGCCCATTTTGACTACCGGGGGCGGATGTCTCCCCGCCAGTTGCGCTTGGGGCTCAACACCAAGCTCGGTAACGATCTTCTCATCACGGGTGTCTGGCCTGTTCCGGATAGCTTCCATGCCCGCTTTCAGGCGATGAGCCGCGGCTACTTATATCTCCTCTCCCGCGAGCAGAACCCTCTAAACCGCCTCCACACCGGCTTTGTTCCTCTCAGCGGCATCCGTCTCGAGGACCTGCGAGATCTGTCCGTGGTCCTGACAGGCAGCCACGACTTCTCATCCCTCAGCCGCGACAACCCGCTCGTGCCCAACCACATTTGCGAGATAACCCGGCTTGAGATTACCGAGAAGGACGGCGTTATCCGCTTTGAGATCGTCGCGGACAGGTTTCTCCACAACATGGTCCGGCGCATTGTCGGAACTATTTGCAACCTTTCACATCAAGGCCTGGGGGTTGAGGTGCTGGCGAAGATCCTGGCGGACAAAGACCCCCGGCAGAGGCTGGTTCTCACCGCTCCCGCCTGTGGCCTCTACCTGAAAAGCGTCGCCTATCCCGACATGAGCCTTGACGAAACCACCCCCTCCCCATGATTGTGCACGATTGAGGTGAACATGGAATATCAAATCCCCAGAGGAACTTACGACATCCTGCCCCAAGACAGCTATAAATGGCAGAAGGTCATTTCCGTCTTTCGCGCGGTGGCTGCCGCCCATGGCTATGAAGAAATCAGCACCCCCGTCTTTGAGTCCGCCGCTCTCTTTGAACGCAGTTCCGGCGAGGCTTCAGACGTCGTGAAAAAGGAAATGTACCGCTTCACCGACCGCAAGGGACGCGAGTTCGCCCTCCGTCCCGAGGGCACCGCTCCCGTCGTTCGCTCCTACGTGGAAAACCGCCTCGACATCGGCGCACCCTTTCGCAAGCTTTACTACCTGGGGCCTATGTTCCGCTATGACCGCCCGCAGGCAGGACGCTATCGCCAGTTTTATCAATACGGGATCGAGTTTATCGGCAGCGACCACCCCTTCTATGACGCGGAGGTCATCTCCCTGCTCTGGAACTTCCTCTGGGATTTGGGTTTGCGAAACATGCGCCTGGAACTCAACAGCGTAGGCTGCCCCCAATGCTCGAAAGATTACGATCTGGCCCTGCGCGACTACTTCCGCCCCCATCTCCCCCGCCTTTGCCCGGACTGCCAAAGCAGGTTTGAGCTCAAACCGCGCCGCCTGCTAGA
>CAZKAA010000113.1:5735-6380 GCA_964550575.1 uncultured Candidatus Cloacimonadota bacterium
GACTGCAAAGTGCCGGCCTGCAAGATCATAGCCCAAAGCGCGCCCCTCCAGTCAGAGTTTCTGGACCAGCCCTGCCGGGAGCACTTCGCCGCCGTCCAAAGCCAGCTTGCGCTCATGGAAGTGCCCTTCACCCTCAATCCGCGCATCGTACGCGGCCTGGATTATTATACCAACACTGCCTTCGAAGTTATCTTTGAGGGCCTCGGCGCCCAAAACGCCCTCGCGGGAGGCGGACGCTACAACGGTCTCGTAGAGCAGATCGGAGGGAAAAGCGTGCCCGCTATCGGCTTTGCCGGAGGTTTCGAACGCCTGCTGCTCGCCCTCGAAGCCGAAAAAGTCGCCTTGGGAGATGCTCCGCGCCCTCATGCCTATCTCGTGCCCCTCGGCGAAGAAGCCAGAACCCGCCTCCTCCCCCTGCTTGCAAAACTCCGCGCCAAAGGCCTCTCCATCGCCTTTGATCCCGATAAAACCTCTTTCAAAGCCCATCTCAAAGCCGCGGACAACTCCCAAGCCCGCTTCGCGCTAATCTGCGGCGAGGAAGAACTCGCCGCCGGGACCATCCTCGCCAAAGACCTCGCCAGCGGAGAACAGACTTCCCTGTCGGTTGATGACCTTGACGCCATCATCCGGCATCTCGACAACCAC